>NZ_JBEZIH010000022.1:0-102593 GCF_040650935.1 Streptomyces sp. NPDC048565
GACATTCGAGATCTGGGGTTCAGCCCCGGGAGGATGTCCATCATGGAGAGCATGGGGAAGAAGAAGCCTCGCCGCCCTCGTCGTTCGTTCACGCCAGAGTTCAAGGCCGAGATCGTCGGGCTGTGCCGACGGGGTGACCGCTCGGTCGGTCAGGTCGCCAAGGACTTCCTGACCGACACCGCGGTGCGGGACTGGGTGAAGCAGGCCGAGGTTGACGTGGGAGAGCACAACGGGCTGACCAGCAGCGAACGCGAGGAGCTGACCGCGTTGCGGCGGCAGAACCGGCGGCTGCGCGAGGACGTCGACGTCCTCAAGCGGGCCACAGCTTTCTTCGCGAAGGAGACCCGGTGACGGTGCACCCGTTCATCGAGGCGGAGAAGCGTGCAGGTCACAGCGTCAAACGGGCGTGTGAGCTGATGAAGGTCTCCCGGACCGCCTTCTATGACCGTCGCTCCGGCCTGCCCGGCCCCCGAGCGGTGCGGGATGCCGAGCTGACCGAGCAGATCACCGAGGTTCATGCGAAATCACGCGGAACCTACGGGGCCCCACGCGTGCATGCCGTGCTCAAGCGTGAGGGTGCCGAGTGCGGCCGTCGTCGTGTCGGCCCTGGTCTCGTAAAGCTACAGCGAACGGACATGTAGCGCAGGGTGAGGCTCGGGTCTGGAGCAGGCGCGAGGGTCGACGGCACAGCGATCGGCGGCGGCAGCGATTCAGCTTCGAGGTTGCCTTGTCGGACTTCCGGCGCGCCTGGTGACTCGCCAGGATGGTGCCGGGGCGCGCTCCGGCTGCCGCGCGCCTCGGTGGTCCCCCTTGAGTGGCGACGGCAGGAACACCTGACGAGCCGTTCGGGCGCTATCGCGAGGCGGGGAACGAGCCGAACGTAGGCAACCATCCCGACGGTCCTCACTAAGGTCTGGGGCGCCACGACCGCCGCGGCCGCAGCCATGCCGTCCGGCATAGGCCGACGCCTCGCCGAACCGCTGGCGTATCGCTTAGCGGGGCCTGAGTCCGTCGACGACGACGTCCAGCATTCGGTTCAGCTGGGGGTGCTGCTCGGGTGCGCCGGCCACGGAGAGCAAACCGGCGAGGATGCCGCCTACCTCGACCGGGTCGATGTCGCTGCGCAGTTCTCCTGCTGTGGCGCCGGCCTCGAGCACCATCGCCAGGACCTGCTGGACCTCGTCGCAGACCGGTCCGGTGCCGAAGCGGCCGGAAGCGCTCATGGCGACCAGTGCCTCGCAGATGCCGCGTCGTTCACCGGCCCAGTCGGCGAATCGGAGCATCCACGCGTGGAGGGCCTGCGCGGGCGGCTTGGTAGCCAGCAGGGTGCGCGCATCTTCGCGCAAGGGCCGGATCTGGTCCCGGTAGACCTCTTCGACCAGATCCTCTCGGGTGGGGAAGTGCCGGTACAGGGTGGCGTTCCCCACTCCCGCGCGTTTGGCGATCGCGTCCAGCGAGATCGCGCGTCCGGACGCGAAGGCTTCGGCGGCCGTGGCGATCAGCTGCTCGCGGTTGCGCTGCGCGTCGGCGCGCAGGGTGCTGCGTGGAGGTGTCATGACCTTCGCGATCGTGAGTGTCGGATGAGGCTCGGGAACGATTCGGGGACCTCCCCGATTCAGTGTACGGTGAGATAAACGGGGAGCTCCCCGATTACGGGTGGTCTCACCCGTCGCTTCAGCGACGAAAGGTTTGCCATGCCTACAGCTCTCATCACCGGGGGGACGACCGGGATCGGCAGAGCGACGGCCGAGTTGCTGCACGCCCGCGGCTACCAGGTCGCGGTCACCGGACAGAATCCCGAGTCCCTCGCGCGGGCGCAGTCCGAGCTCCCCGGCGACGTGCTCGTCGTCCGATCCGACGGGCGCGTGCTCTCCGACACCGACGCCCTGATGTCGGCGGTGTCGGCGCGGTTCGGATCGCTGGACCTGCTCTTCCTCAACGCCGGGATCTTCCGTCCGGCACCGGTTGCCGAGGTGACGGAGGAATCGTTCGACGAGCACGCCGACCTCAACTTCAAGGGCCAGTACTTCACCCTCCAAAAGGCCCTTTCCCTCATGAACGACGGCGGCTCGATCGTGCTGACCGTCGGCATCGGATCCCGTCGCGGCACCCCTGGCGCCACGGTGGGGGCGGCGACACGCGGCGCGTTGCTGGCCATGCTGCCCTCGCTCGCGCTCGAACTGGCCCCACGCAGGATTCGCGTCAACGCCGTGAGCCCCGGGGTCACCGACACCCGCTGCTCAACAAGCTGGGGGTGCCCGAGAGCGGCCGGGACGCCATGCGCTCGAAGATCCCCTTCGAGCGCTTTGGATCCAGCCAGGAGGTCGCGGAAGCAGTCGCCTTCCTCGCCTCGGGCGCCGCCGGCTACATCACCGGCCAGGACATCACCGCGGCCGGCGGCTACGGGCTCGGCGCCTGAAGCCCGGGCGAGTCGACCACCAATCCGCACCTCTCGAACGCCACGAACTGCACCTCACAGGAGAACACGATGGCACTCACTCTCGACACTTATAGGCTGCTGGGCCGTTCCGGACTCCGGGTCTCACCGCTGGCGCTGGGCACGGCGACCTTCGGCACCGAGTGGGGCTGGGGCGCCGAGCGCGACGAGGCGCGCAAGCTCTTCGACCGCTACACCGAGCTCGGCGGCAACTTCTTCGACACCGCCAGCACCTACACCAACGGCAGCTCCGAGCGACTGCTCGGCGAATTCGCCCGCACCAACCGCGACAAGATGGTGCTGGCGACGAAGTACTCGACGCTGCGCCAGCCCGGTGACCCGAATTCCGGGGGTACCCACCGCAAGAGCATGCTGGCTTCGGTGGAAGCCAGCATGCGGCAGCTGAACACCGACTACATCGATCTGCTCTACGTGAACGTATGGGACTTCAGGACGCCGGTGGAGGAGATCCTGCGGGGCTTGGACGACCTGGTGAGGCAGGGCAAGGTGCTGTACGTGGCGATCTCCAGCGCCCCGGCCTGGCAGGTGTCGCGCATGCAGGCGATCGCCGATCTGCGCGGCTGGTCGCCACTGGTCGCACTGGAGACCGAGTACAGCCTGATCGGGCGCACCGCAGAGCGTGACCTGATCCCGATGGCACGCGAGATGGGACTCGGCGTGGTTCCCTTCTCCCCGTTGGGCGGCGGGGTGCTCACCGGCAAGTACAGCCGGGAGGACCAGAACCCGGCGGGCTCCGTTGTCGGCGAAACCGCCGGCAACCGCAAGAACCTCAACGCCGCCCTGGGATGGGTCACCGACCGCAACCTCGCCATTGCCGATGCAGTGAAGGAGGTGGCCTCAGAGCTGGGCCGCACACCCGCCCAGGTCGCACTGGCCTGGACCCTGAACGCCCCGGGCGTGACGGCGCCCATCATCGGCGCCCGCACCATCGCGCAACTGGAGGACAACCTCGGCGCCCTGCAGGTCGACCTCACTCCTTCCCACCTGGCCCGCCTCGACGAGGTCAGCGCCATCGACCTCGGCAATCCGCACGACCTGCTCGCCAGCGATCACATCCGCACGGTCACCACAGGCGACATGAAGATCGAAACCCTCGGCTGATTCGCTTCATGAAAAGCGAGATCCAGATATATCGACATGTTTTTGATAATGGAACGGAGACACCTCGGTATGGGTAAGTACAGCGACAAAAATGTGGTGATCACGGGTGGCAGCAGCGGCATGGGGCTCGCGCTGGCGGAGCTGCTGGTGCGAGGCGGAGCCCGCGTGGTGATCACCGGCCGTTCTCAGGCCAAGCTCGACGCGGCACGCGAGCGGCTCGGCGAGAATGCCGTGGCCGTCCGGGCGGATGTGGCCTCACTGTCCGACCTGGATATGCTCGCCGGCCGTGTAAAGAGCGAGCTCGGCTCGATCGAGGCTTTGTTCGTCAACGCCGGCATCTCACCCCTCACGCCCCTCGAGTCGACGACCGAGGACGTGTACGACGAGCTGTTCGCGATCAACGTCAAGGGCGCCTTCTTCACTGTGCAGAAGCTCGCTCCGCTGCTGAGCGCGAACGCCGGCACAGTCCTCACCACCTCGATCGCGAACGTCATTGGCATGGTGGACACCAGCGTCTATGCGGCCGGCAAGGCGGCGCTGCGCTCGATGGCCCGCTCCTTCTCCCGCGAGCTGCTTCTGCGGGGAATCCGTGTCAATGCGATCAGCCCGGGTCCCATCGACTCGGGGATTCTGGAAACGATGAGCTTGTCCAAAGAGGCCGCTGACCAGTTCAGGGCGGAGCGGACCGCGAGCAACCCCATGAAGCGCTACGGCACCGTCGAAGAGTTCGCCAAGGCGGCCGCATTCCTCGCCTTCGATGCCACGTACACCACCGGCATCGAGCTGGCCGTGGATGGCGGCGAAACCCAGCTCTGAGCTCGTCTGCCGTCCCGCCACGGGCGTAAGGCCCTCTACCACGGCGGTTTCAGGGGGCGCTGCAATACGTGGTCGTGTCGATCAGGCCGCGAGCAGTTACCAGGCCATCGAAGAACTCGGGCGGGCGGTGCGGACCGCGTTCGTCTGCGACTACCTCGCCGACGTCGAAATGCGCCAAGAGATCCACGAGGGGCCGGGGGAAGGTTCAGCCGGCGTGTCTTCGTGGGCCGCGACAACCTCCTGGTGCGAGCATCTTGACGCCGTCGCCGCCGAACTCGATGGCCGCCCACGCAAAACGCTCGGCTGGGAAACCCCAGCCGAGCGCCTGCATACAGATGCAGCGCGAGCATGCTGACCTCCTGGGACTCCTTGTCCGCGCCGGCCAGGTCGCCGTCCTTGCCGTAGAAGAGGTCCTTGTTCGCGGAGTTCCAGTTCTCCACGACCTGGAGTGGGGTGCTTGGGGCCGCCGCGGGTGAAGCGGCGCAGGACCTGCTCGGCTTCGGCGGTGCCCAGGCGCAGGGCGGTGGTGTACTTCACGATCTGGTCGCACTGCTGGGCGATCAGGTCCCAGTTGATCGTCTTGGTGGACAGCACCGGTGCGAGGTTCGGCCACTTCTCGTCCTGCCCGGCGGCCAGCCGGTACAGCTTCGCGGAGCCGATGTTCTTCAGCCTCGGCATCAGCTTGAAGTCGAGCATGTGAGCGAAGGCGAAGCCGACGATGGAGGCGCCGTGGGTGTCGGTGTACTGCCGGTCGACGTCCATGTCGGTGCAGTGCCGCAGCACGCCCTCGATCATCGAGGCGACTTCGGAGGCCGAACAGCTCTTGAGCTGCGAGTAGATGCAGACCGACTTCCGCTCGACGTGCCAGTAGATCATCACCCCGGGGCCGCGGTAGCGCTGGTGCCACTCGGTCATCAGGTTCGAGGACCAGGCGCCGAACTTGCGGCTGTCGGAGGCGCACGCCGTACCGGTGCCCCACCACATCTCGTCCCGGGCAGCGAAGGTGGCGTTCACCAGCTTGCGCAGGGCCGCGCGCATGTTGGTCCGGTTGACGAACAGGTGCCGCACCCGCCGCAGCGTCGCCTCGGACTCGCCGTGCTTGCCAGTCACCGCGACCCGCTTGATGCCCATGTTGGTGCCCAGACCGAACAGCACCAGCAGCAGGCGGCGCCGCAGCACGTCCTTGGACAGGTTCTCCCTGGTGGCCACTGAGGTGAACTCAGCGATGAAGTCCGCGTCGAACTCGGCGTACTTCAGGATGTCCAGCAGGTCGATGGTGCCCCAGCGCCGTTCGATCTCGCCCTTGACCGCCACCAGGTTCTCAGGCTCCTCCGCGCACAGTTCGTACGGGATGCGCTCGACCCGCCCCTTGTCGTCCACCACCGCCGCCCGCCACTGCTCGGGCACCACCCCGTCAGTGGCACACTCTCCGCCGGATCGAAGAACGCCCCCTCCTTCAACGGCTGCTCCAGATACCGCTTGAGCAGGTCGATCGCGTCCATCACCGGCCGGTAAGCGGTGTTGTTGCACTTCCATTCCAGCGAGCCCAGCAGCGGCGAGAGCATCCGCCGCCAGTGCGCCGAGTACGACGACCGCAGCACCGTACGGACCCGCGCCTTGTAGCGCGCCTCGTTCGCCGCGGCCTCCGCCGCCAGCGCCTTCAACGTCTTCTCCCCGCCGACCACCGGGTAGATAACTCGCCGCACCGTGCCGGACGGTTCGGACAACGCCGCCTCGGCGACCCGCAGCAGCATGCCCTCCTAGCCCCGGATCTTCTTCAGCTCGGCATTCAGCTCCTTGTCGACCTTCCGCTCCGCCCTCGTGTTGATCTTCAGTACGAGCTGGATGAACAGGTCCACCAGTGAGTCGGTGATCTCCGTCTGCCGCACATGGCACAGCGTCGCCAGCAGCGTCAGGCGCCGGGCGGGTGTCATCCGCTCCAGGTTCGCCGGGTACTCCTTCGACGAGTCCAGACCTCGATCAGGTCCTCCGGCTCCCAGTCCTGCCGCACCCGTACTCCTCGCCCCACGCCCGAGATCACTCGTTCAGCCCAACGAGGCGCCAGGCGAGGGGAAACGACGACCACGGCAGGCACACAGCGCTACATGTCCGTTCGCCGTAGCTATACGAGAACAGGGCCTACTAAGGCGTAAGCCGCAATTCGACTACAGGGCCCTGCTCGTTCTCACGAACCTAGAAGTCGCCCGCTGCCCGATGACCTTGTCGATGGACAACCGCCCCGGACCTGCCCGCGAGCCTCTCACGCCTGTCACGCCATACCCGTGACCTGCAACTTCACGATGCACACGCCCATTGACGAGCCCACGGCCAGGACGAGCCGGTAGCAAACATCGCCTCGTTCCAGTCGGGTGAGACGTCGTTGCTACCGGTGGCAGGAATCAGTCCGGCCTTGGAGAGCGTCAGAGGTTGACGACGATGGCCTTGGTCTCCGTGTAGGCATCGATGACATCGGTGCCGTGTTCCCGTCCGATGCCGGACTGCTTGAACCCGCCGAAGGGCAGGGGGCCGCTGCTCATCTGATTGACCGTGTTGATCCACACGGTTCCTGCCTGGAGGCGGTCGGCCATGGTGTGGGCGCGGCTGAGATCGGTGGTGAACACGGTGGCAGCGAGGCCGTAGACGGTGTCGTTGGCGATGTGCACCGCCTCGTCCATGTCGCGGAACGGCAGCAGGACGGCAACGGGGCCGAAGATCTCTTCCCGGGCGACGCGTGAGGTGTTGTCGAGTCCGGTGACCAGGGTGGGGCCGACGAAGAGGTCATCGGTCTCGTCGTGGGGGTCGCCGATGATCTCGCCCCCTTCCTTACGGGCCAGGTCGATGTAGGCGGTCACCTTCTCGTAGTGACCACGAGAAGCCAGGGGGCCCATGAGGACCTGCGGGTCGAAGGGGTCACCCATCGGGATCTTGGCCGTGCTCGCGGCCAGGAGGCGGGTGAACTCCTCGCGCACGGACTCTTGGACCAGTACGCGGGTGCCAGCCACGCAACTCTGGCCGCTGCCGGCGCAGAAGGCAAGCGCGGAGGCTGCCGCGGCGGCCTCCAGGTCGGCGTCTTCGAAGACGATGAACGGCGACTTGCCACCTAGTTCGAGGGTGACGCGCTTGAGGTCGCGGGCGGAGGTCTCCAGGACGTGCTTGCCCACGGCGGTGGACCCGGTGAAGCTGATCTTGTTGACGTCCCGGTGGGTGATCAGGGCTTCGCCGGTGCTCTGCCCCGGGCCGGTGATGATGTTGAGGACGCCGTCGGGAAGGTCGGTGTGCTCATGCACGAGCTCCGCCATGCGCAGCACGCTCAGGGAGGTTTGCTCCGAAGGCTTGGCGACGACCGTGTTCCCGGTGGCCAGAGCAGGGGCGATCTTGTAGCCCATCTGCAGGAGGGGACCGTTCCAGCCGGCGACCGCGGCAACCACACCCAGCGGGGAGCGCCTGGTGTACTGAAGGTGGCCGGGGGCCGAGGGGGCAGTAGCTCCGTAGATCCGGGTCGGCCAGCCCGCATAGTGGCGGTAGACCTCGACGGTGTGATCGACCATCCATCGTGTCAGCGACACCGGTCCTCCCATTTCCAGGGAGTCCAGAGTGGCCAGCTCGTCGGCGTGCGACTCGATGACATCGGCGATCTGGTACAGCACGCGGCTGCGCTCGTCGGGGCTGATGGCCGCCCAGGCAGGGTCTTCGAAGGCGCGACGCGCAGCAGCCACGGCGGCATCGACATCTGCGCGCCCAGCTACCGCGACCGTGGTCAGCTCGGCACCCGTCATCGGATCGATGGAGGCCACGACTGCGCCGTCGGCGGCAGGCTGCTCCGTTCCGTCGATGAACAGACCGCGCGGTTCTCCGGCGAACGTGGGAGAGGGGCGAGAAGTAGTGGGAGTGGAGGGGGTGGTCATAGCGAGAAGTCTTTCTCTTCGAGGGGTGGGGTACCCGTCGTGGTGATCGGGCGCCTCTTGGCCGGCAATATGAAGGCCGTCCTGGGCGTGCTGAAGTGGACGTCCTGGCGCAGTCGGCAGGCCATCGGGCATGTGCCGGTTGCGGATGGTGTGCCACAAGTCGAAGCGGGCGGGTGTCTGCGCGGCAGGCGGCGCGGGTGTGAGTGTTCAGGCCAGGTCAGCGAGGTCGGCCATGTCGAGGACGAACGGGTAGCGCACGTCGTTGCGGCGCGGGCGCTCCAGGGCTTCGTTCACCTGCGAGGACGGCAGCAGTTCGATGTCCGCGCTGTTGTCGTGGGCAGCGCAGAAGTCCAGCGAGGCGTCAGTTGCGGGCATGCAGCGGCTGCCGACGGAGCTGGGCTTCTCGCGCCTCACGAGAAGGTCGGTGGTCTCCACGGTGGCGGGCCGTGGTCGACCCGCACGGCGAGGTCGTCGGCGCGCAGGCCGCGACGCTCGATCGGGCCGCTACGCAGTGCGCCGGGCGTGCCGTCCGCTGCCCATCCGGTGGTGGGACGCATTGGCATCTCCTTAAACAGACTGTTCCGTCTGTTCGACAGTAAGCGCCCCTCCAGCCAGAAGCAAACCAACTGTTCTGTCTGGCAGCGTCCACCGAGTTTCTCCGGGTAGATGATCAGGCCATCACCCTCCGGGCACCCGGCGTCCACCGCCGTACCTGCACTGCCTCGATCCTGGGCCCGAGCCCGAGCCCGTGCAGGTACGGGTACGGGTACGTACCCGTACTCTGGTGGGATGGGAAGGAGCACGATGATGTCTGATGCCAATGTCCGGATCCCTGAAGAGGCCAAGGACCGGCTCGCCGCGATCGCGGCTGCGGAGGGGCTCTCGCTGCGCGCCTATCTGGCGCGTCTGGCCGAGACGCTGCTGACTCCGGCGGAGCGCGCAGAGCGTGCGGAGAGGGCTCTGGTGGCGTTGAAGGAGTGGAGCGGCTATTCCCCGACTCCTTCGGAACAGGATGACCTGGATCTTGAGCTGGACCGGCGTCTGGCGCAGGTGACCGGCCGGTGAGCGACGCCATGCACATTGTTCTGGACGACACAGCGATGGCTGCGGCAGGGCAGGGGAACGTCCTGGCCTCCCGACTCATCCACCGTGCTCACGCGGAGTCGGGCTGGTTCCTGTACGTTCCGGTGTGCGCGCTCGTCGAAGCCGACCGTGCGCGGCCCGGTACGGCCGAGCACCTTGCATCCTTGCCCGGCATCACGGTCCTGGATCTTGACCTTGCCGCGGCACTGGCCGTGGCACGACAGGAAACCTGGGCCGTTGCCCACAGTCAGTACGCGGCACAACCGACCCCTGACCGTCCGGACGGGGCGGTCGTCGCGACGACCGCCCCTGGCCGGTGGGTCGGCGCACCGGTCAGGGTCCTGGATCTCACATCCTGAGCGTGCCCTGGAGGGGGAGTGCGACCCCGCAGTCTGGCGGGGTAGGCCTCACCGTGAAGAAATCCGCAGGTGGTCATGGTCGGCCCAGCCAGGAAATCGGGCCTCGGTTCATATCGCGTGTGGTGCGGTCCGGGTCGCTGAAGCCGTGCAGGCCGTTGCCTGAGTGGGCGAGCGGCCTTGGGACTGGTGGGCTCGCATGCTGAGGTGTCGCGTATTCCTCGTTGAGGTCGGTCTGGTGTCACCGTGAGTGGTCGCCAGGGGCGTATCGGCTCCAGGTCCTCCGACTTCGGTGACCAGGCGGGTGGTTGTCTTGTCGTGGTAACCGAAGGCCTTCGCGATAACGGGCGCCGGGGCTTGGAGGACAATCTGGCGGATGGCGGAGATCCTGCCTCGCTGCGGCGGGACGCCGATCTCTCGCAGGTGGACTCGGAGGCTGACCGGGTTCATTGAGTGGTGTGCGGCGTGAAGTCGCAGGTCACGGACCTGGTGTGAGTGGCGAGTGGGGCACTCGCGCCGGTCGGCGGCCGATGACCAGGGCGTAGATCATCGGGCAGGTCTGGTTCCGGCGGGATACCGGGGTCGGCTGCGCCCGCGATCTGCCCACCCTACGATCCGTCAGCAGGTCGGCACGCCACGAGAGGGCGGGAGGCTGCAGGATGCGGGAGCGGCAGTGGATCATCGCTCGCCGGGCTGAACTGGACACCCTCGCGGAGCGGTTGGCCAAGAGCTTCAGGAGGTCCAGGGCGAGCGGGACGAACTGGCGATTGCGGAGCGGGTGTTGAATCGTCTGGCCGAGCAGGCTCAGGCAGAGGCCGACGCCGAGGCGGCCGAATCCGCCGCTCCGGTGTCGGCGAGGGTGGCCGGGCGGGCGGTCCTGCTCATCCCGCACCGCAGCGACGCGGCCGACAAGGGCGCACTGCCCGGCGACTACCGCAAGATCCTCGCGATCGCGCGGGAGACCGACGGCCCGGTGCAGGTCAGGGCGGTTGGCGAGCGTCTGGGCCTGGACACAGAGGTGCGCGGCAAACTGGAACCGCTGCGGTCCTCGGAGATCACCGCCTGCCGCCACGACAAGCTCACCGCCAAGCTGCGGGCGGCCGGGCTCGGCGCCATCGCCGACCTGGGGTTCGTCGGCCTCGACGACAGCAGTTCGGACGCCGACCCGGCGGTGATCACCGGCTACCTCCCCTCGCCTACGCACACCAGGCCGACTGGCATGCAGTTTTCACGATGCACCGTGCTCATTGCTCCGTGCCCACGACGATGCTCGGGCAACAGCGTCAAGTCCACCGGGGACTCCACCGCACCTTCCGCACACAGCACCGCGTCCGCCAGCTCGAACAACTCGTCACGCCGAGCGGTCAGACACTCGTAAGCGTGACGCTTCCGCGAACGCTTCCCTCCGGACAGCGTCAGGCATCAGACCCTCACGGCCTTCGTCGTGGTCACGTGCACCCTTGGACGGAGCACATGATCAGACAAAGGCCGCCCCGCGTCCGGCGAACCCCAGGTGAGCGACTCAGTTCGGGACACCATTCGAGGCCGGAAGATAAAGATCAAGCTCAGCGCGCTCGCTCGTACTCCCGCGTGATGAAGGAGACAGCGTTGTCGAGGGCCTCGTCGGCCTCGGCCATGTGGCCGGCCAGCAGGTGCCAGACGTGGAACATATGTGGCCATACCTCAAGGGTGGTGCGGACGCGTTGTTCTGCGAGCCGTCCGGCGAGCGTGATGCCGCTGCTGAGCATCACTTCGTTCTCACCGATCTGGATCAAGGTCGGGGCCAGGCCGCGCACATCGGCGAAGATGGGCGAGGCGTCCGGATCGGTCGGCAGCGCGTTGCCCAGGAACGCGCGAGCGAGCTTCTCCAGGAATTCTCCGCTTGTCAATGGGTCGAGGCCGTTGCGGCTCTGGACCGAGGAGCCGGAGTGCGTCAGGTCGGCCCAGGGCGAGAGGGAGACGCCCGCCACGGGCAACGGCATGCCCGCGTCGCGTGCCTTGCGCATGACCGTGATCACCATCGCGCCCCCGGCGGAGTCACCCGAGATCGCGACCTTCTCAGGAGCGGTCCCCGCCGCGAGGAGCGCCCGGTAGGCGGTGAACACGTCGTCGATGGGGATGGGAAAAGGATGCTCGGGTGCCTGGCGGTAGTCGGGCACAAACACCCGTGCCCGCAGGCGTTTGGCGTAGTGGCCGGTCAGTCCGACATAGGCCTCGACCGCCCCGTGTACGTAGCCTCCGCCGTGGATGTAGAGCAGTGTCCGGTCATCGGTCACTTCCTCTGGCACCACCAGCATGGTCGGCACGCCATCGAGCTCGGTCCTCTCGAAGGTCACGCCTTGCGGTGCCGGGAGAGCGGCGGCGAGTTCCTTGCCGTAGTTGTCCCGCACTTCCGCCCAGCTGAGGTCGCCTTCCCCTGTAAGCGCAGGAGCGATGCCGCTGGCCGCTTGCATCCAGCGTTCCAGCAGTGCTGCGGCTTCTGGTGTCAAGTTCATGGTGCTCATGTCTTTCGTCGATGCCACTGATTGCGCGGCCCCGGTGTGCCACACGGGCGAGACTTATGCCCTGTGGGGGTACGCCGCCGAGACGGTTCCGGTGGACCTCGCCAACGTCGTCAGCGTCCACCCCTGACACTGATGTCAAGGTCAAACCGTGCAGGTCACGGCCTTCTGGAGGCTGCCTTGCCCTAAGATCGAGGGCATGCGCATCGGAGAGGCGGCGCAGCGCACGGGAACGACTCCGCGGCTGCTGCGGTACTACGAACAGCAGGGTCTGATCGCGCCCGGTCGCTCCGAAAACGGCTACCGGGAGTACGACGAAAATGCCCTGGGGCGGATTGTGCAGATCCGAGACCTTCTGCAGGCCGGTCTGCCGACCCGCCTGATTCAGCAGGTCCTGCCGTGCATCTCCACCCCGCACAGCACCATCCGCTTCTCCGGTCTGACACCGGAGATGGTGGCGCTACTGGAAGCCGAGCAGGCCAGCCTCACGGCACGCATCGACTGTCTGACCCGCAACAGGGACGCGATCGCCGACTATCTCGCGGCCCTGCGCGAGACCAACGGGCAGCAGGAACACGCACCGGGCCTCGCAGGGGAGGACAGCGCTTGAAAGCGCCGTGACCTGCACCGCTTGACCTTCACACCGGTGTCAGCCTCGGACACTGACGGTGTCGGCCACACATACCGGAGCCGTCTCGGCGGCGTACCCCCACAGGGCATGAGTCTCGCCCGTGTGGCACACCGGGGCCGCCTGGCCAGCAACATCGACGAAGGACAGCACGCCATGATCACAATCCACGGTACGTCCGAGCCCCGCTTCGCGGGCCTACGGGAGTCACTGCAGCAGAACATCGCATCCGGTGAGGAAATCGGCGCCTCGCTGGTCGTGGACATCGACGGTGAGCACGTTGTGGATCTGTGGGGCGGGCACCGCGACGTCGCCCGCACCGCCACCTGGGAGGAGGACACCCTCACCAATGTGTGGTCGATCACGAAGACCGTCACCAGTCTCGCCGCGCTCATGCTGGTGGACCGGGGCGACCTCGACGTGTACGCGCCAGTGGCACGGTACTGGCCCGAGTTTGCCGCAGGCGGCAAGCGGGACGTCGAAGTCCGTCATCTGCTCTCCCACACCTCCGGTGTCTCCGGGCTCGAGCAGCCGGCGACCGTGGAGGACCTGTACGACACGCCCGGGGCGGCGGCCCGAATGGCCGCGCAAACCCCGTGGTGGAAGCCGGGCACAGCCTCCGGCTACCACGTGATGAACTACGGGCACCTCATCGGGGAACTCGTGCACAGGATCACCGGCCGGTCCCTGCGGCAGTTCGTCGCCGAGGAGATCGCCCGCCCGCTGGGAGCGGACTTCCAGATAGGCGCAGCCGAAGCGGACTGGACGCGTGTCGCGGACATCGTGCCGCCGCCCCCGCTGCCATTCGATCCGGCGGCCCTCGGGACAGCCGGTCCCGCCTACAAGACCCTGATCGGCCCGGCGGTGGCGGCGGCAACCGCGAACACCCCGGCCTGGCGGGCCGCGGACATCGGTGCGGCTAACGGCCACGGTAATGCCCGCTCCGTCGCACGCATCCTGTCCGCGCTCGCCTGCGGCGGTCAGGTCGACGGCATCCGGCTGCTCAGCGAGAAGACGATCGACCTCATCTTCGACGTGCAGGCGGACGGCGTCGACCTCGTCAACGGCCTGCCGTCTCGCTGGGGTGTCGGCTTCGCATTGCCGAAGAAGGACACCCTGCCCTGGATCCCTGACGGCAGGATCGCGTTCTGGGGCGGCTGGGGCGGCTCGGTGATCATCGCGGATCTCGACCGGCGCATGACCATCTCCTACGTCATGAACAAGATGGGACCGGGCCTCCTCGGCTCCGACCGCAGCGCGACCTACGTCCGAACCGTCTACGACCAGCTGCCCTGATCAGGGCATGTTCCCGTACAGCTACCGCGTGCGTACATGAAGCGCTGCGTCACAGATCGCGTTGCACTTGATTCCGCGCCTCGGTGATGCGGTCGTGCAGCCGGTTGCGCACGTGTCCCGCAGGTCCGTCATCTGCCGGTCGAGGCGGTCGCGTTCGGCCGCGAGCAGCTCCAGCAGTTCCGGTGCCTCACCGGAGTCGGCGAACGGCAGCACTTCCGCCGAACCCCGGCGCCAAGCTGATCGACTGTGCTGGAAGCCCATGATCACCGGCTTGGCGTCAACCGCTGTACCGCTGTGCCCCAAGGCCGCTCATGGCCACCCGATTGAGAAACAAAAGGCCCTGACTACACGCTGAGTTACCTGTCACTTCGTGGTGGTCAGGCGTCGCTGGTGTCGGTCGGTGCCGCCTCGCCGAGCGTGGCGAGGGTCAGCACGTTGCCGGAGATGCCCCAGCCGCCGTCGGCGACCTCTTCCACCAGCACCATGGTGTTGTTGCGGGCGCGCTCGCCGTAGAGCTCTACGTACAGCTCGGTGGTGCGGGTGACGATCTCCTCCTTCTGCTTCGGGGTGAGGGTCTTCTCGGGGACCTTGAAGTTCGCGAAAGGCATGGCTGGTCGTTCCTTTCCCAGTTTCTCAGTGGGGTGTTACAGGGAGCTGCCTGCGGTGAGCAGGCTGTCCAGTCCGATGCGGCGGAAGAAGTCGGCGCGGACGCGGTCGGCGACCGCGGAGACGACCTCGCTGCCGTCCCGGCTGGGGTCGATGTGGGTCCGCAGGGGCCGGGTGCCTTGCTCCATCGCGACCAGGCGCGCGACGGCTTCAGCGACCTCGGCCACATCGGCGCCCGAAGGGACGAGCGCGGCCAGGCGCTTGCCCAGATCGTCCATCAGGGGTCGGTGACGCTGCTCGTAGAGTTCCGCACGGCCGGTGTCGGCGGGGGCGCCCGCGTTGGCGAAGTGGTTGGTGCCGGTGGTGAACGCACCGGGCACCACGATCGCGGTGTCGATGCCGAACGGGAGCACCTCGGCGGCGTAGCTGACGGCCAGGGCGTCCATCGCGGCCTTGGCGGCGAAGTACGGGGCCAGAAACGGCGGGCAGCCGCCGCGGCTGCTGGAGCTGCCGATCCACACCAGCAGCCCCGATCCCTGCTCACGCAGCTTCGGCAGGGCGGCGCGGTTGACGCGCTGGGTACCCAGGACGTTCACGTCGTACAGGTCCGCGAACTGCTCGGTGGTGAACGCCTCGGCGGCGCCCAGGACCATGTGCCCGGCGTTGTGCACGACCACGTCCAGCCGGCCACGCTCGGCGAGGATCCGGTCGACTGCGGCGTCGGCGGAGTCCTGGGAGGTGACGTCCAGCTCGACGGCGTGCACATCGGCCTGGTGGTCGGTGCCGTAGCGCGTCAGGTCGGCCACCGCGGTCGCGTTGCGGGTCGTGGTCCGGCGGATGCCCGCGTACACGGTGTGACCGGCGCGGGCCAGAGCACGCACGGAGAGCGCCCCGATACCGCTGGAGGCCCCGGTGACCAGGATGACCTTCCCACTGTTGTCGTCGTGTTTCACAACTGAGCCTTTCGTCGATCGATGGAGTGGCCGCAGGCGGTTCAGATGATTCCGCCGTTGGCGCGGACGACCTGTCCGTTGATCCAGTGGCCGGCCGGTGCGGCCAGGAACGCCACGACCTCGGCGATGTCGGCCGGGGTACCGAGGCGCTCCAGCGGAGGCTGGGCGGCCAGGCGGGCGATGGTCTCCTCGTCCTTGCCGTCCAGGAACAGGTCGGTGGCCGTGGGGCCGGGCGCGACGGCGTTGGCGGTGACGTCGCGGCCCCGCAGCTCCCGGGCCAGGATCAGCGTCAGCGCCTCGACCGCGCCCTTGCCGGCGGCGTACGCGCCGTAACCCGGGAAGGCAAGCCCCACCACGGACGTGGAGAACGTCACGATCGCGCCGCCGGGGCGCACCCGACGGGCGGCCTGCTGGACGACGACGAACGTGCCGCGGATATTGACGCGGTGCAGGTCGTCCAGGACGGCCAGGTCCAGCTCGGCGATCGGTGCCAGCTGCATCCGCCCGGCCGCGTGCACGACGACGTCGACCCCGCCGAACTCTGCTTCGGCCGTGTCGAACAAGGCCGCGACCGCGTGTTCGTCGGCGACGTCGGCGCGTACCGCGATCGCCCGGCCGCCACCGGTGACGGCCTCCTTCACTGCTGCCTCGGCCTCGTCCCGGTTGCCGGCGTAGCCGACCACGACGGCGTACCCGTCGGCGGCCAGCCGGCCGACGGTCCGGCGGCCGATGCCGCGCGAGCCGCCGGTGACGATCGCGACACGGGGTGGGGCGGAGGGCTGGGACGAGGCAGCGGTCCCGTCGAGGGTGGTGGGGATAGGCATCGTTGACTCCTGTGGTGGATGGGGGGGCGGGGCAGCGGCCTTGCCGTTGCCCTGCTGCGTCCTCCACGATCCGCCGGTCCCCCCATTCCCAGCCAGGGCTGCGTTTACCCAGGGGATGCCACCCCCTGGCTGCGCTCCGGCGTACGAGCGACCATGGAGGGATGAACCTTCCAGAACTCGGCGCCTTCCTCAGGACACGCCGCGACCGCATCCGTCCCGCCGAAGCCGGTCTCCCTCAAGGCCCGCGCCGGCGCGTCCCCGGGCTGCGCCGCGAGGAAGTCGCCCAGCTGGCAGGACTGTCGGCCGACTACTACACCGAGCTGGAACGGGGCAGCACGAAGAACAGGGTGCAGCCGTCGGCCCAGACCCTGGCCGCCCTCGCCCGGGCCCTGCGCCTGAACGGCGACGAGCGCGACCACCTGTTCTACCTGGCCGAACGGCCGATCCCTCCGTCCGTACACGGACCATCGGCACACGTGCAGCCCGCGCTCCTCGGACTCCTGGACCGGCTGTCCAACACTCCCGCGCGCGTCATCACCGATCTGCACGAAACCCTGGTGGAGAACGCCCTGGCCCTGACCCTGCTCGGTGGGTCCCCTGCACACCGCGGCCCGTCGGCGAGCTTCGTGTACCGCTGGTTCACCGACCCGCGGGCGCGCGAGATCTACCCGCCCGAGGACCACCCGCAGCACTCCCGGGTGTTCGTGGCCGACCTCCAGGCAGCGGCAGCCCGGCGTGGCCGGGACACGGAGGTCACGAAGATGGTCGCCGTGCTACGCCGCCGCAGCCAGGAGTTCGCAGCCCTTTGGGACACCCACGACGTCGCAGTGCGCCGCATGGACCACAAGAGGATCGTCCACCCCATGCTCGGCGTCATCGAACTCGATTGCTACAACCTCCTCAGCGAGGACGGACGCCAACGCCTGCTGTGGTTCACCGCTCCACCCGGAAGCCCGGGAGCCGAGCAGCTGGAACTGCTGTCCGTCGTAGGAACCCAGGAGCTCGGCGTCACGGAGTACATGACACCGGAGCGGTGGCCCGCGGCGGAATCCGGATCGCAACGCTGACCTCGGGAGCCCGGCGCCCTCCCAGTGGCTACGGTCAGGTGGCGTACAGCGCTGCATGACGTTCGGTTCCGCGTCTTCGGCATCGATGAGAAGACCGCCATCCGCTGCTCGGACTCCGCTCGGCAGCTTCTCCAGGCCGAGAGAGATCGAAGCCGAGGATCCTCCTCCAGTGATCACTGCACGGCGCTACCACCGATTACGGACCGGAGCCGCTCGTTTGACAGACCCGGGTCAAGCTCAGGAGTGCGGCATGGGGAAGGTGTTGAGTTCGGTCTCAGGGCGGTCGTAGGGGGTCCAGCCCAGGTGGGTGCCGGCTCGTTGCAGGCGGTGGGCGCCGAGGGCGGGGTAGGCGGCCGGGGCGGCGCCGGCCGTGCCGGGGACGAGGGTGCGTACCGCGTGCATGCCCGCGGCCGAGGCTTCCGGGGTGGTGATGTCCACGGTGATGACCTCGTACCCGCGTGCACGGACTCGGTCGAGCAGGCTGTCGGGCGCGCCGATGCGCGGCACGTTGCTCCAGCTCCCCTCCGGAAGATCCCAGGTCCACGGCGCGACGCGGTCGGCTGCCCGCCGGTCCAGGTAGAGCTGTTGCTGGCACAGCTGCTCGACGACGTCCGAGCCGTCGGCGCGGTAGGAGTCGAGGTAACCGCGGTCGGCGCGCCAGGGTTTGAGCGGGGAAGGCCGGCCCGGGGTCCGAACGGTCGCCGCCGGGTTGTCCAGGGTGCGGCAGGTGAGGTGCAGGGTGTACGCCTCGGCCAGCGCCTTGGCCGCGGCCTCGACCGGGTCGGAGCGCACGGCGAACCCGTACGTCAGCCAGCCCTCGTCGCGGCTGCGCACGCCGGCGGCGAGTACCGGGGCATCGAACTCGTTCTCGAGGTATGTCAGTCGGATGTCGAAGCCACGGGAAGCTCCCCCGGTCAGGCCGCGCAGATACGCGGTCGGCTCCAGGGCCGGCAGCGGCTGGGCATGGGCCCACCACACGGCGGCCGCGTCGCGTTCGACCACCTCCTCCAGCCCGGCGCGCAGCGCGTGTCCGGGAGTGGGGCCCGCGGCGGTGCCGCCCAGGGCGGGGAAGGCGTACAGCGGCTCCGGCCGCTCGTGCGGCATCCGCCGCCAGGCCGTGTACACAAGGAAGGCGGGCACCTGGACGGGCTCGTCGCCATCGGCGAAGCGGCCCTCGATCCAGTGGGCCGGGGAGTCCCGTAGGAAGGGACGGAACGGAAAGCCGGGAGTTGCGTACTGGCGGGGCGAGTACAGGACGAGCCGGCGGGGGTCCAGCGCGAGGATGCCCCGGCGGGTCAGCTCTTCGTAGCTCGCGTAGCGGACCCGCTCCGGGGGTGGCGGTACGGAGCCGGAGAACCGCTCGACGGCTTCGCCCTCGGCGGAGCGGCGGGCCTGTTCGGGGCCGGCCCAGGAAGTGCCGAACGCCTGCCTGTCGGCGTGCCACGGCCGGTCCGGGCCGGGGTCGGCAAGGTCGCTCACAGCCAGGTGGAGGGCGGGCGGGGTGCCGGCGGGCCCGGTGAGGACCCGCGTTCTGGAGACCATGGACGGATGCGGGCCGGTGCCCGGCGCCGGACAGCGGTCGCTGTCCGGGCCGGACTCCGAGGTACGGGTGGGTGTCATCGGCTCACACGTACGCGGCGACGCAGTTGTCGACGATGAACTCCTCGGCGTCGACGTAGGCGGCCACGCAGTTGTTGACGACGAACTCCTCGGTGTCGATGTAGGCGGCGACGCAGTTGTCGACGATGAACTGCTCGTTCATGACGCGTTCCCTTCGTTTGCGGTTCCTCTTCCGGGTCCGGAGGAGGCGGTTGGAAGCGGCGTGCCGCTTCCGTCCCGTACGGGGCTCGGACGGCCCGTACGGAAGTCCTTGTGGCGGCCGGTGACCAGTGCGCAGCCGATGCCCGCCGTGGTGGCGAGGACCGCGCACAGGGTCCACAGCGTGGTGGCGCCCCACTGGTCGATGACCCAGCCTCCGCCCACGGGAGCCACGAACGCGGCGGTCGACCAGGCGCCCCCGTACATCCCCTGGTAGCGGCCGCGTTGGTGGGCGGGGGCGCGGTCGGCCGTGACTGCTATGCCGGCCGGGGCCTGCAGGATTTCGCCCAGGGTCCAGATGAGGACCGTGCAGGCGAAGGCCGCGACGCTGTCCGCGAGCATCGTCAGGCCGAAGCCCCAGCCGAGGAGCAGGCCGGCGGCGAGCAGGACCATGGGACGCGAGCGTCCGCTCACCAGCCGGGTCAGAGGGATCTGCAGGACAACGACCATCAGCCCGTTCGCGGCGCTGACCAGGCTGTACATCTCGGGCGAGTGCCCCTCGCGGGTCATGACGACGGGCAGGGTGGAGGACCCCTGCTTGAAGACCACAGCGAAGAGCACGGTCATCAGGACGAAGAGCATGAAGGAGCCGTCGCGGTGTACTGGCCGGGAGGCAGGCGCGGACGCAGGCGCGGACGAAGCCGCAGGCCGCTCGGCCGGGGCGGGACGGGTTTCGGGGACCTTCGCCAGTACCAGGATCCCGCAGAGGAGTGTCGCGGCGCCGTCGGCCAGGAAGACAAGGGTGTAGCCGTGGCCGACCATGAGGCCCGCCAGCACCGCCGCGATCGCTCCCCCCGCGTTCAGCGCCCAGTAGTTCAGGGCGAAGGCCCGCTGGCGGTCCTCGGGCGGGACGAGGTCCGTGAGCGAGGCCTGCATCGCCGGCCGGACCGCAGTGGCACCGAGCCCCATGGCCAGGGCGGACGCGGCCACGGCCCCCGCCTCGCCGCTCACACCGAGCAGGACCATGCTCGCCGCCGTCCAGAGGTGAGCGGCGAACATGGTCGTACGGCGCCCGATCCGGTCGGCGAGCGCCCCGCCCAGGAACGTGCCGGCGATCCCACCGAGCCCGACGAGGGACATGACAAGCCCCGCGTACGCCGCCGAGTATCCGCGACCCGCGGTCAGCGACAGGGCCAGCATGGGACCGGCGAAGCCGCCGATCCAGTTCACCAGGACGCTCAGCCAGATCCACCAGAACGCCGACGGCAGGCCACGTACGGCCGCCGGGGCCCTCAGACGAGCCCCCGCCGGGCAGGTCACCGGCTGCCGACCGGGTCCGTGACCGGCCAGTGGTACGGGAGGCTGAACTGCGGCCTGACCGCAGGGCCGCCGTCGGCCTCCCTCGCCAGCTTATCCAGGAGGCCGGGCTCGCAAGCGGTGGCGACCAGCACCTCGCGCAGCGCCTCGTACCAGTCCCGCGCGTGGTCCGCCTCGGTGAACCTCGGCAGGTCTTGGCGTACGAGGGAGTGGTTGCGGGCCAGGTGGACGAGCAGGCGCCGCAGCAGGTCTCCGGCGGAGGGCAGCCGGGTGCCGAGGGTCAGGTGGACCGAGGGGCGGCCCTCGACCGCCTTGACGGTGTGCCACCAGCCGCGCGGCAGGTAGAGCACGTCGCCGTCGGTCAGTTCGCCGGACCAGGTGGCGGCGTTCTCGGCCGGCCGGGCCGGGGCGCTGAGGACTCCGACGGGGTAGTCCTCGGTCGGCGGGTGGATGTCCCAGTGCTTGGCGCCCTCGGCCTGGAGGATGAACACGTCGTGGTCGTCCCAGTGCGTGTGGAAGCCTTGTTCGGCCCCGCCCAGATTCACGTAGAGGTTGGCTTGGAGGGGCGAGCGCAGGGAGCCCTCCACCGCGGTGACCAGGGCCCGCAGCGGAGCGTGGAGTTCCTCGATGCCGTCGATGACCAGGGTGCTGCCGGCGCTGAGTGTTTCGTACAGCCGATCAGGGCGCAGCCGCGAGGGGCGCCCGCGCGGGGACAGCTGAGGGACGGGCTCGGCGCAGGAGGTGAGGGGCACCCCGTCGGCGGACCGCACCAGGTGGATGCGGGAGGCATCGGTGCGGGCCGCCGCGAGGACCTCGTTGAGCTGCGGCCAGCCGAAGAGGCCGCGGAAGCGGCGTTCCCGTCCGCGGATCACGACGGGTTCGGACCCCAGCCGGTGACGGAGGAACTCCGGCTCGGCGAGCGGGGACAGCAGACCGGCGAGCCCGTCGGCGGCGGTGCAGTCGTGTGCGCTCGCCTCAAGTGTTTCCACAGCTACTCCGGGTTCCTCGACGGGGGCGGGTGAGCAAGGGGGTGCTGGATGCGGCGGGTCAGCCGGCCGCCGGGCCGGGCGCCCCGGCCAGGGTTTCCCGGATCAGGGCGTGGGGAGGCTGGGTGACCAGGTAGAAGTGGTCGCCCAGCACGCCCTGTTCACGGACGCCGCCCGTGGTCAGCTCGCTCCAGGGCCGGCAGTCGGCGTCCGCGTCGGCGTCGCCGGTGAGGGTGGTGACCGGACACCGCACGCGCGGGGCAGTCCCGGGTGTGGAGCCGGGGGCGTAGGCGTGGAACATGTGCGCGTCCGCCCGTACGTACGGCAGGACCAGCTCCTGGAACTCCGGGTCGGCGGCCAGTTCGGGGTCGGTGCCGCCGAGGGTGAGAAGGCGTTCGATGACGGCCGGGTCGTCCTCCTCGTCCGGGTCGGCCCAGTCCTCGGGGGACGGGTACGGGGCGTCGCGAGAGCCCGACGCGAACAGGTGGACGGGGTCGATCCCTCGGGCCTCCAGCGCCGCCGCGGTCTCCAGGGCGATCGGTGCGCCCATGCTGTGGCCGAACAGGGCGAGGGGGCGGTCGGCGAGGACGGCCACGGCGTCGGCGATGGCCCGGGCAAGGTCGCGCAGATCGGGCGCCACCGGCTCGGCAAGGCGCTCGGCGCGGCCGGGGTAGCGGACGGCGTACACCTCGACCCCGGGGATCCGGTGACCCCAGTCCCGGAAGAAGGACGCGGATCCCCCGGCGTGGGGGAAGCAGATCAGGCGGGCGACCGGGGCGGCGACCGGGGCGGTGCGGTGCAGCCACAGGGCGGTGTCGGTGGTCGCGGGGTGCGGAGTCATGAGGTCGGTGGTCACTTGGCGGCCTCCTGAGCCGGGTCCTGCCGTCGGGCGCGCAGGACGCGGGCGCGGCGCGCGGCGGTGCGGCGCGCGGCCGAGCCGGTGCCGTCGGCGCCCTCGACGGAACCGTCGCCGTCGCGCAGCATCGCGACCTGCGCGGCGACGGTGGTGTGCTTGAACAGCGCGATCACCGGCGGCCGTTTGCCGGTATGGCTTTCCAGGGCCTCACGGAGCTGGAACATCGCGAGGGAGTGGCCGCCGAGGTCGAAGAAGTTGACGTCCAGCGGCACGTGCGGGGCCTTCAGGACCTCGGCCCAGGCGGCGGCAACCTGTGCGGTCAGGTCGCCCGGGGGCGTCGGCGCGGCGGCGTCAGGGGCGGCGGCTTCGGGAGCGGCGGCGATGGCGGCGGATCGTTCATCGGCCCGGGCCCGCAGAGCCACCCGGTCCGCCTTGCCGTTGACGGTGCGGGGAAACGCGTCGAGGCAGACGATCCGAGCGGGGACCATGGCGGCCGACAGCCGGGTGGCGAGCTGCTCGCGCAGGGATTCGGGGGCCGGTACCGGGTCGGACGGGGCGAGGACGAAGCCGGTCAGGGAGGTGCCGGCGGCGTCCGGGACGACGACGGCCTCCCGTACGCCGGGCAGGGCGGACAAGTGCGCCTCGACCACCGGGAGTTCCACCCGGTGGCCGCGGACCTTGACCTGATGGTCGCGGCGGCCGAGGAAGGCGAGGGTGCCGTCGGCGTTCCAGCGGGCGCGGTCGCCCGTGCGGTACATCCGGGCTCCGGGCGTGGCCGCGAACGGATCGTCGAGGAAGGCGTGGGCGGTGGCCTCCGGCCGGCCGTGGTAGCCGCGGGACACCCCGGCACCGCCGATGAACAGCTCGCCCTCGGTGCCCGGCGGCACCGGACGCAGTTGGTCGTCGAGCAGATGGAGCCGTGCACCGGGGACCGCCCTGCCGATGGAGACGGGGCCGGGGGCGTCGAAGCGCCGGTAACTGGCCCAGACCGTCGCCTCGGTGGGTCCGTACTCGTTGACCAGCACGGTGGGGGCGGTGCGCAGGGCGAAGTGGCGGTCGACGAGTTCGGGCGGCAGGGGTTCGCCCGCGACGACGACGGTCTCCAGGGAACTCAGACGCTCGCCCCCGAGGGAGCGCGCGGCGTCGAGCAGGACGCTGTAGAGGGAGGGCACGCACAGCAGTTGGGTGACCTGGTGGCGCTCGATGAGTTCGACCAGCAGCTCCGGGTCGCGGACTTCGTCCGGGGTGGCGACGACCAGGTGACCACCTGCGGTGAGGGTGCCCCAGAGCCCGGCCACCGACGAGTCAAAGGCCAGCGGGGAGACGAGCAGGAAGACGGGCCGGCCGGGGTAGACCGTGCGGCGGGCCAGGGTGGAGGCCGCCAGCTGGCCGTGTTCGACGACGACGCCCTTGGGCTCGCCTGTGCTGCCCGAGGTGTAGATCAGGTACGCGGCGTCGTCGGCCGCGACCGGGACGCCGGGCGACTCCGGCTCGCGGCTGCGGGCCGCGCCGCCCGCGGGACCGGCCGCCGGTTCCTGGGCGGCGGACCCGGTGTCGACGAGGGGGACGTCCAGTCCGCTGAGGCGGGGGCGGAAGGCGTCGGTGACGAGGACGGCGTCCACTTGGGCGTCCGTCAGGATGTCGGTGAGGCGCAGATCGGGGTGTGAGACGTCCACGGGTACGTAGGCGGCTCCGCAGCGCATCGTGCCGAGTACCGCGGCGACCATCGCGAGGGACGGCTCGACGAGCACGCCGACGCGTCCGCCGTGGCGGACACCGACCTCGGTGAGCGCGGCCTCGACGCCTGCGGCCCAGGCATCCAGGTCCCCGTACGTGATGCTTCTCGCGCCGCTGCTGACGGCGGTGCGGGCGGGGGCGGCCCGGGCGAATTCCGCGACGAGTTCGTGCACCGGCGGCCGCGAGCCGACGGGCAGGGGCTCGCCCTCTCCGGTGGGGCGGGGCGCGCCGGCCGGGGGCCCCGGAGGGGCGATCAGAGTCGGCGTGGCCATCAGGAGTCCTCCGCTGTTCGTCGAGACGGCAAAGAGCCGGTCCGCGTCTTCAGGAGCTTCATGCCTGACAACATTGCCAGATGAGTCACAATTATGGCAACCTCTTGCCAGCTGTGGAAAGTCAATCCGGTGAACCGGACGCCCGGTGACCCGGAATTCGCCATGGGAAGGGCAAGAACCATGACTGAAACCCTGCGGGAGCAGACCGGAGTGACGGTCACTCCGCTGACCGGGAACGTCGGCGCCGTAATCGGCGGCGTGGATGCGGGCGGCGAGCTGAGCGACGAGACGGTGGCCCGGATCCGCGCCGCCCTGCTCCAGTACAAGGTGGTGTTCCTGCGCGACCAGGACCTGGACTACGCCGCGCAGACCGTCTTCGCCTCGCGCTTCGGCAAGCTGACGCTCGGGCACCCGATCTACGACGCCCCCGACGGCCGTCCGAACCTGCGCGAGATGGACTCGAAGCAGGGCACCCGTGCCAACCACTGGCACACGGACCTCACGTTCATCGAACGCCCGCCCGCCTTCGCGTTCCTGCACAGCAAGGTGATCCCCCCGGTGGGCGGGGACACCGTGTGGGCCAACGCCGCTGCCGCGTACGCCAGCATGCCCGCGGAGCTGCGCCAGTTCGCCGACCAGCTGCGGATAGTCCACAGCAACGACTGCGACTTCACCGACGACACCGTCATCGAGCGCGGGGCCTACATCTCGACCCCGTACGAGGCGGAGCACCCCGCGGTCCGGGTCCACCCCGAGACGGGCGAACGGTCGCTGCTGCTCGGCGGGTTCGCCCGCCGGGTGGTGGGGTACGCCCCGCAGGCCTCCCGCGACCTGATCAGGGTCATGCAGGAGTACCTGATCAAGCCGGAGCACACCGTGCGCTGGCAGTGGCGGGTCGGCGACATCGCCATGTGGGACAACCAGTCGACGGCGCACTACGCCATCTACGACTACGGCAACCAGTACCGCCGCGGCGAGCGCGTCACCGTCGTGGCCCCCACGCCGGTCGGCGTGGACGGCCGGCCCAGCGTGGCCCTGCGCGGCGACACCTCCGCCTACAGCACGGGCCGGGACTGAGCGTCCGGGCGCCGCCCGGACGCGACAGACCACAACCTCTGACATGACGGAGACACAGGTGCGCACGTCCCCTTACGGAACCTGGACCTCACCGATCGGCGCCGACGCGGCGGCCGCCGGACAGAAGAAGGTCGAGTGGCCCGCCTTCGTCGGCGAGGAGGTGTGGTGGACCGAGTGGCGCCCCGGCGAGTCGGGACGTGTGGTGCTGGTGCGCCGGGCGCCCGACGGCGCGGTCGGCGACGTACTGGGGCCCGGGTGGAACGTGCGCACCCGGGTCATCGAGTACGGCGGGCGGCCGTGGCTGCCGCTGGGTGCGGACCCTGCCGCCGGGTTCGTGTTCACCCACTGGGACGACCAGCGGGTGTACCGGGCGGTGCCCGGCGGCCCACAGGAATCGATCGGTCCAGAGCCGATCAGCCCGGAGCCCGCGCTGCCCGGCGGGGCGCACTACGCCGACTTCTCCCTCGTCGGGGACGAGGTCTGGTGCCTGCGCGAGGTCGCCCTCACCCCGGACCGCGCCCAGGTCCGCCGGGACCTGGTCGCCCTGCCGCTGGACGGCTCGGCGGCCACGGATCCGGCGGCCGTGCGGGTCCTGGCCGCGAGCCACCACCTGATGACCGGCCCCAAGGTCTCCCCGGACGGCCGGTACGCGTGCTGGCTCGGGTGGGACCATCCGCGGATGCCCTGGGACGGTACGGAGCTGATGTGCGCGCCGGTCGGCCCGGACGGCACGCTGGGCCCCGCCCGCGTGCTGACGGGCGGGCCCGGCGTCGCCGTGAGCCAGGCGGAGTGGGCCCCGGACCGGCCCGGCGTGCTGTACGTGCTGAGCGACACCACCGGCTGGTGGAACCTGTACGAACTGGGCCTCGACGGCTCCGCGCGTCCGCTGTGCGCGCGGGAGGAGGAGTTCGGCGAGGCGCTGTGGCGCATCGGCGCGCAGTGGTTCCTCCCGGTGGGCGGCGGCCGGATGTTCGTCACGCACGGGGTGGGCGCGCGGCGGCTCGCGCTGCTGGAGGCCGACGGCTCGCTGCGGGACCTGGACGGCCGCGAGGAGCTCACGGAATGGGCGGCACTGGCCACCGACGGCCGCCGGGTGGTGGCCTCGGCCGCCGGTCCGCGCAGCCGGGGCGAGCTGCTGCTGATCGGGCAGGACCGTGGGGCACCGGAGGTGCTGCGCGCCGCGGACACCTCGTACGCGGACCACTTGCCTCCGGGCCACCACACGGTGTTCCGCGGCCCGGAGGGCGAGGAGGTGCACGCGTACGTGTACCCGCCACACCACCCCGGCTTCACCGCTCCGGAGGGGGAACTGCCCCCGTACGTGGTGCAGGCGCACGGCGGTCCCACCACCCGCAGCCAGCTGGTGGCAGACCTCTCCACCGCCTTCTTCACCAGTCGGGGCATCGGCGTGGTGGACGTCCAGTACGGCGGATCCACCGGTTTCGGGCGCGCCTACCGCGAACGGCTGAGGGAGGGCTGGGGCGTGGTCGACGTACGCGACTGCGCGACCGCGATCCGCGGACTGGTCGCACAGGGAAAGGCCGACCCCGGGCGCATCGGCATCCGCGGCGGCAGCGCGGGCGGCTGGACCGCCGCCGCCTCGCTGGCCGCCGAACCGGAGCTGTACCGGGTCGCCGGGATCTATTTTCCGCTCCTGGACCCGGAGGAGTGGCGTGCGCAGGGCACGCACGACTTCGAGTCCCGCTACCTCGAAAGCCTGATCGGCCCGTGGCCGCAGGCCGCCGCGCGCTACGCACAGGTGTCGCCGCTGCGGCGCGCCGACCGGGTGCGCGCGCCGTTCGTGCTGCTGCAGGGGCTTGAGGACACCGTGTGTCCCCCGCAACAGACCGAACGGTTCCTGGAGCGGATGCGGGAGAACGGAGTGCCGCACGCATACCTCGCGTTCAAGGACGAGCAGCACGGCTTCCGCATGGCGCAGACCGTTGTCGCCTGTCTGCACGCCGAGCTCTCCGCCTACGGGCAGGTCTTCGGCTTCGAGGCGCCGGGCATACCCCGGACCGACCTCTCGGCGGCCCGGCGGGCCTGACGGTCGGCGCCGCCGAACTCCCCCGCCCGCACACGGAGGCCGCCCCCGGATGATCCGGGGGCGGCCTCCGTGTGCGGGCGCTCGCGTGTGGTCAGCCGGCCGCGGCGGGGGACGGCGCCGAGGCGGCGAGAGCGGCGACGACCTCCGCCTGTCGGTCGAGCGTACGGGCGAGGAGCAGTTCGCGGATCGGGACCCGTACGCCCAGCTCGGCACTGAGCCTGCGCGCGAGGCGGGTGACGAGCAGGGAGTCGCCGCCCAGCGCGAAGAAGTCGGCGCTCTCGGCGATCTCCTGATGACCGAGCAGCTCCGCCCAGAGCCCGGCGACCCGCGCGGGCACGTCGAGGGGGCCCGGGGCGGCGGGCCGCCCACCGGCGTCGACGGGCTCGGGCCGCGGGGCCGCCGGCCCGGGGGCGCCCTCGATGCGGCAGCGGGCGTCCGACGGCGGCACGGCCTCAGGCGCGGTCCGGCGCGGCCCCGCGAAGGAGTAGCCGGGCAGGCGTACGGGGCGGCCCCGGCCGCAGAGGCGGTCGGCGGCGAGCGGCTGGCCCATCGTCCAGAGCGCCCCCAGCGCGGTGAGCACGTCCTCGGCACTGGCGGCGCGGCCGGTGGCAAGTGGGACGGCGGCCAGGTCCGCGGCCTCCGCCAGGGCCGACAGCGTACGGCCGGGGCCTGCCTCCACGACCAGTGCGCCGGGGAGGTACCGCGCGAGGGCGTCGAGGGCCTGGGTGAACCGAACGGGGTTGCGGGCAGCGGCGGCGAAGAAGTCCGGCGCGACTTCGGTACCGGGCAGGAGGAACCGACCGTCGTTGGCGGCCCACGGGAGCGTCGGCGGGTGCACGGCGATCCGGGACAGCTCCGCGGCGAGCAGCGGGACGGCCGGCTCGATCAGGGCCGAGTGGAAGGCCCGCGTGGTGCGCAGCCGCTGCGTGGCGGTACGTCCGGCGAGCCAGGTGTCGAGCTCCCCGACCGCCTCGGGGGTGCCGGCCACTACGGTGCCGTCGGGGGAGTTGACCGCCGCGAGCTCCAGGGGCAGGCCGGCGGCGGCCAGCAGTTCGCGGGCCGTGTCCTCGCCGCAGGCGAGGGCCAGCATGGCGCCCTCCGGGCAGTCCTGCATGGCGCGCCCGCGCAGGGTCACGAACCGGGCCGCGTCGGGCAGTTCCAGCACGCCCGCCACACAGGCGGCAGTGACCTCGCCGAGGCTGTGGCCGATCACGGCCTGCGGGACCAGGCCGAGGCGGCGCAGCGCCGCGGCGACCGCGTACTCGACCGCGAAGAGCGCGGGCTGGGCCAGCCGGGTCCGGGCGAGCTCCTGCTCGGGGAATCCGGGGTCGTGCAGCGCGCGTTCGAGCTCGACGGCCAGGCCGGGCTCGAACGCTCCGAGGCACTCGGTGAGGGACTCGGCGAAGCCGGGCAGGGCCTGGGAGAACGGCAGGGCCATGCCCGGGCGCTGGGCTCCCTGGCCGGGGAAGGCGAGAACGAGGGGGGCCGGGCCGGCCTCAGGGGTGCGGCCGCGCGCGACGCCGGTACCTGCGGGGGCGGTGAGGCGGTCGGCGAGGTCGGCGGTGGTCCGGCCCGCCACGGCGAGGCGTTCGGGCAGGGCGGCCCGGCCGGTGGCGAGGGTGCGGGTGACGTCGGCCGGCGCCGGGGTGTGGGCGACGAGGTGGCGGCCGAGGCGGTCGGCGGAGCGCGCGAGGGCCTCACCGTCCGCTGCGGAGAGCAGGGCGAGGTACCCGGCCCGGGACTGGTCCTGCCCGTCGGACCGGGGCGCGGGGGCGGGCGGCGCCTCGACGACGGCGTGCGCGTTCGTGCCGCCCACACCGAAGGAGCTGACCCCGGCCCGCCTCGGCTCGGGGCCTGACCACGGCGCCGCGGCGCCGGGGACGTACAGCGGTGAGTCCTCCGTGTCCAGCAAGGGGTTCAGCCGGGTGAATCCGGCGACTGGCGGGATCACGCCCTCGCGTACGACGAACAGGGCCTTGATCAGTCCGGCGAGCCCCGCGGCGTTGTCGAGGTGGCCGGTGTTCGCCTTGAGCGCCCCCACGGCGACCTGGCCGGGGGCGGCACCCGCGGTGCGCAGGGCAGACGAGGCGGCGGACCACTCGATGGGGTCACCGACCCGGGTGCCGGTCCCGTGCGTCTCCAGGTAGCCGATGCTCGCGCCGTCGACGTCCGCGGCCTCCAGGGCAGCCCGGATGACGGCTTCCTGTCCGTCGGCGGAGGGGGCGTAGTAACCGGCCTTGGCCGACCCGTCGTTGTTGACGGCGGTGCCGAGGACGACGCCGTACGGCTCCACACCGTCCGCGAGCGAGTCCTCCAGTCGCCGTAGGACGACGCAAGCCACCCCGGAGCCCGCCACCACGCCGTCGGCGTGTTCGTCGAACGGCCGGCAGGCCCCCGCGGCGCTGTGGATCCCGCCGGACACGTGCAGGTGCCCGGCCTGGGGGTGGGCAACGCCGGCGCCCACCACGAGGGCCTGGTCGCATTCGCCGTTCAGCAGCGCCTGGACGGCCGTGTGGAGGGCGACCAGGGAGGAGGAGCAGGCGGTCTGGACGGCGATCGCGGGCCCGGTCAGATCGAGCTTGTAGGAGATGAGGCTCGCCATGAAGTCCGGCTCGTTGCCGTGGATGGCGTCTTCGAGGGTCATGGGGTCCAGCCCGCCTCCGGCCAGCATGGCGCGCAGGTAGCCGCTGCCGCTGGCGGAGGCGTACACGCCGGTGGTGAGCGTGGTGTCCGGAGGGCTGGTCCCCGCGTCCTCCAGGGCCGCCCACGCGCACTCCAGCATCAGCCGGTGCTGCGGGTCCATCATCTCGGCCTCGCGCGGGCTCACCCGGAACAGGGCGTTCTCGAAGCGGTCGGCGTCGGCGAGATGCCCGTGCACCGGCACGAAATCGGGGTCGTCCACCAGGCTCTGGGGCACCCCGGCCTCGCGCAGCCTTCGTTTGTCGAACCGCGTGGTGAGGACTCGTCCCTTCACGAGCGCCTCCCACCACCCGGCCAGATCGGAGGAGCCGGGAAACCGGCCGGAAACCCCGGTCACGGCTATGTCGAGGGAACGGTCGCGCGTCATGTGCCCACCTTCTGTCGACCCTGCGGCGCCCTGCGGGGCCGCGGGGCGCTGGTCCCGGCCCGCGCCGGAAGCCCGCCAGTACGGATCAGCAAGGTTGCCAGACAAGGCAACTTGATGGCAATGTCATTGCCATCAAGTTGCCTGACCGGTGGGCATCCGGAACAGAGAGGGGAGAAGGACGGCGTGCGACCAGACCCGAAATGGACTGCCGGCCCGCGGAACACCGCGCCCGGCGGGGGACTGCACGAGGCGTTCGCCCGCAGGGCGGCGGCGCGCCCCGAGGCGGTCGCCCTCGTCGAAGGACACCGCGCGACCACGTACGCGGAGCTCGACGCGACGGCCGACGCCTGGGCCGCGGGGCTCGTCGCCGCGGGTGTCATCCCCGGCGCACTGGTGCCCGTACTGCTGCCGAGGAGCACGGAGCTGGTCACCGCACTCCTCGCGGTCCTGAAGGCCGGGGCGGCCTACGCCCTGCTGGCCCCCGACTGGCCCGCGGACCGACTGCGGGACGTGCTGCGCGACCTGCGGCCGCCCCTCCTTATCGCCGGCGACGGCCGGGAAGCGCCGGAAGGCCACCCGCTGCCCGTGTGGTCGCCGCCCTCCGGGAAGGCAGCAGGAAGGGCGGCCGTCCCCGCCGGCTTCACGCCCGTGGCCGTCGGCTCCGGCGATCCGGCGTGCGTCTTCTTCACCTCCGGGACCACGGGCCGGCCCAAGGGCGTGCTCAGCCCGCACCGGGCGACCGCACGCCTCTTCCAGCCGGGTACCTTCGCCGAGTTCACCGCCGGCACGGTGATGCCGCTGGCCGCCGCCACCCCTTGGGACGCCTTCTCACTCGAACTGTGGTCGGTGCTGCTCAACGGCGGCACTTCGCTGATCGTGACGGACCCCTACCTCTCCCCCGTGGCCCTGCGCGACGCGGCGTCCCGGCACGGCGCGGACACCGTCTGGCTGACCAGCAGCCTGTTCAACATGATCGTGGACGAGGCCCCGGACGCCTTCGGCGGTCTGCGTCAGGTCGCGATCGGCGGCGAGAGGCTCTCGGCCGGCCACGTCCGCCGGTTCCTGCGCCGGCACCCGGGCATCGCACTGCTCAACGGCTACGGCCCGGTCGAGTCCACGGTCTTCGCCACCACACACCGCGTCACGGCACCCGACTGCGACCTCGCCGGGGGCATTCCCCTCGGGCGTCCGGTGCCCGGTACGCAGGTCCACGTCCTGGACGGGACCCGGCCGTGCGCGGTGGAGGAGACCGGGGAGATCTGCCTCGCGGGCGACGGGCTGGCGCTCGGCTACCTGGGCGATGACGCGCTGACCGCGCGGAAGTTCACCGACGTACGCATCGACGGGCGCGAGGTGCGGGTCTACCGCACCGGAGACCTCGGCCGCTGGGACCCGGACGGTCTGCTGCACTACCGGGGCCGGTCCGACCGGCAGCTGAAGATCCGCGGCCACCGCGTCGAGCCGGCGGAGGTCGAGCGCCAGCTGGAGCGACTCCTGCCTGCCGTGCGGCACTGCCGGGTGCTGGCCCGCGGCAACACCGCGCACGGCGAGCGCGAACTGGTCGCCTTCTGTGTGCCGGTGCGGCAGGGGGACCCGCTGGACGGCGCGCTCGCCGTGCTGGGCGGGGCCCTGGTCGCCTACCAGCGGCCAGCCGCGGTGGTCAGCGTCGACGCCTTCCCCGTCACCACGCAGGGCAAGCTGGACGAACGGGCCCTGCTTGCGCTGGCCGAGGCGGCCGGGCCGGACGCTCCCGGCGGCCTGCCGCGGGAGGCCGCGCACCCGGCCCCGCCCGGCATCCGGCCCTCCGAGCTGCACGACCCCGTGCTGCGGGCCGTCGCGGAGTGCTTCGCCTCCGTCCTGGAACTCGCCGAGGTCCCACTCGATGTGCCCTTCGTCCACCTCGGCGGGACCTCGCTCGGCGCGGGCCGGCTCTGCGCACGGCTCGCGGCCGGGCTGTCCCGGCCGGTCCCGGTCTCCTGGCTGTACCAAGATCCGACGGCCTCGGGCCTCGCCCGCAGGCTGGCCGCCGCGCAGGCTCCGGCTCCGGCCGCCGCGGGCTCCGACGGCGCCGCCGCGCCGGCCGGCCACACCGACTCCGCGGGCTCCTCCGACACTCCCCTGTCGGCCATGCAGTTGATGTACCTCACACCGCAGTTGCTGGATCCGGCGGACCGTACGGGACACTGCCTGCTGACCTGGGCCATCGACGGCGAACTGTCCCGTGCCGCACTGGAGGCGGCCGTCGCCGAGGTGCACCGGCGGCACGAGTCCCTGCGCGCCGCGTACGTACTCGATCCGCGGCCCGCCGCGGAACTCGTGGACATCCCCCCGCCGCCCCTGGAGGTGCTGCCCGCCAGGGAGTCCGTCGCCGCGTCCGTACGCGCGGCCCGCGCCGAGCTCTCCGGGGAACTGGCCCCAGATGTCGGGGAGGTGTGGCGCACCGTCCTGGTTCCCGTCACCGGCCCGGAGCCGGGCGTGAGCACCGCGGTCTTCGGCTGCGTGGTACATCACGTCGCCTTCGACGGCTGGTCGGAGGGGATCCTCGCCGACGACCTGAGCGCCGCGTACCGCACGGCGGTGGGCTCCGGTACCCCCGTACTGGGCCCCCGACCCACGCTGGCGGCGGTGCACCGGGAGCGCGAGGCGCATCTGCGGGAGGCCGCGGCGGGGAGCCACCACGCTTTCCTGCGGGCCGATTTGACCGATGTACCGGAGGTGAGGTGGCCGCCGGTCGGCCCCGAGGCGGCGGAGGCGAGGGCGCCGGGGCTGGTCGAGGCCGTACTGGACGCCGAGGACCTGGCCGGGGTCGACGCCGCGGCCACCGCGGCGGGGGTCACCCGTTTCGTCGTCCTGCTCTCCCTGTGGGCGGCGAGCCTGTCGGAGGCGACCGGGCAGCGGGACTTCGCCGTCGGCGTCCCTGTCTCCCAGCGCGACGGCGCGGAACTGGAGCGCGCTGTCGGATGCCACATCAACATGCTGGCCCTGCGGCTGCGCGGGGCAGCCCTGGACGGCGACGGGGCCGCAGTCGCGCGGGTCGCCAGGACCACCGCACGCGCCTTCGCCGCTCAGGACGTGCCGTTCCCGGACGTCCTGGCTCTGGTGGATCCGCCGCGCAGCCGCCGGCCCCCGCTGTACCAGACCCTCTTCGCCTACCAGAACAACCTCGCTCCGAGGCTGGAACTCGTGGGCGCGAAGACCACCTTGCTGCGACAGCCCTACTTGGACCTGCCCCTCGAACTGCACACCGAGCTGTGGCCCGCGGACGACGGCGGACTGTTCGTGCACACCGCCTTCCGGCCCGAAGCCGTCGCGGAGAGCACCGCCCGGGAAGTCTCCAAGCGCCTCACGGAGCGTGTGCGCACCCTCTTCCCAGGAGTCACGCCATGACAACGACCGCCGTATCGCCCGCCCTGCTGACCGACCCCGGCCTGCACGCCTGCGGTGATCCGCACGCCGTGTGGCAGTGGATGCGCGCGCACGCCCCGGTGCACCGCCACGAGGCGGCGGAACTGCCCGCGTTCTGGTCGCTGACCCGTCATGAGGACATCCGGTCGGTGTACCGGGACGCGGCAGCCTTCAGCTCGGCGCGCGGCGTACTGCTGCGCGCCGGCGATGACCCGGGCGGCGGTATGACGCTCGCTCTGACCGACGCCCCGCGGCACAAGCAGCTGCGCGGTCTGATGGCGGACTGGTTCAACACCCGCGCGGTACGGGGCCTGGAGGTCTACATCCGGGCGGCGACGCGCAGGGTCCTCGGGCGGGCCGTGCAACTCGGCACGTGCGATTTCGCGGACGACGTGGCAGGACGGCTGTCACTGTCGGTGATCTGCCACATCCTGGGCATCCCCGAGCGGGACCACGAGAACCTGTACCGGTGGACGAACGAGGCATTCGAGGCCCATACGTCGCTGGTCTCCCACCCCATGCTCGTCGAGTACTTCATGGAGCTGCTCTACCGGCGGATGGAGGAGCCGACCGACGACCTGGTGAGCGCCCTCGTCAACGGCACGGTGGACGGGGAACTGCTGACCGAGGAGGAGGCAGTCTTCAACTGCGAGAACCTCATCGGGGCCACCGAGAACGGTCGGCTGGCCCTGATCGGGGGCATGCAAGCCTTCCTGGAGCACCCCGGCCAGTGGCAGCGGCTGGCCGCCGACCGGAGCCTGATGCCCGGCACCATCGAGGAGATCCTGCGCTGGACTTCCAGCGCGACGCACAGCATGCGGGTCGCCACCCGCTCCGTGGAGATCCGGGGCACGCGGATCGAGGCCGGCGACCGCATCGCCCTGTGGCTGCCCTCGGCCAACCGCGACGAGGACGTGTTCACCGATCCGTATCGCTTCGACATCACCCGCAGCCCGAACCGGCACATCTCCCTGGCCGCCGGGGAGCACTTCTGCATCGGCAGCACGCTGGCGAGGGCCGAGATGCGCGTCCTGTTCACGGAACTGCTCGACACCGTGAGCCGGATCGAACAGAGCGGCCCTGTCCGACGGCTGCGCTCCATCGAGGTGGGCGGCCCCGAGACGCTGCCGGTGCGTCTCACTGCGAAGTGACGGCCTCCCGGGACCGTGGCGCCCCTCCCTCGTACACCTTCCTGCTACCGCAATCCCACCCACCTCACGACCCGTCCAGGAGTGAAGACATGACGGACAAGAAGAAGATGCCCGGCCTCGTGCATCTGTCGCACCCCGCCGGGGTCGCCCCCAGCTCCGGGTACACCCATGTGATCACCGGGCCTGGACGGGTGGCCGCGATCGCCGGCCAGATGGCCTTCGACACCGACGGCGAACTGGTCGGCCCCGGTGACCCCACGGCTCAGGCCCGGCAGGTCTTCACCAACATGGAGCGCTGCCTCGCCGCTGCCGGAGCGACGTTCAACGACGTCATCAAGCTGACCTACTTCGTCACCGACATCGCCTTCGTCCCCCACATCCTGGCAGCACGCGACGAGTTCATCGACTCCGAGCGCCCGCCGACGAGCACGGTGGTCCAGATCGTGGCGCTCTACCGCCCCGATCTGCTGCTTGAAGTGGACGCTCTCGCCCTGCTCCCCATCGAGTAGCCCGGACAAGGAGCCTCTCCCTCGTGCCGCCGCTCCCGTAACGAGAAGCGACACGCGAAAGCACCCTCCGTCGCGCCTCACCGCGCACCCTCCGTCGCGCCTCACCGCGCACCCGACGTCGAGGCGTCGGCGCGCGGGAGCCGGAGGGGTGGCCGGCCCAGCAGGCCGATCAACAGCGCACCGCTGTGGTCGAGGTCCTGCGAACGACCAGAGCGCCCATACCTGAAAGGCAGGACACCATGCCTCCCACCACCTCCCCCTCCCTCCGGCAGGCCGGGCTGCAGGCTCCGCCGCCGCCCTTCGACACCGACCTGGCCGAGCCGATCCACCGGATCCTCGACGAGCTCCCGATGCCCCTGACCCCCGAGCTGATCCCGGACCGGCGCCTTCGCTCCGCCTCGGGGCGGCTGAGCGACGATCAGATACGCCGTGACGGGGCGTATCTGATCGAGGAGCGATCGGTGCCCGGCCCGGCCGGCACTCCCCCGATCACCCTGCTGATCTGCCGGCCGGCGTCGGTCGCGGGGCCCGTGCCGGTCATCTACCACATGCACGGCGGCGGCATGGTGGCCGGCAGTCACCGCAGCACCGAACTGGTCGGCGAGCTGGACCGGGCCCAGGAGCTGGGGGCGGCCGTGGTCTCCGTCGAGTACCGGCTGGCGCCGGAGCACCCGGACCCGGCGCCGGTGGAGGACTGCTACGCCGGGCTGTGCTGGCTGGCGGAGCACGCCGGAGACCTCGGCCTCGACCCGGACCGCGTCTTCCTCAGCGGCAACAGCGCCGGCGGGGCACTCGCCGCGGGCCTCGCGCTGCTGGCGCGGGACCGCTCCGGTCCACGCCCGGTGGGCCAGGTACTGCAGTTCCCGATGCTCGACGACCGGTGCGGCACGTTCTCGGCCGGGCAGATGGCGCGGGTGGGGCTCTGGGACGGAGAGTCCAACCGGGCGGGATGGACTGCCCTGCTGGGCGAGCGGCGCGGCGCGCCGGGAGTCTCCTGCTACGCGGCCCCGAACCGGGCCGAGGACCTTTCCGGCCTTCCACCGGCCTTCATCGAGGTCGGTTCCGTGGAGGCGCTGCGCGACGAGGGGATCGCCTACGCGTCCCGTATCTGGCAGACCGGTGGCGAGGCCGAACTCCACGTGTGGTCAGGGGCTTTCCACAGCTTCGACGAGTGGGTTCCGGACGCGGTCGTCTCACGGGCCGCGCACCGGGCGCGGGTGGCGTGGATGCGCCGCGTACTCGCCGGGTGAGGGTTGCGCCGCTCCTGTCCTGTCGGCCGACACCCGTGCCCGTCGACACCGATGCCTCGGGGCCCCGACTTGAGTCAGGGCCCCGAGGCATGTCCGTAAGCGCGCTGCCGGCGGCGTTCGCGGCCGGTCAGCTCCGGTCGGTGCTCGCCTACTCGGCGTTCTCCAGCGTCTCGGCCAGGACTCGCCAGATCTCGGCGGCCAGGTCCATGTTCGAGGCACGGCGGGCTTCCTCGCCCAGCTCCTTCAGCCGGGCGCGCCCCTGCTGCTGGTGGCCCTCGACGATCAGCAGCAGGCTATCGAGCGTCTGCAGCCGGATCCGGTCGCGGTAGGTGAGCCGCAGGTTGTCGAAATCCAGCCGGTCGTGGGCGGAGCGGGCGTCCGCGTAGCGGCCGTCCTCGAACGCGAGGTGGGCCTGGATCACCAGCAGTTCCTGCTGGTGGGCCGGCGTACCGATGAGCGAGAGCGCCGCCTCGGCCTGCGTCAGGCACGTGCGGGCCTTCTGGGTGAGGACGGGCCTGGACTGCAGGTACAGCGAGGCCGCGGCGAGTCTGAGCCGCGCCCACAGCACGGGGTCGACACGGCTGTCGAGCTCCTGCATGGCCTGTTCCAGGTACGCGTGTACGGCCTCGTCGTCCCCTTGGCGGGAGCAGACGGTGGCCGCCGACCACAGGGCCTCGGCGCGCAGTGCGTCCGACCTGCCCGCCACGAGTTCGACGAGTTCCTGGGCGTGCACCCTGGCGTCGGTCAGCCGGCCGGACTCCGCCTCGGCTGACACCAGCGCCAGCAGGGCAGTCCCGGTGTCGTCGACGGAGAGGCCGGCGTCCCTGGCGACGCGGTACGCGCTCTCGGCGAGTTCGAGTGCCCGGTCGACCTCCCCCACCGAGCGCAGGCACCGGGCAAGCCGAGTGTCGGACCGGCACTGCAGCGCGGGGAACCCGAGCTCATCGGCCACTTGGGCCAGCTCCTCCAGGCATGCCTGCTCCTCGGCTCGCTCGCCGTGGCGGGACCGGTATCCGGCGATCACCCACAGGGCCTGCCAGCGGAGGGACGGATCCTCCGCCCCTCCGGCCGCGAGTACGTCGATGAGTTCCTCGACGGACTCGTCGCTGTCGGAGGAGGCCGCGATGCTCAGCGCCCGCGTCAGCGAGCTGCCGCCCATGGCGGGGGCCGCGGCGGGCATGGCGTCGAAGGCCGTGCGGTCCACGCCCAGCTGTTTGGCGAGGTAGGTGAGCACTCGCTCGGTGGGCCGGCGCGCACCCGACTCCAGGCGCGACAGATATCCGGTGGAAATCTCCTCGCCGGCCAGCGAAGCCTGGGATAGTCCCCGCTGGAGCCTCAGAGCCTTGAGGCGCGCCCCGAAAGACGACTCGTCTGTCATATGAATCCTGTCAATCAATTATCAAATACAGCTGATCGCCCCCGAACGCTTCAGTAGGCATCGTAGCTCCCTCCGAACCCGCTGGCAAATAACTTGCCCGCTTCGTGCCTTACAGGCCCCTCAGCTCGCCCCACACCCCCGCAAACCCAGGAGAACGCTTGGCAATACTTGGCAAATCAGCTTGCCATTGCGGCTCGGTGGATCTAGGTTCATCAAGGCCGAACCGCTCAGCGGATTCAAGCCGATACCTCCACCCACCGATCCCGTGTCATGGGTTCTTCCTACGGAGCTGATCATGCGTAGAATCATCCTCGCCGCCTCTGCAGCAGTCCTGCTCTCCGTCGCCGCGGCCGGCACAGCCTCCGCGACGGACATCGACTGGCCGGCGCCGCCCGCCACCCGGATCGTCAGCGCCGGTCCCACCGCCACGGGCGACCCCATCGACTGGCCGACACCGCCCGCCACCGCCATCGGCACCCGTGGCGGCAAGACCGGCGACATCGACTGGCCCTGACGACACATGGCCAAGATGCACGCAGACGAGGCGGACACCGATGAGGACCTGGTCCTGCGGCTCCTGCGCGGCCAGTTCCCCCAGTGGGCGGACCTGCCGGTACGGCGCCTGGAGTCCGGTGGGACCGTCAACGCGATCTACCGGGTCGGCACCGGGCTGACCGTACGGCTGCCGCTCACCTCGGGCGGCGCCAGAACCCTGGAGCGGGAGGCCTACTGGCTGCCGCGACTGGCTCCCCTGGTGCCCGTGCCTATCCCGGAGGTCGTCGGGCTGGGCAAAGCCGCCGAGGGCTACCCGTGGGGGTGGGCCGTGCACCGGTGGATCGACGGTGAGGTGCTGATCGAGGGCCGGGCGGACGAGCCCGCGCGGCTGGCCCGCGACCTCGCGGGCTTCGTCACCGCGATGCGCGCGGCGGATCACAGCGAGGGACCCCCGGCCCACCGGGGCAAACCGCTGGCCGCCGCCGACGCGGAGACCCGTGGCGCGATCGAGCAACTGCGGCACACGGACGAGCCGTTCGACGCCGACGTGATGCTCGCCGCGTGGGAGGAGGCGCTCGCCGCCCCCGAGTGCCCGGGGGAGCCGCGGTGGATCCACTCCGACCTCATGCCGAGCAACCTGCTGGGCGCGGGCGGCCGACTGGCCGCTGTGATCGACTTCGGGACCGCAGGCCTCGGTGATCCCGCCGTCGACCTGATCCCGGCATGGAACCTGCTGCCGCCCGCCGCGCGGCAGGTCTTTCGCGAGGCGGTGGACACCGACGACGCCACGTGGGCCCGCGGCCGCGGGTGGGCGCTGTCGATGGCCGTCATCCAACTGCCCTACTACCGGCAGACGAATCCGGTCATCTCCGCCAACGCCCGCTACGTGATCCGACAGGTCCTCACAGGCTGAGGCTCCGGCACAAGGAGGGGCGGGCGCGATACTTCGCGCCCGCCCCTCCTTTCGCGTTTCCGCCGGCTACCCGAGCCGGAACACCTCCTTGGACAGCTCCAGCACCCGGGCCTGGTCGCGGGCCAGGGCGGTCGCGTCGGCATGGGCCATGTGCACGGTCAGCGGGCTGGACGGCAGATCGATGGTGGGCCGGAGCCGGTCGCCGGGGCCGGGCTTCACCGTGACGGCGCGTACGGACTCGACCGCGTCGATTCGTGCCAGGGCCGCGGCGTCCACGGATTCCACGACGCCCGAGAGGTCCGTGGCCACGTGGTACACGAACCCCTCCCGGAGCTTGCGGTACGTACGGCCCGCGAACTCCTCGGCGAACGCGTCCGGCCGCAGCCAGGCGAACGCGCTCGCCCGGGCCTGGTCCGCGCCGAAGCTCCCGGCGTCGAAATCCGGGTGCATGGTCCCGTTCACGCGGGCGCCGATCTCGACGAGCGCGGGCCCGTCGGCCGTCATCATCACCTCGGCGTGCGCGGCGCCGAACTCGATGCCGAGAGCGTCCAGCACCTCATGGGTGTAGGCGGTCAGCTCGGCGACCACCGGATCGCCCGGCGCGACGAGCAGGGCGCGGTGGGGGATGTTGCGGGTACCGACGCGTCGCTTGTCGCATTGCCACACACCGGCGTTGTAGCGCTCTCCCCGGCAGGAGACGGTGTCCACGATGTACTCGGTGCCCGCGAGGTAGGACTGCGCCAGGACTTCGGCGTTGGTCTCTCCGTACATGGTGACGGTGCCGAGGATCGCCTCAGCGGCGCCGCGCACCCGGGCCGGGTCGGAGCAGATGGATACGCCTTGGGAGCCGGAGGCTGCCAGCGGCTTGATCACGACCGGCCGGCCGGCCTGCTCCCGAGCCCAGGCGACGACGGCGTCGACGTCGTCCGACCGGAACTGGCGGGCGCAGCGCACGCCGGCCTTCCGGACGGCTTCGATCATCTGGTACTTGTCGCGGCGTGCCGCCGACAGGGCGGAGCCGTTGGTCGGCAGGCCGAGCATTTCGGACAGGACGTCGGCGAGCGGTACGCCGGGCTCCTGACCGGCCACCACGGCCGCCGGGCGCAGCGCGGCCAGCCGACGGGCGGTCTCGGCCGGGCCGGCGGCGACCAGGGCCGCCGTGTAATTGCCCAGGTACGGCGCTTTCAAGGACTTCAGGGGTTCAGGCGTGCTGGACAGGTGCACGACCTGGGCGCCGAGTCCGGCAAAGGCCGCCCGGAGGTGTCTGCCCGTTCCGTACGCGTCGACGAGGACGACCAGGGGGTGATCAGCTCGCATGCTACCTCCGTGGAGCGCTGAGTTGCCATGTTGGGCAATATCGATTGCCAAGATTATTGACCACCTAGGCAAGTTCTGTCACTCTTCTGGGCAGAGCCGCTCGATTGAGCCGAAGCATCCGGTCGCCACAGACGTCCGACACTCCACCGTGTCCCGGGCGTGCGACCGGCCAGTTCATCATTCAAGAACGGAGCTCTCACTCATGTCCGTGCAGACGTTGCACACACCCACCCGGCTGCCCGAACTCGACGACACCCAGAGGGCCCAGTTCGACCGGTCCGGTTTCCTCGTTCTGCCAGGCTTCCTCCCGAACGACCTGGTGTCCCAGGTCAAACAGGAAGTCGACACCTGGGTCGACACCGGGCTGCGGGCCCGGTCCATCGCCTCCGTGGTCGACTACGCCACCCACGGGGTGCCGGACGTCCTGGAGCTCGACCTCCCCGCCCACGGTGAACTCCTCACCCACAAACCACTGCTGCACGTCATCGGACAACTGCTGGGGCCCGGTTTCGGCTTCCACCACATGCACAGCGACCGGCACGCCCCGGACCTCCCCGGCAAGGGGTGGCACCACGACTACGAGCAGCGCTCCCCGTCGCACCGGGCCCACACGATGGTCCACGCGCTGCACTATCTCGACGGCATCGACCCGGACATGGCCGGGCTGGCCGTGCTGCCCGGATCGCACCGCGAGGTGGCGGAGAAGACGGCGCGCGCCCACCTGGGCACCGACGTACTGCCCGGCGAGGTGTACCTGGAGGAGCTGCCCGCCGGATCGACCGTGCTGCTGCACTCCGCCCTCTTCCACGCCCGCCGGGCGAAGCCGCAGTTCCCGGGCCGCCCACGCTATTTCGTCGACGCCTCCTACTGCGAGGCCGGGGCGCTGTGGCCGCCGGTCAAGCCGTACTGGCGGGAGATGTTGCAGCGAGCGCGCCTGCTCGGTCTCGCCGGCGCGGACTGGCCGGAGCTCTTCGCCGAGCACCACTTCAGCGAATACGCCCAGCCCGAGTGAGGGAGGACCAGATGCTGCACGCGGGAATCTCCTGGCACGCGGGCGGGTACCGCCTCGCCGTGGTCGGACCCGACGGCCGGCGCGTCCCCGTGCTCGGCGACTACGCCTCGCACCGTGCGGACGAACTCATCGCGCAGCTGCGTGAGCTCGGTGACCGGCTCGGCATCGTCGTGGAGAGCACCAACGGCACGCTGGACGGCCGCATGATGGCGGCCGGCCTGCGCGTGCACCGCGCCGATCCGTGGCTGCTGCCGGACCGGCCGCTGCTGGGCTCGGTCCCGGCGGAGGAACTGGCCCTCGCGAGCCTGCGCGGCGGGCGGGGCCTGGTGCGGCTGGAGGCCCATCGGGGTACCCAGACCGGACGTGAGGAGGAGCTGGCTGCCCAGATCGCCTCGTCGGCCGACGAGGACCGCGAACTCGGCCTGGCGGGCCGCTTCTTCAGCCACGGCGGGCGCGAGCGCCGCGAGGTTGCGCTCACCTTCGACGACGGACCGCTGCCGCTCCACACCGGGCAGATCCTCGACATCCTGGAGCGCTACGGCGTCCCGGCGACGTTCTTCTGTGTCGGGCTCCACGCGGGCGGGTGCGCCGAGTACCTGACCCGGATGCGCGAGCAGGGCCACGCCATCGGCAACCACACCTGGTCGCACCCGTTCCTGCCCGAGCTGTCGCGGCCCCAGTTGGCCGAGCAGATCAACCGCACCGCGGAGGCGCTCGCCGACGCGAGCGGAGGTGAGGCACCCCGGCTGTTCCGGCCTCCGTACGGATCGCGGACACCACAGGTGATGAACTGGCTCGCGGACTTCGACGCCACCACCGTGCTGTGGGACGTCGCGCCGGACGACTGGGCCCTGCGACCGGCCGACGCCATCGCGCGCGACGTGCTGGCCGAGGTCCGGCCCGGCTCAGTGATCCTGCTTCACGACGGCGGCGGCGACCGCTCGCCCACCGTGGCCTCGCTCCCGCCCATCATCGAAGGCCTGCTGGAGCGCGGATACGAGTTCGTACGCGTCGACGACATGATCGAGCGGACCCGGTCCGGGCTGGTGGCAGCCTCATGAGGAACTGGGCGGGCAACATCGACTTCGGTGAGACCCGGACCGCGCGGCCCAGGTCCGTCGACGAGCTGCGCCGCATCGTCGCGGGCAGCGAACGGGTCCGCGCGCTCGGCGCCGGCCACTCCTTCAACGGGGTCCTGGCAACAGCGGGCGGGTTCATCCGGCTCGACGCTCTGCCGCCGGCCATCGACATCGACGCGGAGGCAGGCACCGCCACGGTGACCGCCGGAATGCGGTACGCCGACGTGGCCGCCGAACTGCACCGGGCGGGCCACGCGCTGGCGAACCTGGCGTCCCTGCCGGACCTGTCCGTCGCCGGGGCGACCGCCACCGGCACCCACGGGTCCGGTGACGCTCAGCGGAGCCTGGCAGCCGCCGTGGCCGGGCTGGAGCTGGTCGGCCCCGAGGGCGACCTGGTCGAGCTGCGCCGCGACGTGGACCGGGACACCTTCGCCGGATCGGTGGTCTCCCTCGGAGCGCTGGGTGTCGCCACCCGGGTGACCCTGGAGATCGAGCCGACGTTCGAGGTGGCCCAGTCGGTGCGGACGGCGGTGCCGCTGGAGGAGATACGGGACCGGTTCGACGAGGTGTCGGGCGCCGCGTACAGCGTCAGCGTGTTCACCACCTGGGGCGACGACGCGTCCGTGTGGCTCAAGCGCCGCACCGACCGGCCCGAGGCCGGGCTGGACCTCGGGACCCCCGCGCAGGGTCCACTGAATCCGGTGCCCGGAGCCGACCCGGCGTCGTGCACGGCCCAGCTGGGGGCACCGGGCCCCTGGCACCTGCGGCTGCCGCACATCCGTCCGGGCGCCACCCCGGACGCGGGTGACGAACTGCAGTCCGAGTACTTCCTGCCGCGCGCCGCCGCACCGGCCGCGTTCGACGCGCTGCGCGGGATCGGCGGCCTCCTCGGGCCGGTCCTGCACGTGGCCGAGGTACGCACCGTGCGGGGCGACGACCTGTGGCTGAGCCCGGCGTACGAACGGGACTCCGTGGCGTTCCACTTCACCTGGGTCAAGGACGCCCCGCGCGTGCTGCCGGTGATCGCCGCCGTGGAGGAGCTCCTGGCGCCGCTGGGGGCACGGCCCCACTGGGCGAAGCTGACGGCCATGACCGGCGCCGACATCCGGTCCTGCTACCGGCGCGCGTCCGATTTCGCGGAGTTGCTGGCGAAGTCCGACCCCGACGGGAAGTTCGCCAACGACTTCGTCGACGGGCTCTTTTCCCCCGGTCCAGACCCCTTGTCCCAACGTTCGAGGAAGGCACGCGTATGGAAGAGCGACTTCTGACCAAGACCGGCCGGAAGGTCTCCGTCGTCGGTCTCGGCACCTGGCAGTTCGGCGACGGATGGGCCCACGTGCGCGAGCACGACGTCCGGGCCATCCTCGACGCAGCCGTCGAGGCGGGCGTCGACTTCCTCGACACCGCCGACGTCTACGGCGACGGCCGCAGCGAGCGGCTGGTCGGGCGATTCCTCCGGGAGTTCCGTACGTCGCGGGGCGAACAGCCCACCGTGGCAACCAAGCTGGGGCGTCGCGGCGCGCAGGAACTCGGGGCGTTCACCCTGGAGAACTTCCGAGCCTGGACCGACCGCTCCCGGACGAACCTGGGGGTCGACACACTCGACCTCGTGCAGCTGCACACCCCACCGGACGCTGTGTTCGCGTCCGACGCGGTCTTCGACGCTCTGGACGTACTCGTCGACGAGGGACGGATCAAGGCGTACGGCGTCAGCGTGGAGACCTGTGCCCAGGCGATGACCGCGATCGCGCGGCCGAACGTCGCGTCGGTGCAGATCATCCTCAACGTGTTCCGGCGCAAGCCGCTGGAACAGGTGCTGCCGACCGCCCGGGCCGCGGGCGTGGGCATCATCGCCCGGGTGCCGCTGGCCTCCGGCCTGCTGTCCGGGAAGTTCCGGCGCGACACCGTCTTCGCCGAGAGCGACCACCGCAACTACAACCGGCACGGCGAGCAGTTCGACGTCGGCGAGACCTTCTCCGGCGTCGACTACGAGACCGGCCTCGCAGCCGCGGGCGAATTCACCGGCATGGTGCCCACGGGTGCCTCACCCGCGCAGCTCGCCCTGCGCTGGGTCACCCAGCAGGAGGGTGTGACCACGGTGATCCCGGGTGCCACCTCTGTGGCGCAGGCCCGATCCAACGCGGCGGTCGGGTCCATGGAACCGCTGTCCGCGGAAACCCTCGATCGGTTGCGCGAGCTGTACGACCGCCGGATCCGCGCCCAGGTACATCACCTCTGGTGACCGAAGACCGCGGAGCCACCTTCCCCTTCCCAGGAGCCGCAGGATGAAGATCGCCGGAGAGACCGTCCTCCTCACCGGTGCGACCGGAGGCATCGGCCGGGCGCTCGCCGCCCGGCTGGCCGAGGCCGGCGCCGACCTGATCGTGACCGGCCGCGACGCCGACGACCTGCGCGCACTCGCCGACCCGCTCGGCGCCCGGTGGGTGGCCGCCGACCTCGCCGACCCGTACGACGTGGAACACCTCGCGAAGGCGTGCGCCGGGACCGGGATCCTGGTGGCGAACGCCGCCCTGCCGGCCAGCGGCAACCTGCTGGAGTACACGCCCGAGCAGATCGACCGCGCCCTGGCGGTGAACCTGCGCTCATCGGTCGTGCTGGCCCGGCTGCTCGCGCCGGCGATGGCCGACGCGGGCCGCGGCCAGCTCGCGTTCGTGGGATCGATGTCGGGGAAGGCCGCCACCCCGGACTCGTCGCTGTACACGGCGTCGAAGTTCGGGCTGCGGGGCTTTGCCCACGCGCTGCGGCTGGACCTGCGTCCGGTCGGCGTCGGGGTGTCGCTGATCCAGCCCGGCTTCGTCGCCGAGGCAGGAATGTTCGCCAGGACCGGGGCACCGCTACCGCGCGGCGCTCGGGCAGTCACACCGGACCAGGTGGCATCGGCGGTGCTCCGGGCCATCCAACACAACCGCGGCGAGATCAACATCGCGCCGCTCAAGCTGCGGCTGCGCTGCGCCCTGTCGGTGCAGTTCCCCGCCGCCGCGGCCTGGCTCCAGGGGCAGGGCGCCCCGAACGACAGCGGCCGGCAGATCGTCGACGCGCAACGGGTCTCCCGGTGAGTGCCGGGTGAACGCCACAGCCCCCACGACCTCATGAGGAGTAAGCACATGTTGGAAAGCGTTCTCGTCATCGGCTCGGGCTACCCGCACTTCCGGGAGTACGCGCTCCGCGGGCTGGCCGAGAACTACCGCGTCGTCCTCATCGGACAGCGCCCGCTGGACTGGCAACTGCCGTACACGGACGAGTACCGCGAGGCCGACCTCCAGGACGAGGCGGCCGTCCTCTCGGCCGCCGACGAACTGGCCGCGGGAAACCGGATCATCGGTGTCATCACCTGGGAGGAGATGCTGATCGCGCGGGCCGCCGCGGTCGGCGCCCGGCTGGGCGTGCCGACCATGCCGGTCGAGGCGGCGCGGGCGTGCCGCGACAAGGCGGAGCAGCGCAAGCGTTTCCAGGAGGCGGGCGTGCCGTCGGCACGGTTCGGCCTCGCGGGCTCCGTCGCCGAGGCGGTGAACGCCGCCGACGCCATCGGCTACCCCGTGGTGGTCAAGCCCCGTGGCCGGGCCGCGAGCGTCGCCGTACAGATCGTCCGCTCCGAGGCCGAGCTGCGGACGGCGTTCGACTTCGCCCGCAGCTCGGAGAACGCGGCCATCGAGGACGGCCTCGTCCTCATCGAGGAGTTCCTCGTGGGTCCGGAAATCAGCGTGGACAGCTGGGTGCTCGACGGCAGGGTCGAGCCGTACGCGATCGCGCTGAAGCGCACCGGCTACGCGCCGTTCTTCGAGGAGGTCGCGCACGTCGTCGGCACGGTCCTCGCCCCCGAGACGGAGGCCGCCGTCCGCGAGGTGGTGGTCCGGTCCAACCTCTCTCTGGGCATCGACCGTACGGTCACCCACACCGAGCTGATGCTGACCGCCGACGGCCCCAAGGTGGTCGAGGTCAACGGCCGCCTCGGCGGCGAGCTGATCCCTCGCCTGGCCGAGATCGCGATTCCGGGCCTGTCCGTCGGGGCGGTCCTCGGCGCGGTCGCCACCGGCCGAGAGCCCGATCCGATCCCCGCGCCCAGCCAGCTGGTGGGCATCCGATTCCTCTATCCCGCCGAAGACCTGACCTTCGAGGACATAGAGGTTCCTGCCGCGCTCGTCGACGAGCCCTGGGTGCACGAGGTGCAGCGTGTCAGCGAGCCGGGCACCGAGCTGCGGCTGCCTCCCCGGCAGTTCCTGGGCCGCGCCGGATACGTCATCGCCACCGGCTCCGGTATCGAGGAGATCGACGCACGGCTGCTGAAGCTCGCCGACAACACGGCCGTACTCGGCGCACCCCTGGCCTTCTGAGCCCCTTAACCCCCTTCTCCCCCGTTGCCCCCACAGATGGAGACACCCATGAAGAAGGCCCTGATCTTCGGCGAGTACAAGATCGCCAGGTTCCTGCCGGTACTGCGCGACCGCGGTTACACGGACTTCGTCGTGTACTCGGCCGTCGAGTTCGACGCGGCCCTGGAATTCGACGCCACAGGCGTCGAGGTCAAGCTGCTGAGCCTGGACTGGGACGCGGACGACGTGGTCCGCGTCCTGGACGCCGAGCGACCCGACGTGGCCATCGCCAACCCGTACGCCCACGGCCAGGAGCAGCTGCCCATCGTCTACGGCCGTGCCGCCGCGCGCTGGAACGGCCGGTTCGTGGCCCACTCCGCCGAATTCGCGGAGGTCGCCTGCGACAAGGTCAAGCTGCACGAGACCGGCGTGGCGCGTGGTTGGCCGGTCCCGGCCGGAGCGGTCTGCGCGGACGTCTCCGCGGTCGCCGGCGCCGCCAGGGAGCTGGGCTTTCCGCTGGTGATCAAGGAGGCCCAGGCCCAGGCGGGCGACGGCCGCTTCTTCGCGGCCTCGCCCGAGGAGCTCGACGCGATACTCGCCAAGGGCCTGGCGTTCCCCTCGATCGTGCAGGCGTTCAAGGTGGGTGAGGAGACCGGCATCGAGCTGATCAGCGCGGACGGCGAGCTGATGCGCTGGCCGGTCGTGTCCATGGGTCCGCTGGACGCGGGGCTCGACCCCTCGAAGCGGGCGCGGGTCACCCCGTACGCGCTCCCCGAGCGTGCTGCGGCGCGCCTCGACGCCTTCCTCACCGACATCCAGGACAACTTCGCGCCGTACGGCCCGTGGCAGGTCGACTTCGCGGTGGTCGGGGACGACATCGTCGTCCTTGAGATCAACCCGCGTCTCGGCGGCCTGTCCGACCTGGGCGCTACCGGCAGCGGCACCGACCCGCACGCGGTGTTCACCGCGTCCGCGCTCGGCGAGCCGCTGCCGCAGGCACGGACGCGCGCGGTGGCGATCGAGCTGCCGTCGACCGAGATCCCCGGCGTCGAGGTGCCCGCGCACCCCGAGGGCGCCGAGGTCATGCGGGTGACCGCGCGCAAGCCCACCAACCGCTGCTTCATCAACACCGACCGCATGCAGCTGGTCACCACCATCGGCGACCTGGAGGCGGGCAAGCGCTGGGTCAAGGAGCTCGACGCCGCGGGTCTGCTGCGCTGCTCGGTCGAGTCCGCGTTCCGGCAGTTGGAACAGGGCTTCGGCCTGTTCGGCGGAAAGGCGGAAGCGCTGTGAAGGTGCTGATCGCCGGACTCGGCGACAACAAGGAGTTCGGACTCAAGTCGTTGCGCGACGCGGGGCACTTCGTCGGGATCATCGACCTCCCGCACCGCGTCCCGGTCAACCAGTGCGACTGGTGGCGTGCGGGCGACCGGTTCTCCGTCGACTCGATGCTCGAAGCGGCGAGCTCGGCCGAGTTCGCGTGGGACGCGATCCTCTGCTGGGAAGAGCTGTCCACCGACATCGCCCGGGAGGTCGCGCGCAAGCTCGGAGTTCCGGCGCCGCGAATGCCGGTCGGCCACTTCCGCGACAAGGGCGTCATGCACGGCCGGCTGCGGGAGCAGGGTGTCCCCTCGCCCCAGCTCGGCGTGGCCCGCACCGTGGAGGAGTGCGTCTCGCTCGCTGGCGGCCGCATCCCGGTCGTCGTCAAGCCCACGGACTACGGCGGCAGCGGCGGGGTCCGGGTCGTCGATGATCCGGACGGCCTCCCCGAGGCCTTCCGGGCCGCCGCCGCGCTGTCGGCGAGCGGGCGGGTTGCCGTGGACCGCTATGTCACCGGCAAGGAGTACAGCGTCGAGGCGGTGACGTGGGCGCCCGGTGAGACCCAGATCCTCGCGATCACCGACAAGTACCTGACTCGGCCGCCGTACTGCATCGAGGTCGGCCATGTGTCCCCGGCGGCGGTCTCTGACGCGGAGCGCGAGCTGCTCTCGGAGGCGACGGTCCGCACGCTCGACGCGCTCGGCATGGAGGCGGGCGTCTCCCACACGGAGTTCCGCATGACCGAGACGGGTCCTGTCGTGATGGAGGTCGCGGGGCGCCCGGCGGGCGGCCAGATCCCCCGGCTCGTCGAGCTGGCCACCGGCTGGAACCTGAACACCGCGGAACTCGCCGCGGTGGTGGGCGAACGGACGGTCCAAGGGACACCGGCCGCCGAGTCCTCGGCCATCCGGTTCTTCGTCGGTGACGGCCGAACGCCGTTCCGCCACCCGGTGACGTGGGAGACGGCGAGCCTGCCGCCGCTGGGGGACACACTGCGGGAACTGCGCTACTTCGCGGGCGAGGGGACGGTGGCGCGGGTGCCGCGCGGCCCGGAGGACCGGCTGGGGTACGCGATCTTCGCCGGTACCCGCGAGGAGACCGCGGCGGCACTGGCCGCCATCGACAACGGCGCCGAGGAGTACCGCGGTGAGTAGCACTCAGGAGGCCCGGCCGACGAGCGCGCCGGCCGGCCCCGGCCGGGGCCTGTGGCAGAACCACGACTTCCTCAAGCTCTGGTCGGGCGAAACCGTCGCAGCGCTGGGTTCCCAGGTGACCCAGCTGGCCCTCCCGCTGCTGGTGCTGGGCGCCCTGGGCGGCAGCGTGTCGCAGGTCGGCCTCGTCACGGCGATGCAGTTCCTGCCGGCGCTGTGTGTGACCCCGTTCGCCGGCCTGGTGATCGACATGTTCGACCGCCGGTTGATCATCCTGGTGGCCAACCTGGTGCGGGCCGTGGCCCTGGCCATGGTGCCGGTGCTCTACCTGACCGACAGCCTCAGCGTCCCCGCACTGTGCGTGATCGCGTTCGCGGTCGGCTCGGGCACCGCGGTGTTCGACGTCGGCTACCTGGCGTACCTCCCGGCGCTCGTGCCGAAGCAGCACCTCGTGGACGCCAACAGCAAGCTGCAGGGCTCCTACGCCGTCGCCCAGATCGGCGGCTCCGGTGTGGGAGGCCTGCTGATCAAGGTGCTGGGCGCGTGGTTCGCGATCCTGACGAACGTCGTGGCCTACCTGGCCGCGTTCGTGGCGATCTTCCTGATCCGGCACCGGGAGCCGGCCCGCGACCCGAAGGCGGCGAACAGGCCCCGCCTGGCCGACATCCTCACCAGCTTCGGGCTGCTGTGGCGCAACCGGATCCTGCGCATGCTGAGCCTGCGGGCCGGCTGGTTCAACATGTGTGAACAGGCGATCCTCACGCTGTTCCTGGTATACGCGGTCAAGGAGCTCCACATGGACGCGGGCGGGGTCGGCTTCGTCCTCGCCTTCGGCAGCGTCGCCTCGCTCGCCGGGGCGGCGGTGGCCAAGCGGGCCGGCAACCGTTTCGGGTTCCCCAGGGTCCTGATCCTGGCCAGCAGCGCCTCGTCCATCGCGCCGATGCTCCTGCTGCCGACCGGGACCGGCACCGGCTGGAACTTCACGCTGGCCACGTTGACGTTCGCCGTCTACGGGTTCGGCCTGACCATCTACAACGTGCACGTCGTGGCATTCCGGCAGACTGTGATCCCGCCGGAAGTGCTGGGCCGGGCGACCGCGGCGTACCGGATGCTCACGTACGGGCCGTTCCCGCTCGGCGCGTTCCTCGGGGGCGTGATGGGCGAGCGACTGGGGCTGTGGAACTCGCTCCTGGTCTTCGCGGTCGCGTCGCTCGCGGGATGGGTGCTGTTCGTCGTGGCTTGTACGAGGCTGCCGGAGACGGAGCCGCCATCGTCCTGACAGGGGTGTCCGGTGTGAAGACGCGTGCCGACGAGATCGACATCGACGAGTCGCTCGTGGGACGGCTGGTCGCGGCCCAGTTTCCGCGGTGGGCAGAGCTGCCGGTACGGAAGGTGCGCTCGGCCGGTACGGACAACGCGATGTACCGGCTGGGCGAGGACATGGCCGTACGGCTGCCCCGCGTTCCCGATGCCGCAGGGCACGTCGGCAGGGAGCAGCGGTGGCTGCCGCACCTCGCACCGCACCTGCCGCTGGACGTACCCGTGCCGCTGGGGCACGGGGCGCCGGGCCAGGGGTACCCGTTCGCCTGGTCGGTGTACCGCTGGCTCGACGGCGAGAACCTGCATGACCTGCCGCCGGCCGAACTGCGCGAAGCGGCAGCCGGATTGGGGCGCTTCGTCGCGGCGCTTCGTCGCGTCGACACCACCGGGGCGCCGCGGTCGTTCCGCGGCGGGCCGGTGGACACCGCCGACGACGAGGTCCGCGCGGCGATCCGGGACCTGGGCGCCGACGGCACGCTGGACGCGGAGGCCGCGACCGCCGCGTGGGAGGCGGCCGTACGGGCACCCCGGTGGGAGGGCGCACCCGTCTGGCTGCACGGCGACCTCCTGCCCGGGAATCTCCTCGGCCACCGGGGCCGGCTCACGGCTGTCATCGACTTCGGGCTCGTGGGGGTCGGTGACCCCGCGTGCGACATGATGGCAGCCTGGTCCCTGCTGACCGCCGATACCCGCGAGGTGTTCCGCGAGGCGGCGGGCGCGGACGGACCGACATGGGGCCGCGGGCGCGGCTGGGCCCTGCGCTTCGGGCTCACCGCGGAGCACTACTACCGCGGCATCAACCCTGTCCTGGCGGGGATCGGCCACCGCACGGCGGTCGAGGCCATCGCCGATCACCACCGTCCCTGACGGTTCCCCCCCATTCCGAGTCCCCGTTGCCAGCCACTGGCAGCGGGGATTCGGCGTAGCGGGGCCGCACAAACGGCGGCAGCCCGGAGCAGGGCGCTCCGGGCTGCTCATGGGGTGGTGGGTGGTCCCGTACCGCCGGGAGAACGGCCGGTCGCGCGGGAGCTGGGCCGGAAGTCCGCCTCCGGACCAGCTCCGTACCCGGATTCACGCCGTCGGCCGGGTCCTGCCCGCCCAGGCCACCAGCAGCCGGCTGCCCAGGCCGACGGACATCAGGAGTGCACCGATCACCAGCCAGCCGGGCAGCCCCATTCCGAGCGGCAGCAGACTCAGCACCGCAGGGGCGACCGCCTGGACCACCCCGCTGCCCAGCCCGAACACCCCGGCGTACTGTCCCTGGAGGTGGGCCGGCGCGAGCCCGAAGCAGTACTGGGTCGAGGCGGCCGCGAACCAGAGCTCGCCGAGGGCGAAGACGGCCATGCCGCCCAGGAGCATCCCCGTCGCCGTCCAGCGGGAGGGGCCGTCCGCCAATGCCATGAGCGTGAGCCCGGCGGCGAAGGCCGTGCCGGCCCAGGCCATGCGCTGACCGGCCGTGCGCGTATCGTGCACGCCGCGGCTCACCTTGACCTGCAGCAGCACCACGAAGGACATGTTGAGCACCAGGACCGCCGAGACCACCCACCGGGGGGCGCTCGTCTGGGCGACGATCCACAGCGGCAGCAGGAATCCGGGCACGGCGTAGTTCAGCGACAGCACCGCATTGGCGAGGGTGGCGCTGAGGTAGGTGCGGTCGCGCAGTGCGGCCCAGCCGCGTTCCCTCCTGCCTGCGGCGGCCGCGATCCCCGGCAGCCGCAGGAGGATGAGGCCGCAGCCCACGTAGGCCAGGGCCCGGCAGATCACCAGGGCCAGATACGCGGGACGGCTGTCGATCTGGATCGCGAAGCCGGCCACGACCGAGCCGAACGCGAGGGCCAGGTTGGTCACTGACCGCAGATAGCCGATGAGCACCGTGGGATTTCCGTCGGCCACCGAGCGGATGAGTGGCGCCTTGCTGGCCACGTCCGCGGGAATGATCATCCCCGCGACCAGTGATACCGCGAAGAAGGACCAGAAGGAACCGATCAGGGTGAAGCAGGAGATCACCGCCCCACCGCAGAGCATGACCGTGACCTGGACACGTTTGGGTCCCCACTGGTCCGCCAGTCGGCCGACCAGGACACCGGCCATGAGGCCCGCCATCGCCCCGCCGAACAGGCCGATGGCCACCTGCCCGGCAGGCAACCCCACGACGCGCGTGAAGTACAGGGCGCTGGCGGTGGTGAACATCCCGCCGCCGAAGCTGTTGGCGAAGGTGGCGAAGGTCAGGATCCGCTGCGCCGGCGATGCGGGCAGGAGCCCACGCAGGCCTCTGCGGACGGGTGCGGGCGCATTCGTTGTCACCGCCACAGTGCATCCCCGAAGCGAACGCCGGGGCGCAGCGTGGTCTGGATCGCGCGCAGTTCGCGCGGTGTGAGGCCGTCCGGGACGATCTTCACTTGCGGACCGAACCAGTCCCAGACCTTGGCGAACCGCTGCTGCAGTTCCTCGGCGGTGTCCGCCGCCACCATGAACTGACCGATCCGGTGGTTCGTACCGGAGACGGCCGGGGTGCGCTCGCCGACGGGCCGCTCGATCCGGACGAACTCCACCCCCGGCCGCGCCATGACCTGATCCGCCGAGGGGCAGTCGAGCAGCAGCCCCGCACCGGCGGTCAGATACGCGCCGCCGACGGCTCCCGGGCGGATCTTGATGTCGATCTCGGGGCGGCACCCGAGTGCGACCTGGATCGCGCACGCGGCCAGGTCGACGTTGAACTTCGCGTGCACGACCTCCTGCAGGAGTGCGCCGCCCCGGCGCGCGGCGCACTCGCCGAAGGTGAGCACACCGGTATCGGGGTCGTGGAAGAGCTCCATGTGGAACACCCCGTCCCGCAGGCCCAGCGCCGCGAGCGAGCCGTTGATCACGGGAAGGGCCCGTTCGTAGGCCCAGCTCTCGTCCGCGGGGTCGAAGTGGCGGAAATTGAGGGGGCGTCCGCTGTCCACCGAAGCCAGGCACGGGTCGCCGTACCGGCCGAGGGCGCAGAACAGCAGCTCGCCTTCGAACAGCACGCCGTCGGCGATCCATTCGTCTCCCCGGACGAACTCCTCCAGGATGAAGGTGCGCTGCGCGGTGCCCGCCCGCCGGTACTCCTCACCGCGTTGGCGCAGCTCTGCCACCGAGGAGACGACGGACGTCCGCTCGGTGGCCGCTCCCGCGACCGGCTTCAGCACGGCGTTGGCGGAGCCGAGTTCCGTGATCCCGTCGACGTCGTGCACGTCGTCGACGACCAAGGCTCCCGCCGTGGCCAACCCGGCCGCCCTGATCTCGCGCTTCTGTACCGCCTTGTCCCGGAACCGTACGGCGACCTCGGGCGGGACGGCCGGCAGGCCGAGGTGCGCAGCCAGCAGACCGACCATCACCAGGGATCCCTCGGCGGTGGTGTACACGGCGTCGAAGGACTCGGAGGTCAGCCCGGAGCGGGCGAGCGCCATCAGGACGTCCTCGGCGCTGGTGTGGTCGTCGACACGGATCACCGTGACCTCGTCCGGTATCGCGATGCTGCCCTGGTCCCAGGCGGCGGCCCCGCAGACAACGGTGACCTCCAGGCCGAGGCGGACGCATGCCCGCATGCCGTAGCGGTCGAGGCCCACGACCAGGATCCTGGGAGGGCTTGCGTTCTCCATGCGTTTCCTTCCTCGCACTCTGAAGCCATGCCCAATATTGCCAGCTTTGGCAATATTGCAGTGACTCATTAACCCAGCGCTGGAAGCGCGTTGTCAATTATGGCAAACTTGATTGCCCAGCACTGGCAGAAGAGTGGCCGGGCTCCTGGAGGAGTCCGGCCGTGGGCAGGGAGGGGGCTTGGGCTACGAGCGAGCCGAACTTGTACAACTCCGCAAGAGGGCTGCCGAGTTGCGGCGGGGGGAACTGGCAGGCGAACTCATCATGGCTGTCCACATGAGCCTGGGAGCACGCCAACTGCCCCAGGCATTGGGGCAGCTGCCGCCGGAGACCTCGATGCGCTGGGCGGTGACCCCACAGGCCGTCGGAGGCCGGCCGTCGGCCAGACCATCTGGTACGTCATGTCGTGGCGTGACGGTTCGCCGCCCTTCGCGGAGCCGTCCCTGTGCGGAGGGCTGCACCATGGATCAGGCGCTCGCGTTCGGCAGGATCCAGCGCGGCACGCGCCGCGGTGAGGGCAAGGCCGAACGCGCCGTCGAGGATCGCCTCGTCCGCGGACGGCGACGTGCCGTGGTCCGCGAAGGCGGCGGTATGCGGGGTCGTGCCGTCCACGTCGTACCCGAGTAGCGGGTGGATGGCCGGGACGAGGTGGGACACGTTGCCCATGTCGGTCGACGCGAGGGCGGCATCGGTCACCTCCACGGTTCGGCCGCGGGAGGACATCGCGTCCCGGTAGAACGCGGTCAGCGAGGTGTCTTGACGGAGGTCGGCGAAATCGTTGCCGACCCGGGTGAGGTCCATGGCGCAGCCCGTGGCAAGGGCGCCTGCCTCAAGGCAGGCGCGGACTCGTCGTTGGATCACTCGGAGTTCGTCGATGGAGGGAGAGCGCATCTCGATCGCGGCCCGGGCCCGCTCGGGAATCACGTTGACCGCGCTGCCGCCTTCGGTCGTGATCGTCGAGATGACGGAACGCGACGGGAGTTGTTGTCGGGCCAGTGCGATGGCCGTCTGCGCGATCACGAGGGCGTCGAGTGCGTTGACGCCGCGCTCGGGTGCGGCCGCGGCGTGGGCGGGCACCCCGGTGAAGGTGACGTCCCACCGGCACAGGGCGAGCGAGCGTCCGCCGACGGCATCGTGGTTCGCTGCGTGGGCCATCATCGCCAGCGACGCGTCGTCGAAGTGTCCGCTGTCGATCAGGCTGATCTTGCCGCCGAAGGTCTCTTCGGCTGGAGTACCCAGGACCTTGACGCTCACGTCCAGGGCCTCGGCGAGCTGGCCGAGGGCGAGGGCCGCGCCGACGGCTGCAGCGGCGTTCACGTTGTGGCCGCAGGCGTGTCCCATGCCGGGTAGTGCGTCGTACTCGACACAGATGGTCACCACCATCGGTGCAGCGCCCTTCCGGTAGCAGAACGCGGTCGGAAGGTCTGCCGGCGTCGGCTCCTGCTCGAATCCGGCATCGCTCAGCAGGGCGCTGATGCGCTGTGCGGCGCGGACCTCTTCGCCGCCGAGCTCGGGATCGGCATGCAGGGTGTGGCTCAGCGCGACGAGTGGCGTCCTGCGTTCCTCGATGAGGTCCGATACCCGGTCGACGATGTCACCGGGCACACCGGCCACGCCCTTCACGCGACCACCTCGCTCGGGCTGACGGCCGCGGGTCGTGCGTAGCGCGTGCCTATGAGGGAGGCGACCAGCGCACCGGCGCCGAGCGTCATCCAGATCGCGACGAGTCCGCGCGAGGAGATGTGGCCGCCCGACAGGAAGGCCGACGACAGCAGTTTGACGACGGCGGCGCCGACCGCGATGCCGATCGACAGTGCCAGCTCGTTGATGCCCGCAGCCGTCGCGGTGAGGGAGGGGTCCACGCCTTCCACGGAGAGGGCGCGCGTGGCCGCCTGGTAGAGGCCGAGGCCGAAGCCGAAGAGTGCGAGTCCGACGCAGTAGCCCGGTAGCGAACGGTGGAGCAGAGCCATCGCAACGAACGCGGCGCACAGCACCAGCCCTGCACACACGAGCGTGAGACGCTCCCCGGCCTTGCGCAGCAGCCGGGTGCTGAGCACCGAGGCGACGAAGGAGGTCATGGACACGATGAGGAACAGGGAGGCTATCTGCAGTGAGCTGAGGCCGAACCCGTAGCCCACCTTCGAGGAGTGGGAGAAGAGGAAGATCGCGTTGGTGCTGATGTAACTGATCGAGGCGAAACCGAAGAAGAACGTCGCGCCCGTGACGACACGCACCTGCCTCAGTTTGAACATCGACAGATCGACAAAGGTGTGGCGCTGCGTGGAGTCCCATCGGACCCAGACCGTGAGCAGCAGCACTCCGCACCCGCCCGACGCGAGGGTGCGCAGATCCGTCCAGCCCCAGTCCGCGCCCATCGAGATGGCCGTGACGAACCCGATCAGCCCGAGTGAGCAGGCCAGCAGCGGGACGACGGCGGTCCGTTCGTGGGTGCGGGCGTCGACCTCGGGCACGAGCGGAACGAGGGCGAGCGCGGCGACGGCGAAGGGGACGGCCACCCAGAACCCGCGGGTGGGGGTGTGCATCCCCACCAGTCCGGCGAGCAGACCACCGACTCCGACGGTGACCATCAGCACCGCGATCATCGAGCTCACCCCGGTGCGCAGATGCCGCGGGCTGGTCAACCGCAGGATGCCCATCATGAGCGGGATGAACCCGACCACGCTGGTGAGCAGGACGACTCCGATCAGGACGGTCCACAGCGTGGGGTACACCGCCATCAGTACGACCCCGACCACCACCAGCAGGATGCTCGCGCGCAGAACCGGCCGATACCCCCATGAGTCGCCGAGCGCGGAGATGATCGGTGTCAGCACCGCGAAGCCGAGCTGCGACATCAGGAAGATTCCGTTGATCGTCGCGTCGTTGATCGACAGCACTGGGCCCAGCGCCGGCAGAAGCGGGTTGATGTACCCCTGAGTGATGCCGCTGAGCGCCTCGATCAGGGCCATCGCCACGATGACCGTACCGATACTTCGGCTGATGGGCGGTCGTGCATCGCCCCGGGTGTCTGTCCCCATCACGTCCCCGCTTTCACTCGTCCCGACTGCTTCGGTCGGAGGGACTGCCAACGTAAGGTGACGGCCATCACACTGCGCTGAATCGGTCTGCATCGCCATCGGAGGATCCCTGAATGCAAGAATCAGCCATCCTGTCCGAACTGGATCTCGCGATCATCAATGCGCTGCAGATCAGGCCCCGTGGCGAGTGGTCCCGCATCGGGGCGGCACTCGGCATCACCGGCGCGACCGCGGCACGGCACTGGGAGCGGCTCACGCGAGAGCGTCTCGCGTGGATCGCGACCATGCCTGGCCCCCGGTTCGCCGACAGCGGGTACGCCGCTCACGTCTTCTTCTCCGCCCCGCCCGGCTACCACGCCGAACTGGCTGAACAGCTGTGTGAGGAGCCGGCTGCGGCCACGGTCACACGCGTCACCGGTGAACACGACTTCCGCGTCGACTTCTTCACCAGCACGCACGAGAGCCTGGATCAGATCGTTTCCGAACGGTTTTCGTCACTCCCGGGCGTCGCGCGCACGGAGACCGCGTATGTCACCCGAGTGCACCGGCAGAGTTCAATGTGGCGCAGCGGCGTACTCGACCAGCAGCAGTCACGGTCCGTGGCAGCCGCATCGGCAGCCACACGCTCACGACGGACCGCCTTCGACGCGGTCGATTCAGCGCTGCTCGACGCTCTCGGGGACGACGGTCGTCTCAGCTGGGCGGAGCTTGCGGGGCTCTGCGCCATCTCCCCACAGACCGCGCGCAGGCGGGTCGAGCAGCATCTCGCGTCCGGATACCTCGTCCTGCGCTGCGAGTTCGCGACGTCCGTGGGCCTCCCGGTCCGGGAAGCGAGCCTGGTCCTCAACATCCCCGCGCGCCACCTGGAGGATGCCGGCCAGTACGTGGCCGGTCTGCCCAACTGTCGGGTGAGCGTCCAGGTTCTCAGCGTGCACAACCTCGTCGCGACGTTCTGGGTGTACGACCTGAACGAGATCCACGCCTACGAGCGAGAGCTCGAAGCACGCGCTCCGGGCACCGTCGTGATTTCCCGGAGCGTGACCCTGCGAACCTACAAACGGGTCGGCCACATCCTCGATCGGGAAGGCCGCAGCATCGGACGGGTACCCCTGCCGATGTGGCAGCGGGAATGAGCAGCGGGCGCACATCCCGGCCAACTTCGGGCGCTGGAGCGGGTGGAGGCGGCTGGAGGTCCCGAATCCGTAGACACTGTCTAAAAGATCATGGTAGACAGTGTCTATGGAACGCGAGAACTCTCTCAGGGAACGGTTGATCGACGTCGGAGTGGACCTCGTGATGACCGATGGAACCGCGTCGCTGGGACTGCGTGAGATCGCCCGCCGGGCGGGGGTATCGCACGGGGCTCCGCGTCGGTACTTTCCCACTCATCACGCCCTGCTCTCTGCGATCGCTCGCCGCGGTTTCGCGGATCTCAAAGTCCGGTTCGCGGCCGCGACCGACGGCACGACATCGCCGCGCGGTCAGTTGCAGGAGATCGGACGGGCGCACGTCGGGTACGCGCTGGAGCACCGCGGCATGTTCGAGCTGATGTTCCGGCATGACCTGCTCGACAGCGAGAAGCACCCATCGGACCAGTCACAGCTCCGAGATTCGACTCTGCCGCTGTTCAATCTCATGGTCGAGCTCATCGTCCGGCTGCGGAGGGAACAGGCTGCCGCGCGCCGACCCGGCGCGCCGAGCAGTCCCGAGCCGCTGCCAGCCGTGACGGCCGCCGCCCTCTGGTCGAACCTTCACGGCCTCGCCCAACTGTGGGCCTGGGGGAGCCTCCAGCTGGCCCTTGATGCCCCACCACCAGGCGAGGACCCTGGCGGCGGCCATCTCGACCGGCTTGTCGCGGCGGTACTGGACGCTCATCTCGGCCCGGTGAACTCGTGACCGCAACCGTACGGCGGCGCCTCGCACTCCTGGTCAGCGTTGTCGGCGCGATGATCGTCGCGCTGGACGGCACGGTACTCCTCGTGGCGCAGCCCAGCCTGCAACGCGACCTCGGCGCGAGCATGGCTCAGGTCCAGTGGACCAGTACCGCCTACCTGCTCGCGGTGGCCGCACTTCTCGTCATCGCCGGGCGCTTGGGTGACCGTTACGGGCACCCGCGGATGTTGTTCGTCGGCGTGCTCGGCTTCGCGGCCGCCTCGGCCGGCATTGCGCTCGCTCCCGGCGTCGGCTGGGTGATCGTCCTGCGCGGCCTGCAAGGCGTGTTCGGTGCGCTCCTCCAGCCGACGACACTTGCGCTGCTGAGACTGGCGTACCCGGCGGACCGGCTCGGTACGCCGGTCGCCATCCGTACCAGCGCGATCGGTGTGGCCGCGGCGGCCGGTCCGGTGCTCGGGGGTGTTCTCGTCGCGCACCTGGGCTGGCGTGCCGTGTTCTGGATCAACGTCCCCGTCGCGTTCGCGATCGCCGTACTCACACTCGCCGTGAGAGCACCGGCGCCCTCGCGTGCCGGGTCTCAGCGGCTCGACCTCACCGGCGCGGTGTTGCTCGCAACCGCCCTCGCGGTCCTGGTACACACCCTGACCGGCGTACCGGCGCGCGGGTGGACCTCCGCGTCGACATGGCTCGGCCTCACCGCTCTCGCGGGCGTCGCGGCGGCGTTCGTCGGGCACGAACGCCGCACCGCGCACCCGATCGTGCCGCCGACAGTGGCGCGGTCCGTACCGGTGACGGCATCAATGGCGATCCTGCTGTTCACCACCGGCGGCATGTTCGGCGCGCTGTTCGTGACCACCTTCTTCTTCCAGGACGTACTCGGGCTCGACCCGCTTGCCAGTGGTCTGAGGGCGCTTCCGCTGACCGCGCTCATGGTCCTCGGCGCACCCGTCGCCGGCGCCGCGCTGCGCCGGTACAGCCCACGCCGCACCGCGATCCTCGGTACGGTCCTCGTCGTCCTTGGCATCGGAGGTCTGTCCCAGCTCGGCTCGGCAGGCACCTGGGCTTCTACCGGCGTGGCCTTTGCCGCCCTCGGCGCGGGATTCGCCACCGTCATGGTCACTGCCACCGCAACCGTCGTGGGTGAGGCACCACCCGGATACGCCGGGGTTATCGGTGGACTCAAGCAGACCGCCATGAACGTCGGCCCGTCCCTCGGAATCGCCGTGGCCGCCAGCATGATGATGCTGAGACCTTCGACCGCCGGGACCCCAACTGCGGAAGTGACCCAGGCAACGTCGGCTTCGGCGACGGGCCCCACCCTGATGGTCCTCGCCGGACTCGCCGCCCTCGCCCTGCTACCGGCATCGCTGCTGCCGACGCAGCCGGTCCACCACGCGAGACATGACACGGCGGCCCCGGACGATCACGGCATCCACACCGTTGACCAACCGGAGCGAAGTGCCGGGTGACCGGCTGACACCGGGGCCGCGCGTTTCCGATTCCCCCCGACTGCATCAGGGCCGCGACGAGGCGCATGCGACGGCGGCTCACGACCTGCGGAAGGACTGGGTATGACCTCGACCTCGCCCGCGACCAACAGCGCGGCCACAGCGCGGCAGCGCCCGTACCCCGGCGGCACACCCCCTGTTCGACGACTCGGCACCGGCGACCGGGGCATGGAGCTCTGCATCCCCCGCTCCTCTCCCTGGTGCCGCCTGAGCATGCCCAAGGAGCAGCCGTGATCGCACACGCTCACACGGTCCCGTACGTCCCGTACGCCCGTTGCCTTCTGCCGCCACGGACCCTTCCGACCGCATGGGTCATAGGTCATACCCAGGTCTGACGCCGGAATCCAGGCTCTGGTCCGATGCCTCGGGCCGTGCGGCCAGGCCATGGTCGGGGAATGACCCTTCAGCCGCGGACCACCGCCCCCGACTCCTCACCTCCAGCCGCCGCGTCGTCGCTCGAAGCAGCCGCGCCCGCCCCGCTTTCCGCCCCCGGCGGACTCGGCCGCATCCTGCCGGTAGATCGCATGGAGGCGTTCCCGGGACGCTGGGTGGGTGGCGTCGCCATGGTCCTGGGCCCGCCGCTGATGCTGGCCGGGGCTCTGCTGCGAGTCCGCTTCGACTTCTTCTTTCCTGCTCAGCTCGCCGCGTACGAGCGGCATCCCGTGCTGGTAGCCACTTCGTACGCCCTTTTCGCCGCCGGCAATCTGCTGCTCTGGCCGGCCGTGGCTCTACTTGCCGCCCGGATCGGCACCCATAGCCCCGGCTGGGGGCTGTGGGGTGGGATGCTGGCCATGTCCGGGCTGTTCGCCCGTGCCTTTCACGCCGGGGTGGACCATATGGCTTTCCGGCTGGCCGACGCCGAGAGCGCCGCAGCCGCCACCCGGGCCGTCTCCGAGACGTACGGTGCCTTCCAGATCTTCTCCGCGCTGAACTTCGCCATCCTGGCCGGCTGGCTCGTGCTCGCCTTCGGCGCCTGGCGCACCCAGGTGGTCGGCCCGGTACGCGCGCTCGCCCTCGCGCTGATGGCGGGACTGCCGCTCGGTGTCTTGAAGGGCACCACTCCGCTGTCGCTGGTGGCGCTGGCGGGGCTGACCGCCGCCCTGTTGCCGCTGGGTTTCGGCCTGCTGCGCCAGGGCCCGCGGCCCACCCGGGCTGCGGTGCTGCGTTGGGTGCCGCTGACACTGGGGACGCTCGCGCTGATGGTTGTGCTGGGACAGGCGGGCTGAGTGGGCCCGGACCGATACGGTCGTGCCATGAAGCGCACGGCCGGCTGGCATCTCTACGCCATCGACCTGACGCCGGCCCTCGCCCTGACCGTGGTCCACGTCGGTTTCGCGGGCGCGACCGCAGCCGACGGGCAGCCGGCCTATGGCGGTCCGGCCTGGCTCGCATGGCTGATCGCCGCCGCCGTCGGCCTGCCTGTCGCGGTCCGCCGCATCTGGCCACTGCCCGTATTGGGTGTCGTACTTGCGGCCCTCACCACCGCCTCCCTCCTCGACCTGACCCGGGAGCCGTACGCCGCGGCGGGCCTGGCCGCCTACCTGGTGGGCCTGGTCGAGCCCGTCCGCCGCTCGGTCACGGCGCTCGCTGTCGCGCTGCCGGTGGCGGCTGGCGGGGTGTACCTGGGCGAGGCCCTGATCACCCCGGCCGGTGGCCGGCAGGACGCTGTGGGCGTGGCCGCCCTGGTCCTGCTGGTGATCGGAGGCTCTTGGACGGCGGGCTTCCTCATCCGCTCCCGCCGGGCCGAGGCGCGGCGGGAGGAGCGGCGACGGGTCGACCGCGTGCGCGACCAGGAGCGGTTGCACATAGCCCGCGATCTGCACGACATCGTGTCGCACAACCTCAGCCTGATCGCCGTCAGGGCGGGCGTCGCCGCCCATGTGGCCCAGGCCGATCCGCAGGAGGCGCGCACCGCGCTCAGGGCCATAGAAGAGACCAGCAGGGCCGCGCTGGGTGAGATGCGCCGAACCCTTGGCGTCCTGCGCACGGAGGGCACCCCCTTCAGCCCGGTACCGGGTCTCGGCGGCCTCGGCCGGCTGGCAGAAGAAGCGCGGTCGGCCGGGGTCGACGTGGACCTGACGGTCCGCGGCGCTGACTTCCTCGCGGAGGGAATGCAGCTGACGGTGTACCGGATCGTGCAGGAGGGCCTGACCAACGTGGTCAGGCACGCCGCCCCGACGTGCTGCCGGGTCACGATCGTGGCGGACGGCGCGGAGGTCCGTATCGACATGGTCGATGAGGGGACATCGGCCGGCTCTCGCTCGACGACCGGTGAACCGACGGGCGGGCACGGCCTGATGGGCATGCGGGAACGGGTGTTCACATACGGCGGGAGCATCGAGTCCGGCCCCCGGCCGGAGGGCGGCTTCGCGGTGTCCGTACGCCTGCCGGTCGAGCGGGAGCGAGCGACATGACCGCGCAGACAGGGCCGGCCGGCCCGCCTCGTACGCCCGCAAGCCCAAACCCGAGCCCCATCCGCGTCCTCGTCGCCGACGATCAGGCCATGGTCCGCGGCAGCTTCCGCGTCCTCGTCGACCACACCCCCGGAATGACCGCCGTCGGCGAAGCCGCGGACGGCACCGAAGCCGTGGAACTCGCACGCCGCGAACAGCCGGACGTCGTCCTCATGGACATCCGCATGCCCGGCCTGGACGGCATCGAGGCGACCCGCCGCATAAGCGCGGACTCGGCCACGAGCGGCGTCCGCGTCCTCATCCTCACCACCTTCGACCTGGACGAGTACGTCTACGCCTCCCTCCGTGCGGGCGCAGCGGGCTTCCTCCTGAAAGACACCCCGCCGTCGGAGGTCCTGAACGCCATCACCGTCATAGCCGCCGGTGATTCCCTGCTGGCCCCCTCGGTCACCCGCCGCTTGATCGCCGAATTCACCCGCCGACCAGAGCCGGGCCGCCCGCCGGGCCGAACCCTCGACGGCGTCACCGACCGCGAGCTGGAGGTCCTCACTCTGATCGCCCGCGGTCTGTCCAACACGGAACTGGCAGAGCACCTGCACCTGAGCCTCGCCACGGTCAAGACGCACATCGGGCGGCTGCTGGCCAAGCTCCGGGCACGCGATCGCGCGCAACTGGTGATCGTCGCCTACGAGACAGGCTTGGCAGGCACGGACAGGCCTGCCCCGTGACGTCGCCCCGTTCTCTTCCAGTTCAAGGCGAAGACGCAGAAGGCTGACGAGCGAACAGGTCCCCTGCCCCTGGCAGGAGAACCCTCTCGCCACCGCTTTGCGACGCCCCGGAAGCCTGAGCCGCCGGGCTGCCCTGACCGACCGGCTCACCCCGGCCCGGGTAACGTGCGAGTGCCTGCCGGTGGTGTCTACACGGCCCTGGAGCAGTCGCCCGCTCTGATGGTCGCATGACCCTTGAACGGCCGATGTACCGCGTCAAACGGGGACTCCTTGGCAAGCCCCTCACCACAGACCGTGTCAGTGAGGAGAAACTGAGCAACCGGACGGCGCTCGGTGTGCTCGCGTCCGACTGCATCAGCTCGTCGGCGTACGGCTCGGAGGAGATGCTCCGGGTCCTCGTGCCGGTGGTCGGAACAGCCGCTTTCACGATGGTCATGCCGGTGACCGGTGCGATCCTGCTGGTGTTGCTGCTTCTGACGCTCTGCTACAGCGACGTCGTCACGATCTACACCCGAGCCGGTGGCTCCTATGTGGTGGCTCGGGAAAACTTCGGGCCGAAGGTCGCTCAGGTCGCCGCCGTGGCCCTGCTGGTCGACTACATCGTCACCGTTGCCGTCCAGGTGTCGGCCGGCACGAACGCGCTGATCTCGCTCGCCCATCTGGCCGGCAATGGCTGGACAGGGCTGGACCAGCTCCAGTTGCCGGTCTCCGTAGTGGTGATCGTGCTGCTCGCGTACGGGAACCTGCGCGGAGTCCGGGAGGCCGGCCGGATGTTCGCGCTGCCCGCGTATCTCTTCATCGCCGCGATGAGCCTGGTCTTCCTCGTCGCGGCGGTGCGCGCACTGACGGGAGAGCTGCCGCGTGCTGACCTGAATGCTCCTGGTGTCGTGCCTCTGGGGACTCCCGGCGATGGCTGGCTCCACGGTGCGTCGCTCTTCATCGTGCTGCGGTCCTTCGCCAACGGCGGCTCGTCCCTCACCGGTCTCGAAGCCATCTCGAACGGCATCTCCGCCTTCCGTGAACCGCAGGGCCGCAACGCCCGGCGCACCCTCATCACCATGGGCTGCGTGCTCGCCGTCCTGGTCCTGGGGGTCTCCACGCTGGCGCACTTCACCCATGCCGTCCCGTACACCGACGGGACCCCAACCGTCATCGCCCAGGAAGCAAGGCTCGCCTTCGGAAACGGAACGGTGGGGACGATCGGGCTGGTCTTCGTCCAGCTGGCGACCGCACTTGTCCTCTACACCGGTGCCAACACCCCCTTCACCGGGTTTCCGGTCCTGGCCAGTTTCGTCGCCGAGGACCGGTTCCTGCCGAGGGTGCTCACCCGGCGCGGGCACCGGCTGGCCTTCTCCAACGGCATTGTCACGCTCTCCGCTCTCTCGCTGGCCCTGCTGCTCGTCACACGAGCCAACGTGGACGAGCTCGTGGCCCTGTACGCGATCGGCGTGTTCACGGCCTTCGCCATGGCCGGGGCCGGCCTCACCGCCTATCACCTGCGCAGGCGTGAGCCACTACGCCGGGTGAAGATCGCGGTCAACGCACTCGCGGCGATCGTCTCCGCCGCCGTCGTGCTGATTTTCGCCGTCACGAAATTCACCGAAGGCGCTTGGCTGGTCATCGTGGTCTTCCCGCTCGGGGTCTGGGTACTGATCCGGATCAACCGCGAGTACCGGCGCGAGGCCGCGGCCCTGGAACGGCTGCCCACGGGCGCGGACCGGCCGCGTACGCGTCGCCACCAGGTGTTCGTCCTTGTCGAGACGCTGGACCTGGCCACGCTGAAAGCCTTGCGGTATGCCCACGAACTGCGGCCTGACACCGTCCGGGCAGTGCACTTCGCCATCGACGAGGCGCACGCACGCCGACTGTTCGCCCGCTGGGCGTCGACGTCCGCGACCTCGGTCGAACTGGAACTGGTGGCCTGCCCCGACCGCCGACTGCGTCACGCGATGCGGGAACTGGCCGTCCGCACCACACAGGACGGGAACACGTCCCTGACGGTCCTCGTGCCCCGACGGATGTACGCCAACGCTCTCGGCAAACTCCTCCACCGGGGCACCGGCGAGAAGATGTCGAGGACGCTGGAGCAACTGCCGCACGTCGCGGTCACGATTCTGCCGTTCAACGCATCGCACGCCATGCAAGCTCTGGAGTCGGATCGCCTGCCCGACATGGACTGAGGTGGGGCTGCGGGTCCTTCGAGCTGCCTGACCACCGTCCCGCAGTTCAGTCCTCCTGGTCACCGTGCTGACCCGCGCCATCCACTGACCGGCGCCCACGCCCCCGCCTGCTTCGAACGACGCAGCTGCTCCGCCGTACATACCAAGGCTTGATCACGGAGTCGCCGATCACGCCGCGGCAGGGCCCGGTCCACCCCCTACCCGGGTATCACCGCGGCTTGGCTCCCCAGTGTGACGCGCCGTCGCCCACCGCCTCCCTACTTTCTCCTCGTCACCACGGACGAGACAGAGGGAGACGGGTGTATGCGCCGCTTCAGGACGCTGCTGACAGGCCGCCCGGTCCGGCGCGGCGGTCCTGCTGCGCGACCGGCTGGCCCGCCTGCCGCGGCGCCCCGTCCTGTGGGCCCCGGTGGTGATCATCAACCTGTCCGCGATGACGACCCTGTGCCGGCACCGGATCGCGCTGCTCGCCACCGCGGTCCCCGCCTCGTACGTCGGGGAGATCCCCGGGCCGACCTCGGCGCCCGGCTCGGGCGGATGGGCCCTGACGCGGCCGGCCCGGATGCCGCTCTTCACGGGGCTGCTCGTGGTGATCACGAAGTTCTCCAGGCCCCTGGAGAACCCGTGGAAGCGCACCGGCACGGCCCGGCCGGCGGCAGCGGGCCTGCTGGCCGCGAGCTTCGGTCACTTCGCGCCGGCGGCGTGAGGGACGACCGCATCGCCGTATCGCTTCCTCACCGCACCACTCACCACTCCCCCACCCGACGAACACAGGAGTACAACCATGCCCCCGGTCGGCGAAACCACTCTGCCGCACCCCGAGAACACCACCACGCCGCAGCCCCCACCGGACGCGGGCAGCGAGTTCACGCCGTTGTTGCGTGACGTCCAGGGACAGGGGCTGCTCGACCGCCGCCGCGGCTGGTACGCACGCACCATCGTGATCAACGCGCTCGGCCTGGCTGCCGTCGTCACCGGCTTGGCGCTCATCGGCGGTTCCTGGTGGGTCCTCGCGCTGGCCCCCGTCCTCGCCGTCCTGTGCGCCCGCACGGCGTTCATCGGCCACGACGCGGGCCACGCCCAGATCAGCGGCAACCGTGCCACGAACCGCCGCATCGGGCTCATCCACGGCAACCTGCTGCTCGGCATGAGCTCCGCCTGGTGGAACGACAAGCACAACCGCCACCACGCCAACCCCAACCACAGGGACAAGGACCCGGACGTCGCCGCCGACGTCCTCGTCTTCACCAGCGAGCAGGCCGCCGTCCGCACAGGATTCCGCGGCTGGCTCACCCGCCACCAGGCATGGCTCTTCTTCCCCCTGACCCTCCTCGAAGGCCTCGCCCTGAAGCTCTACGGCTTCCAGTACCTGCGCCGTCAGACCGGCCGCGAACGGCTGGTGGCCGGCGCCCTCCTCGTCGCCCACGTGGCCGGGTACGTCACCCTGCTCCTGGCGACCATGCCGCTCACGCACGCGCTCGTCTTCGCGGCGCTCCACCAGGCCCTGTTCGGCCTGCACCTGGGCATGGCCTTCGCGCCCAACCACAAGGGGATGGACATGCCCGACCCCGACGGCGAGAAGTGGGGACACCTGCGGCGCCAGGTCCTCACGTCCCGCAACGTCAGGGGCAGCTTCCTCACCGACTGGTTCCTCGGCGGCCTCAACTACCAGATCGAGCACCACCTGTTCCCCAGCATGCCCCGCCCGCATCTGAGGCTCGCCCAGTCCATGGTGCGGGCCCGCTGCGGCGACCTCGGCATCCCCTACACGGAGACCGGCCTCGTCGACTCCTACCGGCAGGCCCTGCGGCACATGCACGAAGTGGGAGAACCGCTGCGTGCCGACATCTGAGGAACCGACACCTTGCGCTCGTCCGGACGCCGCCGCGGCACACACAGGTCGGTGCGCATGACCTCAGTGGAGGAGGAACGCCCGCGCGCGCTGCTCGCGGGTGCCTCACGAAGGTGGGTACGGCTGCTGCCGTGGGCCGTGGCCTTCGTGCTGAGCGTGGCCCTGCTGCCCACGACCATCGTGGTCCTCACCGCCGACTACGGCCTGAACGGCGGTGTCGCCGGCGCGTTGGCCGTGGCGCAGGCCGCGCCGCTGCTGCTCGCCGTCGTACGGCCGCTACAGGCCTGGTACGTGGTCTTCGTCGCGGACGTGGCCGGCGCGCTCGTCCTGCTCACCGCCGACTTCCAGGAGCGGCTGCTGTGGCCGCTCCCGCCCATGGAGATCGTCGGGTACGTCGGCCTCTGCCTCGCCCTGGGCCTGCGCGAGCGGCGCCGGACGCTGCTGCTGGTGTGGCTGGCGACGGCGGGCGCCAACGTCGCCCTGGGGTTCGTCGCGCCCCACGGCTCCAGCGCCAGGGACCTGCTGTTCACCATCCTCGGGGGCGTCGCGCTCCTGCTCGGCGGGGTGCTGCGCGACCGGTCCGAGGTGCAGCGCAGGCTGGTCGAGCAGGAGACGATCAGCGAGGCCGAGCGAGGCCGGCGGACGCTGCTGGAGGAGCGCGCCCGGATCGCCCGCGAGCTGCACGACGTGGTGGCACACCACATGTCCGTCATCACGGTGCAGGCGGACACCGCGGAGTACCGCTTCGACAGGATGCCGGCGGACGTGCGGGAGGAGTTCACCGCCATCGCGGCGACCGCGCGCGAGTCGCTCGGCGAGATGCGACGCCTTCTCGGTGTGCTGCGCAACGAGGAGGCGCAGGGCGAGCTGGTGCCCCAGCCCGGTCTGGCGCAGCTCGGGCCGCTGGTGGAGGCGACGGCCAGGGCCCGAGGGCCGGTGGAGTTCACCCCCTGCGACGTCGAGGTGCCCGAAGCGGTCGGCCTGTCCGCGTACCGGATCGTCCAGGAGGCACTGTCGAACGTCGTACGGCACGCGCCGGGCGCCCGCACGCAGGTGTCGTTGTCGGTGTCGGAGCCCGGTCAGGGGGAGGCCGCGCGGCTGATCGTCCTGGTGGTCAACGGGCCGTCGCCCGAGCCGTCCGCCACGCCGCTCGAGGTGGGCGGCACCGGGCACGGGCTCGTCGGCATGCGCGAACGGGTGCGGATCATCGGCGGCAGCCTCGACACGGGGCCGCTGCCGGCCGGCGGCTTCCGGGTCGCCGCCCAACTTCCCCTTACTGAAAAGGACTTCACGTGACGACGCGCGTCATCATCGTCGACGACCAGGCCATGGTGCGGGCCGGCTTCGCCGCGCTGCTGGCCTCCCGGAGCGACATCGACGTGGTGGGCGAGGCTCCCGACGGCGCGCAGGGTGTCGAGCTGAGCCGGCGTACCCATCCCGACCTCGTGCTGATGGACGTCCGCATGCCCGTGATGGACGGTCTGGAGGCCGCACGCCGCCTCCTGTCACCGCCGCCGGGCGTGACCCACAGGCCGCGCGTCCTGATGCTCACCACCTTCGACGTCGACGACTACGTCTACGAGGCGCTGCGGGCGGGCGCGAGCGGCTTCCTGCTCAAGGACGCGCCGCCGGCCGACCTCATCGCGGCGGTCCGCGTCGTGGCCTCGGGCGACGCGCTGCTCGCCCCGTCCGTGACGCGCCGCCTGATCGCGGACTTCGCCAAGCAGCGTCCCACCGCGCGGAGCAAGCCCGCGCTACGCCTCAAGGGCCTGACGGAACGCGAGACCGAGGTCCTCACCCTGATCGCCCGCGGCCGGTCCAACACGGAGATCGCCCAGACCCTCGTGCTGGCCGAGCAGACGGTGAAGACGCACGTCAGCCGCGTCCTCACCAAGCTCGACCTGCGCGACCGCGCCCAGGCGGTGGTCTTCGCCTACGAGTCGGGGCTGGTCGCCCCGGGCGAGTAGGGCCGCGCCGTCACCGCCCCGTCCCTCCACCACCCCCTACCGCGGTAGCACCTCCACATTGGCTCCGCAGTATGACGCCCGGCGCACAACCGTCCCCGCACTCTTCACGCGTCACAGAAAGTGCGCGCAAGAGGGAGACGGGACATGAGGCCAGGCAAGGGCAAGCGGCAGAAGGCGGACAACCGGCCGGGGGTGGAGTACCGGCCCGAGGTCCCGGCGGCCACGCCCGGTCTCGCCGTCGAGCTGCGCGACGTCCGGCGGCAGTACGGCCGCGGGGCGGGCACGGTGCACGCACTCGCGGGCGTCGACCTCGCCCTGCCGCGCGGCACGTTCACCGCGGTCATGGGCCCGTCCGGGTCCGGCAAGTCCACCTTCCTGCAGTGCGCCGCCGGGCTCGACCGGCCGACCGCGGGGTCCGTGTTCCTGGGGGGCACGGAGATCACCGGCATGAGCGAGAACGAGCTGACCGAGCTGCGCCGCAGTCGCCTCGGCTTCGTCTTCCAGGCCTTCAACCTCCTGTCCTCCCTCACCGTCGAGCAGAACGTGCTGCTCCCGATGCGCCTGGCCGGGCAGCGCCAGGATCGCCGCCAGGCGCAGGCGGTACTCGCCCAGGTCGGGCTCGCCGACAAGGCGAAGCGCCGGCCCGGCGAGCTCTCCGGCGGCCAGCAGCAGCGCGTGGCCGTCGCCCGCGCCCTGGTCACCAGCCCCGACGTGATCTTCGCGGACGAACCCACCGGCGCCCTGGACACCGGCACGGCCGCCGAGGTCCTGGGCCTGCTGCGGAACGCGGTGGACACCCTCGGGGCCACCGTCGTCATGGTCACCCACGACCCGGCCGCGGCCTCCTGGGCCGACCGGGTGCTGTTCCTCGCCGACGGCGCCTTCGCCGACCATCTCGAGCGCGGCTCCGCGGAACAGATCGCGGCACGGATGGACGTGCTCACCTCGCGTACCTCCCGCCCCGGTGCGATGACGGGGGTCGCGGCATGAGGCGCCCCAACGGACTCGCCCGTGAGGCCGTCCGCTTCAAGCCCGCGTCCTTCGCGGGAACCTTCCTCGCGCTGCTGATGTCCGCGCTGATCGTCTCGGCCTGCGGAATCCTGCTGGAGACCAGCCTGCGCGCCTCGGTGCCGCCGGAGCGGTACGCGAGCGCGCCGGTCGTCGCGGCGGCGGACCAGAACGAGTACGTCGTCACCGGCAGTGGCGAGGACCGCGAGAGGGAGGCGACGCCGCTGCCGGACACGGCACGGATGGACGCCGGGCTGGCGGCGAAAGCCGGCGAGGCGCCGGGTGCGGCCACCGCCGTCGCGGACTTCACCTTCCCGGTGCACGCGACGGACGACGGCGCGGGCTCGGGCGCCCGTGGACTGTCCGTTCCCGGCGGTGTGCTCACCGCGCACGGGTGGGGCTCGCACGCCTTCACCGGCACCGCGCTGACCAGCGGATCCGCACCCCGCGCGGGCGAAGTCGTGCTCGACGCGGACACGGCCCGTACCGCGCACGCCACCGTCGGCGACACCGTTGTACTGGAGACCGCCGCCGGGCAGCAGGACTTCCGCGTCGCCGGTGTCGCCGAGGCCGGCTCCGCGGAGACCGCCCGGAACACCGCCGAGGCGGGCGCCCTGACCTGGTTCGCCGACGCCCAGGCCCCCACGCTCGCCGGGCACCCCGGCAAGGCCGACGCCGTCGTCGTGCTGGCGGAGCACGGCACCGGCACCGACGCCCTGGCCGACTCCGTGAAGACGGCCCTGGCCGGGTCCGGGGCCCAGGTCCACACCGGCGACGACCGCGGTGCCGTCGAGGACCCGGGCCTCGGGTACGCCAAGATCACGCTCTTCGGAATCGGCGGCTCCTTCGGCGGTATCGCCGCCATCGTCGCGGTCTTCACCGCCGCCGGGACCGTCGCGCTCTCGGTCGGTCAGCGGGCCCGCGAATTCGCCCTGCTGCGCGCTGTCGGCGCCACCCCGCGGCAGATCCGCCGCGCGGTCGCCTCCGAAGCGCTGCTCGTCGCGCCGCTCGCCGGGATCGTCGGCTGCCTGCCCGGCATCGGGCTCGCCCACTGGTGGTTCGGGCAGCTCCAGGACCGCGACGCCATCCCGCGCGCCGTGGACCTGCACGTCTCCGGGATCCCGCTGCTCGCCGCCGTCGTCATGGGACTGCTCACCGCGCTCGGCGCGGGCTGGGCGGCCGGACGCCGGCCCGCGAAGATCAAGCCCGGCCAGGCGCTGTCGGAGGCCTCGGTGGAGCGGCTGCGGCCCGGCCTGATCCGTACCCTCCTCGGTGTCGGCGCCCTCGTCGGCGGCGCGATCCTCACCGGCGTGTCCGCCCGCTCCACCGGCGACGACGCGGCAGGCGCCGCCCTCGGTGTCGTCATGCTCTTCATGCTCGCCGTCGGGCTGCTCGGCCCGCTGGTGGCGCGGCTGTGCGCCGGCCTGTTCGGCCTCCCGCTGCGGGGAGCGGGCCCGGCAGCCGAGCTCGCGGCCGCCAACTCCCGCGCCAACGCCCGCCGCCTCGCCTCCGCGATCACCCCGATCGTGCTGGCCGTGGCCTTCGCCTCGACCCTCGTGTTCATGCACACGAGTGAGACCCACGCCGCCGACGAACAGCTGCGCGCGGGCATCACCGCGGACCACGTGGTGACGGGCCCGGCCGGGCTCCCGGTGGACGCGGTGGACCGCGCCGCCCGCGCGCCCGGTGTGGAGGCGGCCGTCGGTCTGCTGAACACGCAGGTGCTGGTGCCGACCGGCTCCGGCGAATTCAAGTCCCTTCTGGGTGCGGCCACCCAGGGCGTCACCGGCTCCGGCGCCGAGCTGGCGAAGGTGCAGGACCTGGACGTACGCGAGGGCGGCCTCGACCGGCTCGGCAAGGGCCGTATCGCCATCGACAAGACCCTGGCGACCTCGGCGGACGCCGGCGTCGGCGACCGCCTCCCGCTCCACCTCCCCGACGGCACCGAGGTCAGCCCCGAGATCGTCGCGGTCTACGGGCGCGGCCTCGGCCTGTCCACGGTGACCATGGACCGGGAGTCCCTGGCCGGGCACGTCACCTCGGGCTTCGACAGCACCCTGCTGGTACGGGGCGGCTCGGAGAAGTCACTCAGCGCCCTGGGCGAGGTCACCGACGCCTCCGGCTACGCCACCGAGCAGAACCGCGACGCGAAGCTGGGCGCCTGGATGAACAACACCATGGCCGCGGTCCTCGGCGGCTTCGCCGCCGTCGCCGCCGTCAACACCCTGGTGATGACGGTCCTGGACCGCCGCCGCGAACTGGGCTCGCTGCGCCTGATCGGTTCCACCCGGCGTCAGGTGATGACGATGCTCCGCTGGGAGGGGCTGCTGGTCGCAGGGGTGGGCCTGGCCCTCGGCTCCGCGATCGCCGCGGCCACGCTGATCCCGATGATGAGCGGCGTGACCGGTGACATGCCGTACGTGCCCCCGCTGGTGTACGGGGCCTTCGCGGTCGCCGCCGGCGGCCTGGCACTGCTCGCGGTCACCCTGCCGGCCCGTGCGGCGTTGCGCCGATGGTCGTAGCGCGGGGCCACCGGATCCACCACGACGGTATTCGACCGCCCTCACCGACCGCCCTCACTCGGCAAATGACGGAAGGACAATCATGACCACGACCCTGGCTCCCCCGGTCCCCATCGGGAGGGCCGCTGTCGGAGCCCTCGGCTTGCTGGCACTGTCCACCGGCGCACTGGAGTCGGTGGTGTCACCGACCATCCCGCTGCTGGAACGCGAACTGGACATGAGCCAGTCCGAAGGGGCGCTGCTCAGTATCGTCCTCCTCATCACCGGCGCGCTCATCACGCCGTTGGCGGGCAAGTTCGGCGACCGCTACGGCGGGAAGAAGATCCTGATCCGGCTGATGGCGGTGGTCTCGGTCGGCGGCACGGTGTCCGCCCTGGCCCCGAACCTGCCCGTGCTGCTCGTCGGCCAGGTGTTGCAGGGCGCGATGATCGGCGCACTGCCCCTGTCGTTCATCGTGGTCCGCAAACACCTCCCGGCCGGAGAGTCCAAGGTGGCCATCGGCGTGGTCAGCGGACTCTTCGTCGGCGGGTCGATGGTCGGCATGCTGTCGGCCGGGCCGGTGGCGGAACAGCTCTCCCGGCACTGGATGTTCGCGCTGCCGACGATGGCGGTCGTCGGGGCCACGCTGCTCGTGAACAGGCTGATGCCGGCCGATGCGCCGGGCCGGTCGGACGACTCCGGGATGGACTGGCCCGGCCTGCTGTTCCTGAGCGGGATGCTGGTGACGCTCATGCTCGTCCTCGCGCTGGCGCCCGAAGCCGGCTCGCAACCGCTCGCCCTCGCCGCCCTCGTCGCACTGCTGGCCGTCCTCGTCACCGGATGGGTCAAGGTCGAACGGCGTGCGGCGTCGCCGATGATCGATCTGCGCATGCTGGCACGGCCCGCGATATGGAAGGCGTGCGTGCTCACGTTCGTCATCTGCCTCGGCAGCACGATGGCGATCTATCTGATTCCGCAGCTGCTCGACGAACGCGGCGACGGGTACGGATTCAGTGCCAGCGCCACCCGGATCGGCTTCTTCCTGCTGCCCGGCGCCATCGCCGCGACGCTGGCCGGGCCGCTCGGCGGGATCGGGGACCGCCGTTTCGGCTCGCGTGCCGTGGTCAACACCGGCGTCGTCATGATGACCGTGGGCCTGCTCGCCGTGGCGGCCGTACACACCGAAATCTGGCACCTGGTCGTCGGCAAGGTGCTGATCGCGCTGGCCAACGGCCTGTGCGTCACGGCCATGATGACCAGCACCGCCACTGCCGTCGACAAGGACGACACCGGCATCGCCACCAGCCTGATCCTGGTGAGCCGCGTGGTCGGCTCCGCCGTGGGCGGGCAGCTCGGCGGTGCGCTGCTCACCGCCGGAACCCCTTCCGGGTCAAAGGTCGCGGCCGAATCGGCCTACGTCACCGGATTCCTCGTCGCCGGCGTCGTCGTGTCGCTGGCCCTGTTCGTCACCCGCACCATGAGCAAAGGAGTCAAAGCATGACCCGCACCGACCAGCCGACGGCCACGCCCACCGGTAACCGCACCGGGACGAGGCGCAAGGTCCTGATATCCGGGGCCAGCATCGCCGGCCCCGCCCTGGCCTTCTGGCTCAACCGCTACGGATACGAGGTCACCGTGGTGGAGAAGGCCGGCGCACTCCGCAGCGGCGGCTACCCCATCGACGTGCGCGGCACCGCACTCGACGTCGTGGAGAAGATGGGGATCCTGCCACCCCTGCGGGACGCGCACATCGACCTGCGCCGGCTGACCTTCCTCGACGGGGACGGAACCGAGGTGACCTCGCTGCACCCCCATGCCGTCACCGGCGGCGTCGCGGGCCGGGACCTGGAGGTGCGGCGCGGTGACCTGACCGACGCTCTCCACGCGGCGGTCCGGGACGACGTGGAGTTCGTGTTCAACGACTCCATCGACACCCTCGACCAGACCGGCCACGGGGTCGACGTCACCTTCCGCGGGGGTGACAGCCGTACGTTCGACATGGTGTTCGGTGCGGACGGCATGCACTCACGTACCCGGGAGATGCTGTTCGGCCCCGAGGAGCAGTTCCATCGCTACCTCGGCTACTGCTTCGCCGTGTTCACCATGCGCAACACACTCGGGCTCTCCCACGAGACCGTGATGTGGAACACCCCGGGCAGGGCCGCGGCACTCTATGCCGTGGGGGACGACGCCGAGGTGCACGCCTTCCTGAACTTCGCCCGGCCGGAGCCGCCCATGGACGCGTTCCGTGACCCGGACGCCCAACGTGACCTGGTCGCCAAGGTCTTCGCCGACGCGGGATGGGAGGTCCCGGGCATGCTGGCCGCCCTGCGCGACACGGACGACCTGTTCTTCGACGGGGTCAGCCAGATCCGTATGCCCGGCTGGTCCAGCGGCAGGGTCGCGCTGGTCGGCGACGCGGCGTACGCACCCTCGTTCCTCACCGGACAGGGCACCAGCCTCGCGCTCGTCGGCGCGTACATGCTCGCCGGTTCCCTCGCGGACCAGGGCCACATCGAGGGCTTCGCCGCGTACGAGCGCGACACCCGGGAGTTCGTGACCGCGAACCAGAATCTGGTCAGTCAGGGCGGCGCCACCCTCTTCCCGACCACCGCTCGGGACCTGGAGCAGCGCAACGCCGGACTGCGCGGCCTCAGCGCCATCCCCGCCTCGGCGGGACGGCCCGCCCATTCGGCTCTCACCCTGCCCGCCTTCGCGCCCCTGACGTGAGCCCGGTGCCGCACACCGGACGGAGGTGCTCCCCTCTCCAGGGCCGTGGCTGAGCGGACGCCGCCATGCGGTGTGCACGGAGCTGGACCGGTGCGGCCCCCATCGCGCCCAGACTCTCAACCCTTCTCTGTGGCCTACGTCACGGCGTGCGTCCGGGAACTCGCGCCCCTCCCGCTCCGACTCCTGTACATGCGCATCACCGTCCCCGCCGGTCCACGCATGAGGAAGAGTCGATGACCGAGACCACGCCTGCCTCGCCACCACGGCCCCGGCAACACCGGACCGAGGAGGTCACCCCGCCCGAGGACTTCGCCACGCCCCCGCCGAGAAGCGGTGGCGGCACCTGGAGCGGGCTGCGGCCCCTCCTGTTGCGCCTGCACTTCTACGCGGGCATCCTCATCGGCCCGTTCCTGCTCGTCGCCGCCGTGACCGGGCTGCTCTACACGACGACCCCGCAGATCGAGTCGGTCGTCTATCACCACGAGCTCAAGGTCACCCCGCGCGGCGAGCCGAAGCCGCTCGCGGTCCAGGTGGAATCCGCCCGCGACGCGGTACCCGGCGGGCAACTCGTCTCCGTCACCAAGGGCGAAGGGGACAGCGACACGACCCAGGTCGCCTTCGACGTCAAGGGACTGCCCGAGGGCTACACACAGACCGCCTTCGTCGATCCGTACGACGCGGAAGTGCGCGGCACACTGCGCACGTTCGGTGAGTGGCTGCCCGTGCGGTCCTGGTTCGACAGCCTGCACCGCACCCTGCACCTCGGCGAATTCGGCCGCAACTACAGCGAGATCGCCGCGAGCTGGCTGTGGGTCGAGGTGCTGGGCGGGCTCGCCCTGTGGCTCGGGACACCGCGCGGCCGGGAGCGGCTGCGCAAGCTGTTCGTGCCGCGCCGGGGCCCGAAGGGACGCAAGCGCGCACTGTCCTGGCACGGAGCCGTGGGGTTGTGGGTGTCCGTCGGATTCCTCGCGCTCTCGGCAACCGGGCTGACCTGGTCAGCGCACGCGGGCGTGAACATCGGCAAGATCCAGGACTCGCTGGGCGAGGCGACGCCTTCCGTCTCCTCGGCCCTCGGCCACAGCGCGCGGGGCGGCGGCGCAGCGGGGGCGGACCCGGGTCAGTCCTCCGCGGGGGCCTCCGCCGCGCGGGTCGATCTCGACGAAGCCGTCCGTATCGCCCGCTCCGAGGGGCTGCGCGGCAAGCTCGTCATCAGCCCGCCCGCGGACACGGGGAGCGCGTACACCGTCGACGAGAACACGCGGCACTGGCCGGAGCAGCAGGACTCGATCGCGATCGACCCGGCCACCGGCAAGGTCACGGACAAGGTGGTCTTCGACGACTATCCCGTCCTCGCCAAGCTCACCCGCTGGGGCATCGACGCCCACATGGGCCTGCTCTTCGGCCTCGCCAACCAGATCGTCCTCGCGCTCATCGCCGTCGCGCTCATCGGGATGCTCTTCTGGGGCTACCGCATGTGGTGGCTGCGCAGGCCCACCCGAGGAGACAGGACGCGGCTCGGACGTCCGCCGGCGCGGGGAGCCTGGCGCCGGGTGCCGGGCAGGGTCATGGCACCGCTCGTCGTCGTGACCGCCGTCCTCGCCTACTACCTGCCGCTGTTCGGACTGCCCCTGGCGTGCTTCCTGCTCGCAGACCTGTCACTGGCGCACGTGCGCCACCACCGAAGCACGCGCACGGAAGCGCGAGCCGAGACACCCGAGGAGATCGCCCGATGATCGCCGCCACCGGGCTGCGCTGGATTTTCACTCTGCTCTTCTGCGCACTCGCCGCCTACGGTCTGTGGCGCGCCTTCGCGGCGCGCTCCCACCCGTGGACCGCACGGCTCGCACACGGTCTGCACGCGGTGATGGCCCTCGCCATGTTCGCGATGGCCTGGCCCTGGGCCATGGACCTGCCGGGCACACCGCAGGTGGTCTTCTTCTCCGCCGCCGCAGCCTGGTTCGTGCTGGCCGCGCTTGCTCTGCCGAACGGTCCCGAGCCGCGGCTGCGGGCCCTCGCGAGCACGCTGCCGCACGCCGTGATGACCGGCGCGATGGCGTGGATGGTCGCCGCGATGTCGTCGGGCATGTCCATGGGCGCGACGGGTGGGGGCCAGGCGCACGACATGCCGGGGATGGACATGTCGGCACCGGGAGCAGTCGCGACGATGACGCTCAGCGGCACCGGCAACCGCTGGAGCGCGGGCCTGCTCGCACTCGTCCTGCTGGCCCTCGCACTGTGGTGGCTCGCGGCCGGCTTCGACGCGGGCCGCCTCGCGCCACGCACGGCGAGCGGTGCGGCCTCGGGCGATGCGGCCTCGGGCGGCGGCACGGTGCACATCGCCTGGGACGTGGGCTGTCACGGCCTGATGGCGTTGGGCATGGCGGTGATGTTCGTCGTGATGGTGTGAGCCGTCGGGCTCGATGGCGACCGCACACCGCACCCTCGGGCTCGTCGGGCCCGCGGCGTCAGGCGTGCCCCGGAGGCGTGATGCTTCCGGGGCACGCGTGACGCATGCCCGATATGTGACGCACGCCACCTGAGCCCCGGGGAACTCGCGGCCAGGGGTGGCCGACCTCTGGTGCGTACAACTCGCACTCTCGCCCGGAGCCTGCCTCATGGACCACTCGGTGACCACTCACGCCCCACAGCGTTCCGCCCCTCCCCCCTACGCGCTGCTCGGGGGGTTCCTGCTTCTGCTCGCCGCGCTCTTCACCGCCTCGTACGGAGTGGGGCAACTCGCCGGGCCCGTCGCCCCCGACATGCGTGAAGTCACGCACCAGGATGACGAACCGGGCTCGCACGACATGGGTGGCATGAGCGGGATGGGCCACTGATGAGCCGGGAAACAGCCCCGCGCACCCTCATCACGACCGATCTGGTCGTCGGCGGCATGACGTGCGCGGCCTGTGTGCGCAGGGTCGAGAAGAAGCTCGGCGCTCTGGAAGGCGTGCGTGCCACCGTCAGTCTCGCGACCGGTACCGCCCATGTCGAGCATCCGGCGGGCCTCGGCGCGGACGCGCTCGTCGCCGCCGTCGAACGAGGCGGATACACCGCCCGTCTCCCCGCGCCGCCCGAATCCGGCGAGGACCGGGAGGCCGCGGCGACCGAGCCCGGTGTACCGCAGCGGCTCCTGGTGACCGCGCTCCTCGCCCTCCCCGTCCTTGTCCTGTCGATGGTTCCTTCGCTCCAGTTCCGCAACTGGCAGTGGCTGTGCTTCGTCCTCGCCGCCCCGGTCGTGTGCTGGAGTGCGTGGCCCTTTCACGAGCGGGCCTGGCGCGGGATGAGACATGGTGCGGCGACGATGGACACGCTCGTCTCGCTCGGCGTCCTCGCCTCCTTCGGCTGGTCCTCGTACGCGCTCTTCCTCGGCGGCGCCGGCGCCCCCGACATGCGGATGTCCTTCGCCCTGCTGCCCACGGCGTCGGACGGGATGGCGCACGTCTACCTCGAAGCGGCGGTCGGTGTCCCCCTCTTCGTCCTCCTCGGCCGCCATCTGGAAGCCCGCGCCCGGCGGGGTACCTCGGCCGCCGTGCGTGCGCTCGCGGAGCTCGGCGTGAAGGAAGTGACGGTGCGGGACGGAGCGGCCGAGCGCACCGTTCCGGCCGTGCGCCTCGCCGCGGGCCAGGTCTTCCTCGTGCGACCCGGGGAGCGCGTCGCGACGGACGGCGAGGTCGTGGAGGGCACCTCCGCCGTGGATCTGTCTCTCGTGACCGGTGAGACCCGGCCCGTGGAGGTCGGGGCCGGCTCGGCCGTCACCGGCGGCTCGGTCAACGCGGGTGGACTCCTGCTCGTACGCGCGACGGCCGTCGGCGCCGACACCCAGCTCGCCCGCATCAGGGCCCTTGTCACCGAGGCCCAGGCGGGGAAAGCCCGCGCTCAGCGGCTTGCCGACACCGTGGCCGGGGTCTTCGTGCCCGTCGTGCTGACTCTCGCCGTCACCGTGCTCGGCTTCTGGCTCGGCGCGAACGCGGATCCACAGCCCGCCTTCACCGCCTGCGTCGCCGTCCTCGTCGTCGCCTGCCCCTGCGCACTCGGGCTCGCGACCCCCACCGCCCTCATGGCGGCCACCGGACGGGGCGCCCAGCTGGGCATCCTGGTCAAAGGGCCCCAAGCCCTCGAAGCTCTCCGGCAGATCGACACCGTCGTGCTCGACAAGACCGGCACCCTCACCTCCGGCCACCTCACCGTCGCCGCCCTCACCACACGTGCCCAAGGCCACGGCGAGCAGGAGGTACTGCGGCTCGCGGCAACCGTCGAGACCGGCTCCGAACACCCGCTCGGCCGGGCCCTCGTGCGCCACGCCGAGCGCTCTCTCAAGGACGGCGCCGTACGGCCGGGCGCGCTCAGCGGCTTCACCGCGACACCCGGCAACGGCGTGCGCGGACACGTGGACGGGCGGCTCGTCGAGGTCGGTGCCCCCGAGGGCGAACTGCCCGAGGAACTGGGCGCAGCCCTCGCCACCGCCCTGCGAGCCGCCCACACCCCTGTCCTGGTCCGTGTCGACGGGAGGCCCGAGGCCGTCCTCGCGCTCGGCGACGTCGTACGCCCCGGCAGCTACCACGCCGTGGACAGGCTCCGCCGCCTCGGCGTGCACCCCGTCCTCGCCACCGGCGACCAGGAGGAGTCCGCGCGAGCCGTCGCCACCGCACTCGGCATCGACCGGACGTACTCCCGTTGCACCCCCGAGCGCAAAGCGGAACTCGTCCGTACGCTGCGCGCCGAAGGGAAGAGGGTCGCGGTCGTCGGAGACGGTGTCAACGACGCGGCGGCGCTCGCCGGGGCCGACCTCGGTATCGCCATGGGCACCGGCACGGACGTCGCCATCGGCGCCGCCGATGTCACCCTCGTCCGCGACGACATCGAAGCCCTCGCCGACGCCGTACGCCTCGCCCGCCGCACTCTCGCCACCATCCGCGGAAACCTGCTGTGGGCCTTCGGCTACAACGCCGTCACCCTGCCACTCGCCATGGTGGGACTGCTCAACCCGATGCTCGCCGCCGCCGCGATGTCCCTCAGTTCGGTCCTCGTCGTCCTCGGCAGCCTCCGTCTGCGCAGCTGGCAGCCGGCTCCGGCGGCAGCCGCCGCTCGGCGTCGGCGCCCCTCCTCGCGGGCGGCCTTCTGATGCCCGTTCTCTCCGCGCGCCTGCGTACGTCATTCACCGCCGTCGGCGTTCCCGTTCTCGCCTGCGGGATGGCCCTCGCCGGTCTGGGGGCCTGGACGGCGAACGGAAACGCCGGCAGCCCGCCTCACGTGGCCGTCACGAAGGCGTACGTCTACCTGCCCACCGGTCCGACGCCGGAGACCGCCGCCTTCTTCACCCTCACGAACGACGGGGGCTCCGCCGACCGGCTCGTGCACATCGCCTCGACCGACACGGTCGCACCACCCCGGCTGAGCGAACACCACATGACGTCCTACGGGGGCGCCTACCGGCAGCCGGTGGACTCCGTCACGGTGCCGGCGGATGACGGGCTCACCATGACTCCGCACGGAATCGACGTGACCGTAAGGCCGAAGGGAACGTGGCGGCCCGGCGAGGAGGTCTCCTTCACGCTCCGCTTCGCACACGGCAAGGCCTTGAGGATACGAGCGGTGGTCGTGCGGCCCGGCGCGGCGACCGACCGCCTGCCGCACCCGTAGCGCCATGCACCGCACCGCCACGCTCTCCCCCCTCCCTTCTCCCTCCTCCGACCGCATATGCCAGAACTCCCCTGCTGCGTCCACTTGTCCGGCATGGGCGACAAGCCGGATACCCTGCCATGTCGCCCGGCCCCTCTCGATGGGAGGATGAGGCGCCATGGAGGCGGGACCGGTCGGACGCGCGGTGAGGGCGGCGATGTTCGCCGTCGTCTCGGTCACGCTCGCCGCGACCGGACACGTCCTCATGTCGGAGGCCCCGCTTCCCTTCTGGGTGCCCGTCACCGGCTTCCTCGCACTCGCGGTCCCCGGCTGGTGGTTCGCCGCCCGCGAGCGCGGTCCGTGGCTCGTCACGGGCCTCGCCGTCGTGATCCAGGGTGTGCTGCACAACGCCTTCTCCGCCGCACAGTCCGCCCTGGGAACCGTCCCGGGTACAGCCACGCGGACCGTCGGCGGAGCCGCCGCGCCGCCCACGGACGCCATGGCGGGTATGCATCACATGGCGCACACGGACCACTCGGCGACGAGCGACACGATGGCCGGCCTGGAGCACGTGGCCGGCCTGGAAAACATGGTCGGCCTGGATCACTCCTCAGCCATGGGCCACCTGAGCTCGATGGCCCACACAGGCCACGGCGTGACCGGGATGTCGCCGGGGATGCTCGCCGCGCACGTCCTCGCCGCACTCGTCTGCGGCGTGTGGATGGCCCGCGGCGAACGTGCGGCCTTCCAGACCCTGCGGGCGGTCGCAGGCTGGCTGCTCGCTCCCCTCCAGCCCCTCCTCACGGCGCCGTTGCCGGCCCCGCGCCGTCGCCTGCGCCCCCGCCGGGGTCTGAGCGACCGGCTGTCGCCCGGCCTGCGGTGCGCCCGCGCACTGGACCGGCGCGGGCCGCCCGGGGTGCTCGCCGCGTCCTGAGGACGCGGCAGGCATTCCGGAGGACGTACACCCCTGGCACGCAGCCGGTCGCCGACCGGCCCGCCGTCGTACCCGCACGCAGCGGGAGTCCTCCGGCACACCCGGCTCCGAAGGAGCCCGGGTGCCCCCAATCACCGGAGACCCGGCTCCGTCCCGAACACCGCCACGCCCGCCGTAGCCACGGCGCGCGGCCCCGCGCCGTGAACGGACGCCCGGGCACCGGACCGATCCGTGAAGGACACCCCTGGCGATGAACACCACACTGCCCACCCCGCGCGGGCCCCAGCGGGCCTGCACCCCGCGCGACAGGACGGCCGCGGACACCGCATCGACCGGCTTCGCGCTCGCCGCCCGCGCCGGCGACCGCGAAGCCGCCGACGCCTTCGTACGGGCCCTGCACCGCGACGTCGTGCGGTACGTGACCCATCTGTCCGCCGACCCACAGGCCGCCGAGGACCTCGCACAGGACACGTCCCTGCGCGCGCTGCGCACACTGCACCGCTTCGAGGGGCGCTCCTCGGCCCGCACCTGGCTCCTCACCATCGCCCGCCGCGCCGTCGTCGACGACTTCCGCAGGGCCGCCGCGCGCCCCCTGCTCGCCGACACCCGCGACTGGCGCACGACCGTCGAACGCACCCAGCAGACCGGACTGCCCGGCTTCGAGGAAGGCGTGGCGCTCCAGGAACTCCTGGCCGCGCTCCCGTACGACCGCCGACAGGCGTTCGTCCTCACCCAGTTGCTCGGACTCTCCTACGCCGAGGCCGCCCGCCAGGCGGACTGCCCGGTCGGCACGGTCCGCTCCCGAGTGGCACGCGCGCGCAACGCCATGACCGCGCAACTGGAGCGCGACGAAGCGGAGGCCGTCGGACAGGCCGCCTGACGCGAGGCACCGCGAGAAGGGCGGCACCCGTGGTGGGGTGCCGCCCTCCGGTGCGTTGCGTGCGGGACGGGGTCAGCGCTTGGTCTGCTTGGTGAAGGAGGTGCGGGACCAGAGGTAGCCGAGGAGGCCGATGCCGGCACACCAGGCGAGCGAGAGGTAGGCGCTGTTGCCGATCTCGGCGCCCATGAGGAGGCCGCGGAGGGTCTCGTTGACGGGAGTGAAGGGCTGGTACTCGGCGAACCACTGGAGGGCGCCGGGCATCGTGTCGGTCGGGACGATGGCGCTGCCGAGAAAGGGCAGGAAGGTGATCGGCAGGGGGAGGTTGGAGGCTGACTCGACCGTCCTGGCGGTCAGTCCCATGCCGGCGGAGACCCAGGTCAGGGCGGTGGCCAGGGCGAACAGCAGGCCGGCCACGGCGAGCCATTCGACGAAGGAGGCGTTCGGGCGGAAGCCGATGGCGAGTGCGACAGCGGTGACGACCACCGTACCGAGAACTGTCTGCACGAGGTTGCCCAGGACGTGACCGGTGAGGAAGGAGCCGCGCGAGATCGACATCGTGCGGAAGCGGTTGACGATTCCCTCGGTCTTGTCCATGCAGATGGTGAGGGCCGCGCCGACGGAGCCGGTGGCGACGGTCATGAGGATGATGCCGGGGGCGACGTAGTCGATGTAGTCACCGGTGAGCTGCGGGCCCTGGATGCCTGCGCCGAGCGCGCCGCCGAAGGCGTAGTTGAAGAGGAGCAGGAAGACGACCGGCATCATCACGATGACGACGGCGATGGACGGGTAGCGGACCGCGCGCTTCATGACGCGGCGGAACATCGTGACCGCGTCGCGGACGGCGTAGCCGCGGGAGCGGGGGACGGCGGTCGCGGCGGTGGGGGTCGCGGTGCTCATCGGGCGATCTCCTGCTTCTTGTCCGGACCGGTGAGGGCGAGGAAGACGTCGTCGAGGTCGGGGGTGTGGAGGGAGAGGGACACGGGGGCGGCGCCGGCCGCGTCGAGGATGTCCAGGACGGCGCGGAGGGTGGGGACGGTGCCGTCGGACGGAATCTGGAGCGTGAGCTCCTCGTCGTCGCGGGTGGTGGAAGTGAACCGGGCTGCGGCGCGTTCCAGTTCGGCGGCCGAGTCGAAGCGCAGGGAGATGTGGCCTCCGTGGATCATCGCCTTGAGTTCGTCCGAGGTGCCCTCGGCGACCAGCCTGCCCTCGTGGAGTACGCCGATCCGGCCGGCGAGCTGGTCGGCCTCCTCCAGGTACTGCGTGGTGAGGAAGATGGTGACGCCCTCGTCGGCGACCAGGGAGCGGATGATCTCCCACATGGTGCGGCGAGAGCGCGGGTCGAGGCCGGTGGTCGGCTCGTCGAGGAAGATGATGCGTGGATCGCCCATCAGGGACATGGCGAGGTCGAGCTTGCGGCGCATGCCGCCGGAGTAGGTGGAGGACGGTTTCCCGGCGGCCTCGGTCAGCTCGAAGCGTTCGAGGAGGCGGGCGGCGCGGCGGCGGCCCTCCGCCTTCGGGAGGTGGCAGAGGTCGGCCATCAGCCGGAGGTTCTCCTCCGCGCCGAGGAGGCCGTCTACCGCCGCGAACTGGCCGGTCAGGCCGATCAGGCTGCGTACGCCGGCCCCGTCCGTGGCGACGTCGTGGCCGTCGACGGTTGCGGTGCCGCCATCGCCGTCGATGAGGGTGGCGAGTATCTCGACGGTGGTGGTCTTGCCGGCGCCGTTCGGGCCGAGCAGGGCGTAGACGGAGCCTTCGGCGATGGACAGGTCCAGGCCCTTGAGAACCGGCTTGTCGCCGTACGACTTGGTGAGGCCGGTGGTGGTGATCGCGGCAGGCCTGATTGAAGTGCTCATGACAGTCATATGGATGCGGCTTCCCTGATGCGGAGGGGTGGGAATGGGACGGTGCGGGGGGCGGGAGGGGTCTCCCGCCGGCGGACCTCGTCGTCAGGCGGCGCGGGTGACCGTGATGTTGCCGACCGAGGTGTTGGCGTGGACCTCCGCGCGGTCCGGCTTGTCGGACGGGGCGTCGGAGGTGGGCAGGTCGCTGCGGACCAGGCCCGCCTTGGCGTAGACGTCCAGCCATGCCGCGGTGGTCTCGGGGATGCCGAGCTCGATCTCGCCGGTCGAGGTCCGCAGGTCGATCACGCCGCGAGTGAGCCGGGCGATCCGGATTCCGCCGAGTGCGGACTGGACGTTGACTCCGGCGTGCGCGGTTCCCATCGCGAACGAGCCGTTGGACGACTTGACCTTCGTCTCGCCGAGGACCTCGCCGATCTCTGTCTCACCGTTGACATTCTTGACCGTGAGGTCGCCGCCCACGTAGTCGATCTCGACCCGGCCCGCGCCGTGCACCTCGACGCTTCCGTCCAGGTGGTGGGCGCGGATGGTGCCGGTCGCGGTCCTGAGTTCGGCGGTCACGGCCCGCTCCACGGTCACGTTCCCGAGCGCGCTCTTCAGGTGGACGTCGCCCAGCGTCCCTTCGCAGTGCACGTCCCCGAATCCGGTGGCTGCCCGCACCTCGGATCCGGCCGGCAGCTCGACCTCGACCATGACCGCCCCGATCTTGTTGAACGGGTTACGGCCGCGGGGGCCGCGAACGATCAGCTGGCCGCCGATCAGGCTGACCTGGGTCTGGCCGGCCGACTGGACGTCCCGGTCGCTCGCCTCGTTCCCGGGCTGGACCAGGACCGTGGTCTCGGTTCGCTCGCCGGCCCGGACCAGGACCGTTCCGTATCCGACCTCCAGCTGGGCGGTGATCGGCCCCGGGGTCTTGAAGGACTTCGTCTCATGGGTGGCGGAAGAAGACACAGCTGTTCCGTCCTTTCGACTGCGTCGGGTGTTCGTGCTGGTGGGGGCGGCGAGTGAGGAGGTGGAGGGCGGGTCGGTCAGACCCAGCCGGTGAAGCTTCGGCTGATGCCGGTCTCCGTGACCGGCCCGATCACCGGCCGCTGGGCACCGACGGCGGGGCCGTCGAGCGAGGCGGTCAGGGTGAGCACCAGCCAGGCGTTGACCGAGAGTCCGTCGCGGGCGGCGGCCGACTCGACCTTGGCCTTGAGGGAGGTCGGCACCCGGAGATTGATCCGGGCGGTACCACCCTCGTCCGCCTCCGGGGCGTCCGCCGCTTCCGGCTGCGATGCCGCCGGCGCCGACGGCATCGCGGGCAGCGCCGCTCTGTCGGCGGACTCCCGGAGCTCGGGTCGGCTGACCACGAACTCCGGGTCCAGACCACGCAGCCGTACATCCACCGAGCCGGGCGCCAGCTCCAGCGTCACCTCGCCCATCGCCGCGGACAGCGCGTTGAGCAATGTGAGCCGGGCGGCCGACTCCAGCGGAGCGGTCAGCCGCTCGGCCAGGGCGCGAGCGTCGTCGCCACCGGTTTCGGCGGCGACGGCGAGTTCCTGTCGAAGGTGCTCGACGTACGGTGCGAGGTCCATACGAGAACTATGACACAGCCATGGCGCCACGTCGAGCACCATGTGGCGCCACATGTGGCGCCACATGATTCTGCAATGAGCTTCACCGCCCGACGTGACGCCACCCGGAGAGCAAAGACACTGGTCACAGCCTTTCATCAAGCATGGCACCGGTGTGGCGCCACTCGGAATATCAATGGCGCCACATGGAACCGGCGCCGCCGAACCGGCGCGGTGGCTATCCCCACCGCGGGGCAACACGCGTCAGCAGACGGCCGCTGCGCCAGACCCACGACCTCGGCCCGGCCCGGCCGGGATCACGCGCCACGCTCAACTGATCTCATGCACACGGGAGTTGACCCCACCCGCCGGCCGGGGCTGAAGGCCCCTCACGGCGAGGCACTTGGGCGCCTCGCCGCTGGGCGGCGAGCTGGGCCTGCTGGACCGCGAACCGGTCCCTCCGACGCGCCTCGGCATGGTGCTGGACCGGTACTTCCTCGGCGATCCGGCTCCGTAGCCCCCGCTCCTCCCCCACGCGCCCTGCCTCCGCCCGCAGAGTTTCGGCCCGGGCCCGCAGATCAACGACGGCGGCGCGTGCGGCACGAACTGCCTCGGTACGGTCCCTGTCGACCTGCGTCACCAGGGCCGGGAGTTGTTGCCTCATCGTCGCCAGCGTCTCGAGCCGTACAGCCGTGTGCCGGGTGCCTCCGCCGGCCTGATCGCACAGCGCCTTTGTGTACGGAGAGGACTTCAGCGTCCGCTCCGCCTCCCGCCGGGCATCAACTGCCGCCCGGAGACGCGTCTCGTGCTCGCGCTCCGCCGCCTCGGACTGCTGCTCGTACTGAACGATGAGTTGCTGCTGTTCTCCTCGGGAGGTACCGGCCAGACGCAGGGCGATGCGGCTGCGTCCGGTGGCGCGTCGCAAGCTGGCGCAGACTTCGCGCGCGCTGGTGGCGGCAGCCCGGGCGCGCTCTGCCGCATCGGCGTCCCGTTGCGAGCGGTGGAGCAGCTGAGCTGCCGTATCGATCAGGGTCTTCGCGTTGTCGGCGATCTGCTGTCCGGGCTGCTGGGCCAGTTCCGCGGCGCCGGCGGTGGCCGCTCGTGCCCGTTCGCTCGCCCGGTGGTCGGCTCGCCCCGCGCGCCGGGTCAGTTCGGCTTCCCGCGCCGCCAGGTCCGCGTCGGCCAGGGCGCCGTACGGGCGGGCCTCCCGGTCGTCCCACGCGGGGAACACCGGGACGCCCACGGCCGGGGGAACCGGCTCGGGGGCATCGCGCAGCTGGTCGCTGACCATGCTGCCCGGCCGGTCCTGTTGCAGCAGGACCGCGTAGGCGTGCAGCGCGCGGTCGAGGCGCTCGGTGTCGCTGCCCGGTTCACCGAGCGTGGCCCGGGTCTCCTCGTCCTCCAGTGCTGCTGTGGGCAGCCACAGGTGATTCTCCCCGCGGGCCCGGGTGATGCCGGGGTACAGGGCGTAGGCGTTGGCCCCGAGCCCGTACAGCAGGGCGGTGCCGGAGGTGAGCCCCTGGGAAGCGGCGATCGTCAGGGCGTACCCGAGCGAGAGGGCTCCGTGGCCGACCTGACCGGGGCTCAGCCAGGCCCGGCCGTGGGAGCCGTTCCCGCGCCGCCAGGTGATCCGTACGTTGTGCGCGGCGTCGAGGGCGGTGACGACAGCGCGGTAGCCGTTCAGTACGTCGGGACCGGCGCCGCGCCGGCTTCGGTAGTCGTTCTGCCGTACGCGGACGATGTCCCCGACCGCGAGGGTGAACCGCTCGCCCCGCGGCCGGGCGTAGGTGTGGGTGGTGCCGAGCTCGCCGGCGGCGCGCCTGATGGCCTGCGCACCGGCGTTGATGGCCTCCACGTCGGCGTTTCGGGCAGCCAGCACGACGAGGTTGTCCACCGCGTCGTGAGGGTCGGACCATCGGCCGCGCTGTTGGTTCCAGGCGGCCAGGATCTCCTTGTGCGCCTGCTCGGCGGTGTCGGTGGCGTGGACACGGCCGCCGTCGGCGAACATGCGCAGGGCCTGGTCCCGGTCACCGTCGCGCCGGACCTCCAGGGCCAGGCGCTCAGCGGCGTCCTTCCGGCGACGGTTCGTGCGCAGGACCGTCCCACGGACCAGGCGGTGAATCTCCTCGAACCCGCCGCCGGGACCGATCGCCCGCTGCTGCTGCGGGGCGCCGACCCCGATGACCTTCGTGCCTGTGGCGGCGGCCGCGGTCAGCAGCCGCGCCAAGGACCGGTCGTCGGTCATGACCGCTTCGTCGAGAACCAGCACGTCGATGCCACGCAGGCCCTCACCACGCTCGATGCGCTGGAGCCACGAGGCCGCCGTAGAGACGGGGATGCCGGATCCCTCGAAGAGGTTCTGCGCGGCCACTGCGGACCGGGAGACACCCGCGTAGGTCATGCCGACGGCGTCCCATCCGGTGCGGCACGCCTCCATGATCGAGGTCTTTCCTGATCCGGCGACGCCGATGACGGTGTCCACACCATGGCCGGCGGTCAGGAGCCTTCGGACCGCGGCGCGCTGCTCGTCGCCGAGCGCGAACCCGGAGGCGACCTCGAAGACGTCGAGCGCGGCCCCGGCCTGACTCCCGGTCAGCTGTGCCGCGCCGCAGGCGTACCGGGAGCGGGCCTGATCCACGATGACCCGCTCGGCATCGAGGATGTCCTGGGTGGTGAAGCGGGCCGTGTTGCTCATCGTCGTCGAACCGCGGTGCGGGAGAGCCTGGGCGTGGCCGGGTACGGCGAGGACCTGATCGGCCAGCGCGTCGAGCGCGGCCGCGTCAAGGCCGTACGGACATGCGTTCGCGACGGCCGAGAGGAGCTGGGCCCGCTGGAACTCCTTGTCGCTGCTCGTCAGCCCGTGCTCGGGGTCGAAGACCTCGACGGCGATCGTGTCGGGGGGCGGGATCTGCGGGCCCTGAGGCCCATCGGCCACGCAACCTCCGGACGGTCCGGGCCCAGGAGCGGCGGCCGCGATCATCGCGTCGACGTCGATACCAAGAGACTCGGCGCGCTCACGCCAGTGGGCGTGCAGGTCGATGTCTCCCTCGTCGTGCTTGGCACGCCGGGTCTCGGCCGAGACCCGCAGTTTCTCCTCACGGCCGGCGTCAGCTCCGGCCAGCGCATCGACCAGGGCAGCGCGGCGCGAGTAGTGCGCGCGCAGCGTGGCCGGGATGCCGATGACCTCCCAGGCACCGGTGCGACCGTCACGCTCATAGCGCACGCCGAACCGCTCACTCGCCAGAGCACGGACCCGGGCCTTGAACAGGGCGTCGAATGCCCGCGCATGCCGGTGCAGATCCATGCCGCCGTTGGCGACGGCACGCCATTCCCCGTCCTCGCACCGGGCGGCGTTGACGAGGACGAGATGCACGTGCAGGTGCGGGTCTCCCGGGGTGTCGTCGACCGGTCGGGCGGACCGGTGCTCCACGCTCCATCCGAGCAGTCCGCCGGCAGCGATACGGTGCCGCTCCCCCTCCGCGCTCGCCACGCTGTAGCCGGTCCATCGTTCGAGCTCGGCGAACGCGTCCCGCTTGGCCTCGTGGACCAGCGAACGGAATTCCGCCTCCCGGCGAGGCCCGAGCAAGGCCCACAGCGTGGAAGCGCTCTTGGGCAGATCGGCGACGATGTCGTAGGCGCGGACCCGGACGTTGACGCGGTCCTTCTCGTGGGCACGGGCCCGGGCGAGTTCGTCCGCTCCGTAGACGTCCGCCAGGTCGATGCCGGCGGCCCGGGCGATCCGTCGGAGGGAGTCGACCTGAAGGCGGTGCCGCTCACCCTGGGCATGCACCATGCGCGCCAGGGTGGCGTACTTCCTCCGCTGCTTCGGCGTACCGACCAGCAGGTCCGCCGGCTCTCGTCCGGCGGCGGCTGCGGCCTGCTCGATCGCCTCGACCAGTCGAGCGCCGACGAGTTGTGCCCTGGGGTGGGCACGCAGCTCGGCAGCGACGAGCTGCTCGCCGGTCCGGGGATGAACCCCACAGGCGAGCGCCCGGGCCGCTCGCTTGCCGGCCTCGTCCAGTGACGCACCGGCCACCAGCCCGACGTCGGCGAGGCCCTCACCGAGCCAGACCGGTCCGCTGTCCTCGGTTGCAGCCATCCGGTAGTCGATCTGAGCGTCGGCGGTCATGGGCACCGGATCGGCGGCATCCCCTGCTGCCCGGCCGTCAAGGCGCACATAACAGCCGGAGTTCTCGGAGAGGCGGTGGTCGACCTGTTCCATGTCCACGATCCGGCTGACCCAGGCCATCGACTGCGCCCCTCCTTCCCTGTCTGCCGAGCGGCTTCACCGCGTACGTCCCGGAGGGGACGTACCTTTGTCCATACATTTTTGATCTTGCCTGCGGTCGAGAGTACCGCCCGAGCGCCAGTAGTTGTCCGTTCGCGCGGGAGGCTGCATCGCTCGGTGGCGGTCGATGATGCCCGCCACAACGCGAAGGAGTCCGTCACCGCCATCGCCGCACACCTCGGCGTCGGCCGCTCCACCCTCTACCGGACGCTGTCCGCGTACGACGAAGCCGTCGCCACCGGCCGCGAACCTCGCCGCCCCGCCGACGAGAAACCGCCTTGCTGACTGCACACGACGGTTCGTTTCATGTGCGGGGCGGTGTTACTGGGCGGTGTAGCCGCCGTCGACGGGCAGGGCGATGCCGGTGACGTAGCCGGCGCCGTCGCTGCACAGCCACAGGACGGCCTGGGCGATCTCGTCGGCGGTGCCGAGCCGGTCGATGGCCTGGCCTGCTTCGGCCTGGTGGCGGTCGAGTTCTCCGCCTTCGACCATGGCGTCGACCATCGGGGTGCTGATGGTGCCGGGGCAGACGGCGTTGATGCGCACGCCGCGGGAGCCGTATTCGAGGGCGGCGCTCTTGGTCAGGCCGATCACGCCGTGCTTGGTGGCGTGGTAGGCGGCGCGGCCGGGGTTACCGACGAGGCCGCCGAGGCTGGAGCAGTTGACGATGGTGCCGCTGCCCTGGTCGCGCATGTGGCGCAGTTCGTGCTTCATGCTGGTCCAGACGCCGCGCAGGTTGATGTTCTGGACGCGGTCGAACTGCTCGGCGCTCTCGTCGGCGGCGTCGGTGGGCGGGGGCATGATGCCGGCGTTGTTGTAGGCCATGTCGAGACGGCCGAAGGCTTCGACCGTGCGGTCGACGGCGGCGGCGACCTGGTCCTCGTCGGTGACGTCGCAGACCAGGGCGAGGGCCTGGTGGCCCGCGTCGGTGAGTTCCTCGGCGGCCTTGTTGACGGCCGTCTCGTCGATGTCGGCGAGGGCGACGGCGGCGCCTGCTTCGGCGAAGGCGCGAGCGGTTGCCAGGCCCATGCCCGAGGAGGCGCCGGTGACGAAGGCGACCTGACCGGCGAAGTCGTAGGCGGGGTTCATGAGCGGAACTCCTTGAGCGAGATAGGGGTGGTCAGACAGTCTGGCCGCCGCCGTCGCCTTGGCGGCGCATCTGGCGGACCTGGGCGCGGGCGCACAGGAAGACGCCGGTGAGGCTGACGCCGAGGACGCGGTCCCAGTCGGTCTTGGTGAGGTCGACGAGCGGCTTGACGGGCTGCTCGACGCCCGCGTTGTTGAACGCGGCGTCCAGGCGGCCGAACTGCTCGACGGTCCGCCCCACAGCCCGCTGGACGTCCTCTTCGCTGGTGACGTCACAGGTCAGGGCGCCCACAACGTCCGCCACCACGGCACCGGCACCGGCACCGGCACCGGCACCAAACGCTTCCACCACCACGCCGTCGGCGACCTCCCCCTCGCCTTCGAGGGCTTGGAGATGGCCGCCGAGCCCGGCCTCACCCTCACCGTCTACACCGCCGAACCCGGCTCACCCTCCGAAGAGGGGCTACGTCTACTCGCCTCCTGGGGCGTCACCGAGGAAGCCACCGCCTCTTCGCGAACACCTCCGACCGGCTGATCGTCGACCGCTTCGACGTCATCGGCATCCTGACCAGCACCACCCTGCTGGACCCCGCGGAGAACCGGCGACAGTCGAATACGCGAGCCCACCCGTACGAGGCGGCCGTGATCGAGGACATTCGGCCGTGTCCAGGTGGTCCGTGACGGCCCCGTGGGAGGGGGTGTCAGACCTGGCCGTACCCGCCGTCGACCTGGTAGTCGGCGCCGTTGACGTGGGAGGCCGCGTCCGAGGCGACGAAGGCGATGACGGCGGCGACCTCTTCCGCGGTACCGGCACGGGTCATCGGGGTCCCGGTGGCCATCGTGGCGATGAGCGCCTCGCGTTCCTCGGCGGTGGCGGCCAGCTGTGCGATACCGGGGGTGTCCGTCGGGCCCGGGCTTACCACGTTCACCCGGATCCCGCGTGGGGTCAGCTCAAGGGCCCAGGTACGGGCGAGGGCACGGACCCCGGCCTTGGAGGCCGCGTAGAGACTCCGCCCACGCGACGCCTTGTGCGCGGCCATCGAGCCGGTGAGGACGATGACGCCACCGTCCGCCAGCAGCGGCAGCGCCTTCTGGACGGTCATGATCGTGCCGGTGATGTTGACGTCGAAGACCGACCTGATGACGTCCTCGGTGATGGTTCCCAGCGGTGCGGTCGCGATCGCCGCCGCGTTGACGACCAGCACGTCCAGCCGGCCGCTGCGCCGCTCCGCCTGCGCGAAGAGCCGGTCGAGGTCGTCGGCCGAGCGCGAGTCGGCCCGCACCCCGACGACATCACCCGGTAGATCCGCGACCGCCGCCGTCAGGGCGTCCTGGTCCCGGCCCGTGATGTAGACGGTGCCGCCCCCTTCGGCGATCTTCCGCGCGGTGACGTGGCCGATACCGGCACTCCCGCCCGTCACGACCGCGACCTTGTTGTGAAACGCGTTGCTCATGGAACTCGTCGTCCGTTCATCCGGGGAGCCGTTCCGAAGGGAACGTCCTGGGGAACACAGGCGGTACGAGCGTGCGCCCCGTGCGGACACCGGTGCCAGAAGCCTGCTGATACCGGTACTGGCAGCACCAGGCCGACGCCTCCCGGCTCTGGCAGAGTGGACCGGTGCCGACGACCACGAACCGGACCGAACTGCGGGAGTTCCTGCGCTCACGACGCGCACGGGTCTCACCCGAGGACGTCGGCATACCCCCGGGAGTCCGGCGGCGCACCCCCGGACTGCGCCGCGAGGAGGTCGCCCAGCTGGCCGGTGTCGGCATCACCTGGTACACGTGGCTGGAGCAGGGGCGGCCGATCAACGTCAGCCCCCAGGTGCTCGACGCGGTGACCCGCACGCTGTTCCTGGATGCCGCCGAGCGCGACCACCTCTACCGTCTGGCCGAGGTCCCCCAGCCTCCGGTCACCAGCGATCCGCCGTCCGAGCTCCCCGGCCACCTCGACACCGTCCTGGAAGCCCTGGACCCGTTGCCCGCCATGTTGGTCGATGCCCGCACCGACGTGCTCCGCTGGAACCGCGCATACGCGGCCCTGCACCCCGCTCTGGTCAGTGCTCCGCCCGGCAAGCGCAACACCCTCTGGCACCTCTTCGCGGCACCGGAGGGGCAGCACCACATCGTCAACCGCGACGAGCAGGCGCCCGAGGCCGTGGCAGGGTTCCGCTATCGCTACAGCCAGAACGCGGGCGACCCGCGATGGCAGGACTTCGTCACCCGTCTGTGCAACGCCAGCCCGCTGTTCTCTCGGCTCTGGGCCACGCACGACGTCGCTCCACCGCACCTGTGCGACAAGCGCTACGACATCACAGGGATCGGCGAAGTGAGCCTGCGTGCCACCGGCATGGAACTGACCGACCACCCCGGCGTCCGCCTCGTCGTCCAGACCCCCACCGACAGGCGCAGCCGCGAGAACATCGACCGCCTGCTACGCCGGGCGACGCACCTGTGACGAATGGACCGAGGCCGGGTAGGGGCCCGCTCAGCGCGGAGAAGCAGGAACCCACCGAGACGGTCAGCCGACCGTGGTAGGAATCCCCGGTCTTCAGGCCGGGGTGCTGGGCATCGCCGACCGGCTGCGTCCCGACGCCGCCGGGGCCGTCGCCGCCCTGACCCTCATCGTCGGCCTCAACGGGCTGCGGCTGCTGCGCGACGCCGCCTGGAACCGCGCCGCAGAGTACGCGCGGTGAGCCGCCGGGCCGAGAAGGCCGCCCCCACCCCGGGAGTGGCCCGTCCCACCGTCACCGTCTGTCGCGGCTGCTGCTGTGGCACCCCGGCCAAGGTCCCGCGCCTGAACCACGAAGCCCAACTTGTCGACCTGCGCGCCCAACTGGCCGGAATCGCGACGGTGCGGCGCACCGACTGCCTGGACGCGTGCGAGCGCGCCAACGTCATCGTCGTCCAGCCCTCCTCCGAGGGCCGCAAGGCGGGCGGCCGCCCGGTCTGGCTCGGCCAGGTCAACGACCCTGACGCCGCTGCCGACATCACTGCCTGGGTCCAGAACGGCGGCCCCGGCCTCGCCGAACCGCCCGGCGTGCTCGACCTCTACACCTTCATCCCGTCGCGCCGCGTCCGCCACGAACTCGAAGACTGATCACCCGGCCTGCCCGGGAACACCGGCACCGCCCATGGCGGAACGGCTGACACACCCGTGGCAGACGACACGGTCGTTGTCCTTCGGCGGACACATCCGGAGCCAGGGCCGCTGGGATGGCGAGCGCCCAGCGCCTCCTGGATGAGATGTACCTCGAAGCCAGTGGCGTCTCCGTGGCACCGACACGGGAGCAGTTGTCGGCATTGGCACAGGAGCTGTACGACCCCAAGTTCACTGCCGCACGCATCTCGGTCCAGTCCACCTACGGGCCTGGCGGCAATGAGACGGGTGTGTGTTGTCCGCGGACAACACACCCACCACCGGCTGAGGACTGGCAGAGCCGACAAAGCCGGTGCGTCCGTGGCCACGCTGGAGCCGCCGGGGCCATCCCGGCGGGCGCGCGGAGCAGAGTCGCTGACCTGCTCTTCTCTTCTGTCGGCAAGCCAGGCCGATCCTGATGCGCTGTCAGTGAATCCGGCATTGCACCTTATGCTCTCAATTCACCCACCACGCCGAACGGCCTGGCCCGCAGCATCCCTCCCCCACCGGGACGACACGTCATAAATTACCGACCCTGCCTGCGCCGCAACTCCCAGCGGGGTGAGTAAGGTAACCGCATGACCGTCCCATACTCCCCCGGCGACAGGGAAAAGGTAGTCGCCAAGCTTCCAGCGGCCTTGCGACAAGAACTCAAGGTCAGAGCAGCCGAGTTCGGCGTCGACATCAAGGACGCAGTGACCGAAGGCGTGCAGGCCTGGCGCGCAGATGATGCCGAGCGCGTCCCCGTGGACACCACAGGGGGCAGTTCGTTCTCCACCTATCTCCCCACGGGGCTGTACGGGGAGTTCAAGGACGACTGCAAGCAACGCGGCATCCCCTTCAACCAAGGCATCGCCCAGGCGATCCGTCTGTGGCTCGACACGCACCTCTCCCCCCGCCAGCCGGGAACGCGACCCAGCTGGGCACGCCGGTTCATCTTCGGCAACCAGAAGGGCGGCGTCGGCAAGACCGCCACGTCCTCCGGCGTCGCGCAGGCGCTGGCCGAGGCCGGCAACCGCGTCCTGCTCATCGACTTCGACCCCCAGGGCCACCTCACCAAGCAGCTCGGGTACGAGCTGTTCGACATCGAAGCCCCCAGCCTGGCCAAGCACATGCTGGGCGAGGCGAAGGGAGAGCTCCGCGAACTGCTCGTCCCGATAGAGGACGATGCCTTCAGCGGGCGGCTGTTCATGCTGCCGGCCTGCAAGGACGCGTTCCTGCTCGACGCCAAGCTCGCCACAAGCCGCTTCGTCCGCATCAAGGAGACCGCGCTCGAAAAGGCTCTGGAGCCGCTGGAGAGGGAGTTCGACTACATCGTGGTCGACTGCCCGCCCAGCCTCGGGTACACCATGGACACGGCCCTGTACTACTGCCGCACACGCGAGGGCGAGACGTCGGGCCTGTCCGGCATCTTCATCCCCGTGCTCGCGGAGGACTCGTCCGCCGACGCGTACGACATGCTCTACGACCAGATCCAGGACCTGTGCGCCGACATGGAGGTCGAGATCTCGATGCTCGGGTTCATCGTCAACATGTATGACAGCCGCAAGGGTTACATCGCCACGTCGTCTCTGCACAGCTGGAAGGAGATCGGCGATCCGCCGGTCATCGGTGTCATGCCCGAGCTGAAGGAGCAGCGCGAGTCCGTGCGACTCAAGCAGCCCCTGCTCTCCTACGCGCCGGAGTGCGAGCAGTCCGAAATCATGCGCACCATTGCTCGGAGGGTCATCTCATGAGTGTCGCCGACCGGCTCGGCACGGGCTCGTCCTTCGGGGGCGTGCCGCGCGGCCGAAGCGCCCGTGGCCGGGCGAAGGCCATAGTGCAGGGCGATGTCCCGGCGTACGAGCTGCGGCGTCTGCAACTGGACGATGTCGCGCCGACGCCGCTCAACCCCCGCCGTAACTTCGGTTCGGATGAGGACCTCACCCGCTTCGGTGAGGAGCTGCGCGTCGCCCAGCTCGCGGCGTGCGTCGCCGTGTCCCGTCCCGCGTATCTGAGGCTGTGGCCCGAGCACGAGGCGCAGATCGGCGACTCCGGCTACGTACTGGTCAATGGCGAGCGGCGATTCCGCAGCGCGGTGCATGTGGCCCTGGATGCCCTGGACTTCGTCGTACGCGACGATCTGGCCGCCTCCCGCGAGGAGTTCGTCGATCACCTGCTCAAGGAGAACCTTGAGCGGGAGGACTTCGATGTCGTGGAGCGTGCGCGCGGCGTCCTCGAACTCGTGCGGGTGTGCAGCGAGGAGGGGGAGAAGGGGGCCCGCACCCGGGCCGCCAAACGGCTCGGGCGTGACCGCTCCTGGGTCACCAACCAGCTCGCTCTCCTGGAACTCCCCGCTGAGCTCCAGACGATGCTCAGCTCCGGATCTCTGGCCGAACGTGACGGCCGTCGGCTCGCCCGGCGGCTGAAGGAGGAGCCCGAGCTCGACGGAGCTGGGCTGCTGGCCCACCTCAAGGAGGCACGGGAGCAGGAGGCCCGCTCGCGCGAGGCGGAAAAGGTTCTCCTCCAGCAGGCACGGCAGACCGCGGCTACACCCACCGCCGCCTCGGCGGACCCCACGGGACCGGTGGACCACTCCCCCGCCCCGGGATCCGTGTTGTCCGCGGACAACACTTCGCGTGAGACGAAGGCCGCTCCGCCGGCTCCGGGTCCGACGCCGCCCCCGAGGAATCCCGCTCCTGCTGAGGAGCGCGTGTTGTCCGCGGACAACACGGATGCCGCCGAGCCGCTCCCCTCGGCAACGACCGCGTCCGTACCGCCACAGTTGTTGTCCGCGGACAACACGACCGGCATCGCAGCAGCCGCTGCCGAGTCGAACCCTCAGGAGAACGGGGCAGCAGATCCGGCGGACGAGCGCAGTCTGGTCCTGGTGCGCCAGCTCGGCGCATCCGTCGAGGAACAGGCGCGCACCCTCGCGTCCGGGCTCCACCCAGAGCAGCTGACGCAGCTGATCGAAGAGCTCCACGCCTACGTGTGAGAGCGAAGAGCAGAGATTCATCGGTGCGCCGGGGCAGAAACCCCGGCGCACTCCTATGTGTGCTACTGCAGGGATCGCTGAGTCTCCGGCCCAGCAGCAGCCGCCTGGAAAGAGTCGAGACTCTCCGCGGCGTACCGAACAACGAGGAGCCGGCCGGCTCAGCTCAGCCAAGTCGGGTGTGGCTGGCCCTGGCCTCGCGCTCTGGTGCTACGGGCGCGGCGCGGAGTGCGCGGGGCCGCTGCTTGCGTGTGGCTGGGTCGGGTTCGAGTGACGGGTGTCAGACGCCGCCTCCTCGGGCAGCGGCTCTCGGTGGTCGGCATGCAGGCCGGCGAGGGAGATGTGCAACAGCCTGTTCCACATGTGCGGGCGGCACTCGTCGGTGACCTGAACGGCGTGTCCCAGGGAGACCAGCAGGAGTAGAAGGTCGTCGGTGGTCACGCCGGGGCGCAGCACGCCTGTGGCGCGGGCGCGCAGTTGCTCTATGACGGATCGGAGCTGCTGGATGCCCTCCAGATCGGGGGCCGACCATGTCAGTGCGAAGTTTTCCATGATCGCGCTGTGGCATGCGTATCCGCTAAGGGCTTGCCGGTAGAAGTCGGTGAGGGCCGCCCAGGGGTCTTGGGCCTCGATGGCCGCCTGACGTGCGGATTCCGCCCATTTGGAGAAGTCCCTGCGCAGGACCCTTTGGATGAGGTCTTCCTTCTTGGGGAAGTGCCGGTAGAGGGTGCCCATGCCCACTCCGCTGCGGGCGGCGATCTCGCGCACGTCCACCGCGGTGCCCTGTGTGGCCAGGACTTCTGAGGCTGCCTCGATGATCGCTTCTCGATTGCGGATCGCGTCCACGCGCGCTGCGCGGCGCCGAGGGGCGCCTTCTGCCGTTTTCGGTTCCGCCTCTGCCATGGGGCTAAGTCTATCCACTTATCCGGAGCACACGCTCCCTTACATGCGCTACTATACGGAGCACATGCTCCGCATAGCGAGAGGTAAGCCATGCCCGACCCCTCCATGACCAGTGCGAACGGCTCCACCACGCCGGACGGCAACTCCTGGAACCAGCGGATCATCGCCGAGTTCCGGGCAAACGCCGGGTACGTGCCCTGGAGCAGCGAGGCGGAGTTCGCCGCGGGCCGCCCCGTCCCCCCTCGGATGCCTGGTTTCGACGAACAAGGCATGCCGCTCATCCTGGTTCACAACGTCGGGGCGAAGAGTGGGCGCGAGCGGATCAACCCGTTGTTCTTCCAGCCGGTCGACAATGGCTGGGCCGTCTTCGGAACCCACGGCGGCAGTCCGCGTGATCCGGCGTGGTTCCGGAATCTCATGGCGAACCCGCGCGTGACCGTCGAGGTGGGCACGCAGACCGTGCCGACCGTAGCTCGGCTCGCGCAGGGAGAAGAACGCGAGCAACTGTGGGCGAAGGAAGTAGCACTCGTCCCGAAGTTCGCCGAGTTCGAGACAACTTCGGGCAGGCAGGTACCCGTCGTCGTGCTGGAGCGCGCAGACGGATAGGGCTCACGCCATTCCCCTGACTCAGCACCATCCAACTCACCAAGATATCTACGGCCTCAAGCCGTCGGCACATAGCGCCGACGCCCGCATTGCAAGGAGCAGTTCAGAATGACATTTTCCGCAGAATCTGGTTCCGTTCAGGAGCTGTTGGACAAGTCCGCCATCACCGAGGTGATCTACAGCGTCGCGCACGCCATGGATGCCCGCGACTGGGATCTGTTCGCGACCTGCTACTCCTCGGAGGCCGAAGGCGACTACGTCAACGCCAACGTCGTCGGCCGTGAGGCGATCATCGCTGGAACCAAGGCGTTCCTTGAACCCCTTGAAGCTACCCAGCACCTCGTGGGCAACCTCCGCGTCACCGTCGCAGGCGATACCGCCACTACTCACGCCACCTTCATCGCCCAGCACGCGCGCGCGGAAGCGACCGGCAGCGGTCAATTCATCCTCGGCGGCACCTATCAGGACGCCCTCCGCCGCACGGACGAGGGCTGGAAAATCATTCGGCGTCAAATCCGGGGCATCTGGAGCGACGGTGACTCCTCAGTGCTCACCATCCCCGTTTCCTGAAGGCTCTCCCCTAATAGGGGCTGTCCCCTCGCTCCCCGAAACCCTTGGCGGCCGTCCACTCGTCCTCGATCATCGCGCGCACGACAGAGTCACGCCACTCGAAGGCCCACTTCCGGTCCTCGGGGGTCGGATCGGTCCGCCAGCGTGCCCGGACGACCCCGTCGCTGTCGGGCAGGACAGCGGTGAACAGCGGCACCCGTTCATCGGCGTACATGGGCATCAGGGCTGCCGCCACGGCGCCTCCCATCCGCACGGTCAGCTCCGCGTAGTCGTCCTCGTCGGCCACAGCACTGTGAACCCGGCCGTCCGTGTCCTGCCAGACTCCTTCCACCAGGCCCTCGTCGGGAAGCGAGCCGAGAACGGTGCCGACATCGGGGGAGAGGGCGGGCCAGACAGCCAGCCGGGCGCGTGGCGCAAGCCCAGCGCGTACGGCGTCGAGGGCGCCCGTGTCACTGCTCAGCCCGTACCACCGGGAGGCTCCCTCGACGTAGGTCTCCTCGAGCAGCCCCGCGCGTCCCGAGCCAACCACGCGGGCCAGCATCGACCAGAACTCGGCGTCGCCCGGCCTCTGGACGTCCGGCAGGTCGTTCTCCACGGCGTAGGGGGAGGCGTCCAGGACTTCGGTGAAGAGCCCCAGCGCACGGGTCTGCGCCACCGCGGCCTCGCTGGGCCGGCTGGCGCAGACGTAGAGGTACTGGTCCCAGCCGACATGCACCTCGAGGACGCCGTCCGCCTCCAACCGGCACCAGGCGCCGCTGTCCCGCAGCATGTTCCTCACCAGCTCCAGGGCGGTGGCGAGCTGCACGTCCGCCCCGTCGTGGAAGCCGCGCAGGCCATCCGGGAAGAGGGCGCCGAGCCCGTAGTCGTCCGCCGCTGCCTCTTCGGCTCCGAAGTGCACGAAGGACGCAATTCCGGGCTCTCGTACGGCGAGCCGGTCGAGTCCGGCTTCCGCCGCGAATGCCGCAACCGCCTGTAGGTAGGCCGCTTCGTACTCGCCACGATCGCTCACGACGTCCTGGGCGCCGAGGTAGCGGCCATGCTCGTCGCGGTCGGCGGGGTCGTATTTGGTGACGCGGTAGACGTGGGGGAGCACTGGTCCATTTTGGGGGATGGAACTTCCCGGGCGGGCGGGGGACCAGGAGACCGCCCGTCAGGGGGCCACGAAGAGGAGGGCGTGGCGAAGCGTGTTGTCCGCGGACAACACGGCTGAAGCTCTTACTGCGGCGCTCGTTCTCCCCTGAACGCACACGAGAGACAGACTCGCGCTCTGAGCGAGCACGCGGGTTGCGTGGTTGTTGTCCGCGGACAACAACCACGCAACACCCGGGAACAGAGGCCGAAACCCCCCCCCACGAGGAAGCTGAACCGGGGGGCCGCCCCCCCCCAGATAGGGG
>NZ_JBEZIH010000022.1:102603-154424 GCF_040650935.1 Streptomyces sp. NPDC048565
GTTGTTGTCCGCGGACAACAACCACGCAACCCGGGCTACCTGTCCGATCAGCCCGCGCAGAGCTTCACGTTCACCGTGTCGCCCTCGCTCACGATCTTCGGGCTGTGGGGACTGACCTCGACGACCGAGGTCGGCTTGCAGCCGGGGATACTCACTTCGGTGACCGTGCCGAGCTTGAGCTGAGCCTTGAGCAACGGCGCCTTGGCCATCTCCAGGTTCATGCCCGTGAGGTCGATGGCGATGGGCTCCTTCGTGACGCCGCCCAGCAGGAGGGTGGTCCTGTCATGGTCGACGGTGGTGGCGGCGGGCGTCACCGATGTCTGCGAGGCACCGGTCATGGAGGCCAGCGCCGTGCCGCCCCCCGCCACGATCAGAGCGGCGGCGAAACCGGCGATGAGTCCGGTCCGCCTGCGGCGGGTGCGGTGGACCATGCCGACCGTGTCGAAGGCCGGTGCGTTGGTGGAGTCCGCGAAGTTGTTCATAGCGTCGGTCAGTTCCTCTTCGAATGGTGTGCAGCCGGAAGGCCACGGTTCGTACGTACTCATCGCGTTCCTTCCATGAGCTGCTGCGATGAAGGGGCGGCGGGTGTGGGGAACTGGCTTCTGAGCCGGTCGATGCCACGAGCCAGTTGGGAACGGACGGTGCTCGGTGAGATCTTCAGGTCGGCCGCGATCTCAGCGTCGGACAGATCGTGGAAGTACCGCAGTACCACCACCGTCCGCATCCGTATGGGCAGTTGCTGGAGAGCACGGACCAGTTGGTCCCGGCTGTCGACCCGTCCGTACTCGTCGCCCGGCGCGGCCTGATCGCCGTCGACCGGGTGCTGAGCCGTACGCCGGAATCTTCGCCAGCGGTCGTTGGCGAGATTGACCATGATCCGCCGTACGTACGCGTCCGGGGCGTCCTTGGCGCTGATGGTGCGCCACTTACGGCACGCCCGCTCCAAGGTCTCCTGCACCAGGTCCTCCGCCACGTCTCGGTTGCCCGTCAGGACGAATGCTCCCCGGAACAGCGCGGCCGACCGGGCGGCGACGAATCCGTGGAAGTCTCCCTCGACCGACTCGACCCCGCCGCGCTCTGCGCCCACTGCCCACTTGGCTGCCAGATCCACACGCTCCTCCCTTCCTGTCACCCCTCCTTGACGGGGAAGCCCACGAAACTGCTGCACGGCCATGGAGTGACCTGGGTCACGTTGTGCGATCGCCGGCAGCGGGGGCGATCAAGAGCAGCAGCCCGCCCAGGGCCCACGCCGAACGCAGTGCGGTAGCCGGGCACCGGCGGCACGTCAGCTTCCTTCGGCCGCCATCGAGTCGAAGGTCTCCCGCATCAGCCGGTCGATGGTGCCCGGCTGTTCGGCCATGGAGTCGAAAAGGTCAGCGAGCAGCCACAGAACGAAGCTGTGCACCAAGGCCTCCTCCTGCGGGACCCGTCCGAACTGGTCGCGCCACGCCACCGTGTCCATCCCCATCGCCGCAGCCATGAGCACACCCGTGACCATCGGCACCTGAACGGGGTCAGCCATCTCGAACGTGGGAAGTCGGCGGATCACAGCAGGGATGAGATCGCTGAGCGGGTCCGGACGGTCGGCGCCGACCCCCTGTTCGGCGATCAGGTACCCCGTCAGCACACCCACCAGAAAGACCGTGCCCCTGGACACCTCCTCGTGCCCGTAGGCGTCCACCGCAGCCTGCACCCGCTCCTGGGCCTTCTGCCGGTCCTCGGCGGACGTGCGCTTCTCCAACACCCGGTACGAGTCCCACGCGGCACGGATCGCTTCATCCACGACAACACCGTCATTCGTCATGCCCAGACCGTAACGAGGCGGCGGGCCCGCCAGACAACGGACCACAGGCAGCTGCCCCTTGGCCCACAGCAGCCGGCCGTTGCTTCCGTACAGACAAAAAGACAAAAGACGCCTGCGGGGCGCGCCATGGGGGAGGGGGCTGGACACTTCTCTGCGCCTGCGGAGAGTGCTCGCTGCTCCCCGGAGCAGCAGGGACCGAGCTCGTTCAGTCCCTGCCTCGTTCGGTCCCTCCGCAAAAGCCGAGGTCAGAGCGATCTGCTCGGGACTGAAGGGACCGAAGGGACCGAAACTCCCTGTTCCAGCTGCGTGCAGGCGCGTGTATACGCGCGTACGTAAGACTGACCCTTACATATCTCTGATGCGCTGATAACTAGGAAAATGGGTCCCTTCAGTCCCTCCCCTCCAGGCCATAAGTGCTCTGACCTGCGAAAATAGGGCAGAGACTGAAAGGGGACCGTTGAGTCCCTCGCCCCTTGCAGGCCTTCAGTCCCTCCGCAGAGGGGTCAGCCGCCCGCCCGGCAGGAAGATCCACGGCGTCTCCGCGTACAGCTCTGGCCCGAGGGACCGAAGGGACTGATTTCGCAATAAGTGCTCACGCCTCCCACGGAGCGGCATCCCCGTGCGCTAGGCTCGGTCCGCTATAAGGGAAAGTCAGTCCCTTGAGTCCCTCCGCTCCTTGCTGCACCCCACCTGAACAGGTAAAACGCCAGGGACTCAGCCGAGGACCCCCATCCTGGCCATACAAGAGGAACGGACCGACGAACAGTGCAGCGCCCCGCCGACACCGCCTCCTCCGGAGTCGCGCAGCAGCCGCGGCCCGCGGACGTGGCCAGGTGGCTCGCAGGCCGTCAGTGGCCGGTCCACCCGCTCACGCCGGGACGTAAGACGCCGGCTGCCAACTGTGAGCAGTGCCGTGGCCGCAGCCACGAACCCTCACGCTGCCCTTGTCATGAACGAGGCCTGTGGTGCCACGGCTTCCACAGCGCGACCACCGACCCTGCTCTGATCGATGCCTGGTGGAGCCGGGAGCCCCGTGCAGGCGTAGGTGTGTCGTGCGGCCCGGCCCATCTCGTCGTCCTGGACGTCGATGCCCACGCCGCGCAGGTACCCGCCCGTGACCGGCTCCTGCCGGGCATCAGGATCCCCGAGCAGGTGGATCTCGCCGGGCTGGCCTCGGGATTCGACACGCTGGCCCTCCTCGCCGCCTACCGGCAGGAGCCGAACCCGGCCGACGACGAGACGACCCTGCGCGTCCGCACGCCGTCCGGGGGACTGCACATCTGGTACGTCAACTCCGAGCCCGCTGTCCGCTATCGCTCCTCCACGGGTTCCAGCCCGAGGACCGCGCTCGCCTGGCAGGTCGACGTACGAGCGCACGGGGGATACATCGTGGCCCCCACCACCCGTACGTCAGCGGGCCTCTACGCGCCTCTGGGCGCCGTACGGGACCCTGCACCGCTCCCGCCCTGGCTGGCCGCTGAACTGACGCGTACGGGGCACGTGGCGCCCGTGTCGCCGGTTCCCGGTCCGCGGCCGCACAGCAGGGGGACACGGCACTCACGGACCGGCGCCGTGCAGGCGCTCTTGCAGCCGCTCATCGAGACCGTTCGTGAATGTGCCGTCCACGCGGAGGGCACGGGCTTCACGGAGAAGCTCAACCGGGCGGCGTACACGGCAGGAGGGCTTGCCGGAGCGGGGCACCTGAATCAGGCCCAAGCCCGGCAAGAGCTGGCAGAAGCCGCTCATTATGCTCGTCCCCACCAGAACCGCCGTAATGAGACGATCATCGACGCAGCCCTTTCCGCAGGCGCCAGCCGCCCGTTCCACCCCAAAGGACTCGCATGAGTAGCGCCGAGAGCAGCCGCTTCGATGCGGCCGCCGCCGCTCAGCAGATGCTCGACCTCGAGGCTGCTGCCCCCGCGTGGGTTCCTCCCCAGCAGGTACAGGCGCCTGCCGCGGCCGACGCACCGGTTCTGCTGCCGCCCATGCTCACCGACCGCGGTAACGCGAAGCTCTTCGCCCAGCTCTACGGCGACCAGTTCCGTCACGTGGAAGGCCTCGGCTGGTACTGCTGGGACCAGTTCAGATGGAAGCGCGTGGGCGGCGAGAAGGCCGCTCTGTGGGCCGCGGGCGACATGGCCGAGCAGATGTCCCCGACCGACCCCCGCGGGACGTTCAGTGACCGTGAGATCGCCCAGCACCGTCGGCGCACCATGTCCACGAGCGGCATGAAGGCGCTGCTCCACCAGGCCAAGGCCGCGCCCGTGCTCAGCCTCGACCCCGACGTCCTCGACGGCGATGCCTACTCCCTGTGCACGCCCGCGGGTGTCGTCGATCTGCGTAACGGCCGCCTGCACAAGCCCGATCCGATGCGGGACCTCCACTCGCGGGCCACCCAGGTGGCTCCCCAGGCGATGCCGACGCCCCGCTGGCACGCCTTCCTGGACGACACCTTCGGCGCCGACGCCAAGGGCCAGGAGATGATCGACTTCCTGCACCTGCTGCTCGGTTACTCCATCACCGGCGATGTCGGCGCGCAGGTCCTGCCCTTCCTCTGGGGCAAGGGCGCGAACGGGAAGTCGGTCCTCCTGGACGTCATGATCCAGGTCATGGGGGACTACGCCGACGCGGCACCGCCCGGCTTCCTGATGGACAAGGGCAACTTCGCCGAGCACTCCACGGAACTGACGGAGCTTCACGGCCGCCGCATCTTCGTCTGCAGCGAGCTCAAGCCCAACGACAAGTTCGACGAGGCCCGGGTCAAGCTCCTCACCGGCGGGGACAAGATCAAGGCCCGCCGTATGCGGCAGGACTACTTCAGCTTCACCCCGACCCACAAGCTCTGGCTGCTGGGCAACCACCAGCCGGAGGTCGGGACCGGCGGGCACGCGTTCTGGCGCCGTATCCGGCTGATTCCCTTCGAACGCGTCGTCGCAGCCGACCGCAAGATCGACAACCTGGCCGGCGAACTCGTCCAGGAGGAAGGCCCCGGGATCCTGCACTGGCTGATCCAGGGCGCGATCCGCTATCTCACCAGCCGCGACCCGCTGAGCGGTCCGTCCTCCGTACGCCTGGCCACCGCCGCGTACGAGACCACCGAGGACCACATCGGGCGTTTCCTGGGGGAGTGCTGCACCCGCCAGGGCCCCGACACCGGGGACCTGCGCGTCGAGCAGGGCCTGCTGTACGCGACGTACACCAGCTGGTGCAGCTCGGAGGGCATCCGGGCCGACACCGCCCGGGCCTTCGCCGGCCGCATCCGGCAGGAGATCGGACTCGCGTCCCCCGCCGAGATGCTGAAGTCCAGCGGCAAGAAGTACTACCCCGCCCTGGCGTTGATGCCGGACGACGTCGTCCGGCCTGACGGGCCGGCAGGTGGACGCCCATGAGCCCAGGCAATCTGCCCAGAACCTGGCCGGCGTCCTACCATAGGAATGTTCCAGGCCGTCGTAACGCCCGGTCCGCACGGACCGGCGGCACGCACCTACATCACCACATCACCGACAAGGAGCTGCGTCCATGAGCTCGCTGCTGCATGAAAGCCAGCTCGCACACGAAGCGAACGTGGTGTGGCTGGAGGACCTCGACGACCTGGACTACGTCCGTCAGGCGCTCGACAAGAGCGCCCGCCGCGCCGGGAAGCCCCGCTACGCCCGCGACGGGCGCATGGTCGGTTACGCGGAGCTGGACAAGGGTGCCGACGCCAACCCCGACAGCGGCCTCTTTCAGCGCCGTACCTTCTTCCTTCTGCCGCACGACAGACCGAACGACCCCGAGGGCCTCTACAAGGAGGGCGCCCCGGGCGAGGCGGTCGACCCGCGGACGATCGAGCCGCGCCGGGTGGGGGAGAAGACCCCCCGTTCGCAGGGGAAACGCAGAAACGAGATAGTGCCTTCCTGACGCGGCTCGGCCCGTCGGGACGCCGGCCGGCTCGAGGGGACTTCCGGTGACTCCTGGCGCTCACGGCCTCGGGAACCATCGGGGGCGCGGAGCCCGTCGCCACACGGAAACGGGCTGGACCTCTTTGACCTGCGGTTCTTCCACGCGAGGCGAAAGCCCTCGGGCACGCGGAGGGCTCGGCTCCCCGTACGAGGCGGCCGCGTCACCGCACATGCAGGTCGATCAAGCGCTCGAAGGCGCGGGCCGCCGCGCTGGGGGCACGGTTGCCGGGCGTGGCCAGGGAGATCGGCCAGTTGAGGTCCGCGCCGGTGACGGGCAGCGAGACGAGGTCGGCGCCGGGCTCGGTACTGCCCCGGGGCAGCAGAGCGACACCCAGGCCGTGGCGCACGAAGTCGGCACCGGCCAAGATGGCGGTGATCTCGATGGTGACGTGGCGTCGAAGTCCGGCCGTGGTGAACGCGCGATCCGTCACGGCGCGGTTGCCGTAACCGGAGGGGAAGTCGATGAACGCCTCACCGGCCAACTCCCCGAGCGCCACCCGGCTCCGGGCGGCAAGCCGGTGGCCCGCGGGAACGACGAGGTCCAACGGCGTGACGGTGAGTTCTCTCCACTGCGCGCCGGGCGGCGGCGAGCCAGGGATCGACACGAACGCGAGGTCGAGCCTGCCCTCGGAGAGCGCGTCGAGGAGTCCGGGGGAGCCGCCGTCCGACGCTGCGGTGGCCAGGCGCACGGAGACAGCGGGATGCTCGCGGTGGAAGCGGCCCAGCAACGCCGGCAGGTCGATCACCCCGAGAGAACTCAGCGTCCCGACGCGCAGGGTGCCGCCGACGCCACCGTTGACGTCGTCGACAGCGTCACGCGCGTCCCGGACGGCATCGAGGGCAGCCCGGGCCTTCGGCAGCAACGCGCGCCCCGCGTCCGAGAGGCTGACCCGCCTGGACGTGCGCTCCAGCAGTCTGGTGTGCAGTTCACCTTCCAGGGCCGCGATCGTCGCTGACACCGCCGACTGCACGACGTGCAGCCGGGCGGCGGCGCGCGTGAAGCTCGACTCCTCGGCTACCGCGACAAAGCACTCCAACTGGCGCAGTTCCATCCCTTTACTATCTCTCAGGGTGATGGTTGCGAGCAAAATCATTCGTTGGACGTGATCTATCGGGAGACGGATCGTGGAAGGCGCACGAGCCCACTTCTTCAGGAGCCCGACCGCCATGAGCACCGCACCGTCCGACCGTTGCCACACCCCACGCACCCACCGCGAGATCCGGCTGGCGGCCCGCCCCGCGCCGGGGGCACCGCTCACGGACAGCTTCTTCGAGAGCGTCGAGGTCCCGATCCCCTCCCCACAGCCTGGCCAACTCCTCGTACGCACCCGGGTCATGAGCGTGGCCGCCGTGATGCGGACGCTCATGGACGAGACGACCGACGTGCCGATGCGCCCCTTCGCACTCGGTGGTCCGCTGTACGGCCCCGCAATCGGCGAGGTCGTGTCCGCTCCCGGCACCGGTTTCGCCCCCGGGGACCTTGTGCAACACGATCTGGGCTGGCGCGAGTTCGCCCTTCTGGACGCCACCGCCGCACAGCGCGTCGATCCCGGCCTGCTGCCCGACCCGGCCGCCTACCTGTCTCAGGGCCCCACCGCCTGGATGGCCGTCACCCGCGGAGCCGAGGTACGCCCAGGGGACACCGTCTTCGTCACCGGCGCCGCGGGCGGTGTCGGGTCCCTCGCCGGACAGGCCGCCCGGCTCCGCGGGGCCCGGCGGGTCATCGGCAGCGCCGGCTCGCAGCGCAAGGCGGACATCCTGCGCGAGAAACTCGGTTACGACGCCGTGGTCCTCCGCGGCGCGGGACCGATCGAGGAGCAACTCCGCGCTGCCGCTCCGGAGGGCGTCGACGCGGTGATCGACACGGTCGGCGGCGATCAGCTCCAGGCGTCGATCGCCGTGGCGAACAGGGGTGCCCGTATCGGCCTCGTCGGGGCGCTGGGCGCCCAGCTCGCGGACTCCGGCACCCCGACGACGGCCATCGACACCTTCTCTCTGCTGACCCGGGGCATCACGCTGCGCGGCAACGTCCTCCACGCGGACCACCTCGACCTGATCCCCGAGTGGCACGAGCAGTTCGGCGCCGGACTGCGCGACGGTACGCTGACCTTCCCGCACTCCCGGCTGCATGGCCTCGACAACGCCCCCAGGGCACTGCGTGAACTGGTCGAGGGCCACCACGTGGGAGCGGTCCTGGTGGAGCTCTGAGAGTGAACAATGGGCGAGAACGCGGGGACCTCCCCTTCGGGTGCGGCGTGGGCTTCGCGCCGACCGAGTCCACCCCGGAAGAGATGTTCGACGCCGCGTTCAACATCCACGCCAAGGCACCGTTCATGCTGCCCAGTGGTGCTGCGGCGGTGTTGCGAGGCCGGGCGAAGGGCCGGGCCTGGCCGTCCGCGGAGATGTCGGTGCCGCGCGCGATGATGGGCGCGTGGACTACAGCCTTGTGATCGCCGCCGCCCAGGCCGCCGGACCGTGTCAGCCCGGCGAGGAAGCTGCCTGGGGCCGCCGCGTACAGACCCTCACGGTGGACCTGCACATGATTGCCAAGCAGGCGGCGCAGGACGTCGACCGGCTGGAGAGCGCCAAGACGTTCGTCGCCTTCCTGGAGAAGGTCGAGGTCGAGGAGACCAGCCGCCGCGGCCTGCTCACGCTGCGGCCGCCGTCCGGCGACGCGGAGAACATCCGCACCGAGCAGGAGGAGACCGACCGCGGCCGTCAGCTGATCGAGCGGGCTCGCTCCCTTGTCGGACGGTGGGTGCTGATCTACCGGTACAACGAGGAGAAGACCGGCAACCGGCAGCACAACGTGCGCATGCTCGCCCACCTCGTGGACCTCGGCGACGGGGCGATCTCGGTGAACATGGCGAAGAAGGTCGTCCTGGACGACGCCGACGGTGTGGTGGCGCGCGCCCAGGGCGTATGGGAGAGCGCGGGTCTTCCGGACGCCGGCACGGTCAGCGTGGAGCAGCTGCAGAAGGTACGCGGACAACTCACGGGGTGAGCCGCTGCACCGCCCGGCCCCTCGCTGGGCATCAGGTCAAGCCCTTCTGGGATCTGGACCGCCTCGGCCCAGGGCGGACGGGGTGCGCTGGGCAGACCCTCCGACCCACGAACCAGCTCACGGAACCGCCTGATCCGTATGTGGCGGTCTCCGGGGAAGCGGAGAGACCGGCGGCCGACGGGAGACGTTTCCGGTTAAATGGATCAGATCCGTTGTGGAGGTCCCAAGGAGGTAGACAGTGCCCGCTCTTGCGCGGATGCCGTTGGAAGGCGGCGGGGCGATTCTGCTGGAAGAGGTGGAAGGCGCACCGGAGTTCGACGGGCCGGTCAAAGCGGGGCGGGTCGGTGACGCGGTGCGCGAACTGCCCAGGACCCTGCACGAGACGCTGGTCCCCGTACGCGAGACGGCACGGGCGGTGCTGGACCAGCTGAGGCAGGCGGGGCCCCAGGAGGTGGAGGTGGAGTTCGGGGTGAACCTGTCGGCAAAGGCCGGTGCGGTCATCACGGCAGGGGAGGCGGCCCTCCACCTCAAGGTCCGCATGGTGTGGGAGCGCGGCGACTCCGGGCAGGACGCACCGTGAAGAAGCGGGGACCGCGTCGGCACAGGAGCGAAGCGGCCGCCCGATGACCTCCCGGGAGGACGTGAACAGCCTTGCCGGTTCAGGTGAACCAGCCATTCACAACGGCGTCTTCCAGGTTCTCGCGCCGGACGGAGGCATCGCCGGGGCGGGCTTCCTGACCGAGGACAGGACTGGCTTCACCTGCGCGCATGTCGTCGATGCCGCGGGGCAGCACCCCGGACGGCAGGTGGAGGTGCTCTTTCCACTCCTGCCGGACGCACCGCGGGTCATGGCGTCGGTGGTCGCCGAGCAATGGCGGGCGCCGGAGGCCGAGGACGTCGCCGTCCTCCGCCTCCGGTCAGTGCCGCCCGGGGCCCAGGGCATGCCCGTGGGCGCGAGCGCGGGCTCCCACGGACACCGGGTCTTCTCGTACGGATTTCCCTCCCAGGCGCCGCCGGGCGGCCGCTTCGGGTACGGGGAGGCCGGCGGCCTGTTACCCGGGGGCGGCGCCACGGGAGGGCTGCTCCAGTTGACGAAGGCCAACGACCTCACCACCGGATTCAGCGGCGGACCGGTCGTGGACGAGTTGACCGGGCTGACGATCGGCATGGTCACCTCCATCGCCTCCCCTGACCGGCATCTGAAAGGGCTCGGCACCGCCTTCGCGACCCCGGCCGAGGTGCTGCGGGACGTCCGGCCCGAGTTGGCCGAGGACACGGCGTGTCCGTATCTGGGACTGGAGCCGTTCACCGACAAGCAGGCCGACTGGTTCCACGGTCGCGAGGCCGCGGTGGAGCGCGTACTTGCGACCCTGAGGGGAAACCGGCGGCTACTGATGCTGCTCGGCCCCTCAGGGGCGGGAAAGTCCTCACTGGTCAACGCGGGCGTGCTGCCTGCCCTGGCCAAGGGGGAAATTCCGGGCAGTGACCGCTGGCTGGCCCTGCGGACCCGTCCCGGCCAGGACCTCCTCACCGAGCTGGAGGACTCCGGGCTGCCCGGCGCGGTGGCCGAAGGTCTGACGAGCGCGGTGCGGGCCCGCCTCGACCGCGAGCCGGACCACGACCATCTGCTCCTGGTCATCGACCAGTTCGAGGAACTCCTCACCCAGTCGGCGGGCCCTTCGCAGACACACCCCGAGGACCGGCGTCTGCGAGCCATCGACCAGCTCGTGGAGCTGAGCAGGTCCCACGCAGCCGTGACCGTGCTCCTGGTCATGCGCAATGACTTCTACGCTCCCCTCAGTACCCTCGCCCCCGACCTGATGACCGTCGCCCTGCCCGGACTGTGCAACGTCCCCGAGACGCTGAATCGCCGCGACCTGCAAGAGATCATCACGCGGCCCGCCGCCGCTGTCGGTCTGCCTCTCGCGCCCGACCTCGCGGACCGGATCGTCGACGACATCCTGGAGATCGACCCGGTGGCACGGCAGGCACCGGTCACGCTGCTCCCGCCTCTGCAACTGACTCTGCGCCAGCTGTGGTCACGCCGCGACAACGACGGCCGCCTCACCCACGAGGCCTACAAGCAGATGGGCAAGGTCACGGGCAGCCTTTCGCGCTCCTGCAACCATGCCCTCGACCGACTGCCCGCGGACCAGCAGTCCACCGCCCGCCGGATCCTCACCGCACTGGTGCGGCCGGCCGACGAGACCGGCGGCATCCCTGCGACCCGCCGGCGAGTCGCCCTCACGCGCTTGCGTGCCCTGGCCGCCGAACCGAGACGTCCCGGCTCCGACACCGACGACGTCTTCGACGACGCCGTCGCGGCACTTACCCGCTACCGCATCATCACCACCGATGGCACCACGACGCCCGTCGGCGAGCCCCCTGGGGAGCCGGCGGCGGAACTCATCCATGACGCGCTGATTCACGGCTGGGCAGACCTGCGTGACTGGGTCGCCGAGGACCGGCAGTTCCATGTCTGGCTGCAGCGCGCCACCGACCAGCAGGCCAGCCACGCGCGGAGCGAGCTTCCCGGAGACCTGCTGAACGGCTCCCTCCTCGCGGAGGGAGAGGAATGGGCGGATCAGCGCCCGCTCCCGGAGGAAATCACCGTGCTGCTGGAAACCAGCCGGCAGCATCAGCGCTCACAGTTGCGCCGCACCAAACGCATCAACGTCTTCCTCGCCACGGCACTGACCCTCGCCCTGATCGCCGCCGGCGTCGCCGTCCAACAGCGACAGACAGTCGTCGGTCAGCGCGACCGCGCGGCCTCCGCCCAGGTGGCCGGCACCGCCGAGTCGCTCCGCCGCACCGACCCCCAGCTCGCCCGCCGATTGGCAGTGGCCTCCGCCCGCCTCGGCGATACACCCGAGTCACGGTCCGCACTGTTCACCCTGAACAATCAGCTTGAGGACGAGGTCCTCAAGCTTCCCGGCCATGTCGTGTCGACCTCCGCCCTCGACGAGACCGGGCACACCCTCATCGCCGCCGGCGGCACCCGCGTCGGTATCTGGAACGTAGACACCCGCCGACAAACCGGACGCTACGACGCCCGGTCGAAGGTTCGCTACGTCACGCTGTCCGCCGACGGCAGGACGGCCGCCGTGAGCACCGAGGACGGCAAGACCCGCTTGCTCGATGCCACCGACGCGCACCCCCTGGGCACGCACACCTACCCCAGCGGCAGGGACGTGAACCAGCCGAGAGTGGCGCTCAGCCCTCACGGCACCTATCTGCGGACCGAGGGAGTCGACGCCGATACGCAGCCCACCATGGCGATCTGGGACACCCGCACGGCCAAGAAGATCATCACCACGACCGGAGGCAGCTTTCCCGTCTGGCACACCTCGTTCTCACCGGACGAAGGCATACTTTCCCTCCCCTATCCCAACGGCAAGGGGCAGCCGTTCACTTGGTACGACACCCGGACGAAGAAGAAGATCCCCGTTCCTGACTTCAAGCTCAGCACCAAGGATGTTCCCGGCCCGGTCGTCTTCAGCCCGGACGGCAAACTCGCCGCCCTGAGTGCGAAGGGCGGGGAGGTCCGCGTGTACCACCGTGCTGAGGGCTACTGGGACACGGAGCTCACCGGGGGCGACGACCCCTCGCTGTACCCCCTCCACTTCAGCCGGGACAGCCGGTACCTCGCGCAAGGCGGTGTCATCTGGGAGACGGTCTCTCCGGGCCAGACGAAGCCCCTCATGCACTACTCGACCACTGACAGCGAGTGCTTCAGCGACAACGGCCTGCGCTTCACAGCCGACGGCTCGGAACTGCGATGTGTCGGCATCGACGGTGCCGTCCGTTCACTCGACACCACCACGGTCACCAAAGCGCCCAAGGGCACAGGCGCGTTCTACACGGACAGCGCGGTCAGTGACGACCGGCGCACTCTTGTGCTCCTCAACAGCAGCGACATCGAGATCTGGTCCCCACTGACGCACACCAAGCGGGCCACCATCCCCAGCCCGGACGCGACGGCGGACAACCCCACCCTCAGCTCCGACGGACGCCTCCTTGCCGTCCAGAGCAGCATCCCCGAAGTCGAGATCTGGGATCTGGCCAAGAAGAAGAAGCTCGGCACTCTCCCCACTCCGCTCGACTGGGATCAGAGGAGCGGGGCGCAGCAGGAATTTGCCTTCTCACCCGACAATCGGTCGTTCGCAGCCCAGGTCGTCATGCCCGACGGGACCAACGCGCTCAGCTTCTGGGACCTGACCACCATGCACCGGATCCGGGACATACGCACGAAGCTCGGTTACGACGGCAACGGAGCAGCCGTCCTCTTCGACCCCAGCGGCACGTCCGTGATCGCCGCACCCAACTTCGGGCGGGTCGCGTTCCCGTCCGGCCGCATCATCACCAAGAGCGCCGGGAACCTGCAGATGAACGCCATCAGCGACGACGGCTCGACGGTCTACTCCTATCCGCAGGGTTACCAGCCGTACCTCAGGACCCTGGACGCCCGAACCCTGCTGCCCACAGGGGAAGACCTGCGCACCGGGGAGGTGTTCGTCTGGTCCGGTCAGACCATCGCCGTCTCGCCCGACGGCCGTCTGTTCGCCACGGTGCACCAAGACGCGGGTGAGCAGCCACGGATCACCGTGTGGGACAGCCGCACACACAGTCGGCTCGGCCCTCCGCTCACGGGCACCCTGGACCCCTTGGGCTCGGTCATCGCGGTCACCTTCGCACCCGACGGTTCGACGCTGACCAGCGTGGACCAGGACGGCAGATTCCTCACACACACCGTGTCACCTGCGAAGTTGATCCGGGACCTCTGCACCAGGAGCGGCTCCCTCACCGAGCGGGAATGGGAAGCCCACATCCCCGACGCCCCCTACCGCAGGACCTGCTGACCCGGAAAACAGGATCACCCAGGGCTCGGCGGCCGGGCTTCGCGGCCCCGGCTGTGGACGGTCGCGTGGTTCCCCACCCTGGACGTCACGCAGTGGGCCAGGGCGGCGGCGACCGTGCGTCACTCGGCTTGGCGTCCGGTGTGGCATTCGCATCCCGAAATCGAACAGACGTAGCATTATGGTTGTGCCCAAGACAGCCCCTGCCTTCGACTTCCCCCAGGACCTTCGCGACGCCCAGCTCGCTCTCCACAAGATGCGTTCCGCGTACGACGAGTACGCCCGCTCCCTGCCGTGGTCGGCCGAGCCGACGCCCGGGTGGGAGGGGGACAAGCAGCTCCACTCGGGATGCCGTCCCGGAAAGGCCGACAGCCCCGGATACACGGACGAGCAGCACTCCGAGGTCGCCCGGTTCCGCAAGGAGCTGCTGGACCTCTCCGTCGTCGTGATGACCCACCCCTTCTGGGACACGGTGGAGCGCGACCTGGTCGCGGCGCGCGCGGCGCTGAAGCACGCACACGAGCCGGCCGACGGGGCGTAGCCAGTGTCGTCGCCGGCCGACCGGGAGCCGACCCCGCTGGAGAAGAACAGGGCTCTGGCCGAGTGGCTGGAATACCAGCTGCGGCAGGTGAGGAACCGCGTCCGGGAGCTCGAAGTCCAGGAGGAGCGGGAGCAGCGGCGCCGGGACGCAGCGCATGCCGCGCTGCGGTGGAAAATCCAGCCGCAGCGCTCGAACGCGCTGGCTCTGCTGCACCGCGGGAACTGCACGCTGTACCCGACCAACGCCGGGTACATCAGCCGCGAGGACGCGATGATCGCGTTGGCGGAGCCGGACATCCAGCCGTGCGACATCTGCCGCCCGGACACAGGCCTGACCGGGTAGGGCCGCACCGCCGGCACCACGGGTCATGGCCTCGGGCGGGCCGTCGTCCGGTCCATAGCCCGTGCACACGGCACCGATCCGCACGCCGAACCTGGCCCTGACGACGGCCTCAGGTCACGGTCCGCTTCGCCTGACAGGACCGGGCAGTCCAGGCCCCGGGACCGGCCCCGCGCGTGTGCCGAGAGGATAAGGATCCGGTGAGCAACTGCCCCCGCACGCTTACCGAGCTGAACACCCCGGCGGGATGGAATGAGAACACACCGAGCACGGCGGGCGCCGTGCAGGTTCTTTCACCGGACGACGAGTCTTTCGTCGATCCAGTCATTTCCATCAGGAGGATTCCATGCGTAAGAACCGGGTCATCGGCTTTGTGGCGGCGGCGATCGTGGCTGTCGGCCTGACGTCCGGCGTGGCCAGTGCGGCAGGCGTGTTCTCGGGCGGTGAGGCCGGCTCCGCGAAGCCGGCCAAGCAGTCCGGCAGCACCGCGACCGAAGGCAAGGACGCCGCCATGCCCGAGGGTGTCGCCGTCCAGCGCACCAAGGACGGGATGAAGGTCCGCAAGCTCACCAAGGAGGAGCTGGAGAACATGGACGGCGCCAAGCCGACCAAGCCCCTCGCCGAGGGCGGTGCCACTGACGAGGCCAAGTCGGCCAAGTAGCCCGTCTGTACGGTTCGTCGTTCGTCGATGTCCAAGGGGGGCGGGGTGTCCCGGATCCGCGTGAGCGGGCTCCGGGCCCCCTCGGCCTTCTTGACGGGCCGGTCTTTCGTCCCCGAGCCGGCCGGAGGCACCCGGCGTGATCGTCCAGGCCCCTGTTCCCGCTCCGGTCGAAGACGCCTTCAGATGAGCGGGCGCGCCAGGTCCCCACGCGCATGCCCACGTCGAGCGGTGGCCGCGCGGGCGGCACGGGCGGTCAGTCGGCCGCCCTGTATGCGCCGAGGTGGGAGCGGTGCCGGTCCACGATTCCCTCGACGATCCTCATCAGGCGGTCTCCCGTCTGATCGATGCTTCCGTTCTGTGTGCTGACCTGTGCCCCTTCGAGTACGAAGGTGATCTCGGCCGCGGCCTGTTCGGGGTCGGGCATCTGGGCTCTGGTGCACATGCCGATCAGCCTGCGGGTCTGGTGAGCCTTGTGGTCCTCGATCACCTGCCGCGCCGGATGAAGGCGGTCGGGCAGCTCGGCGAGGGAGTTGATGAACGGGCAGCCCCTGTACGAGATCGCCGGCAGCCCCTCGGCGATGAAGCGGGCCAGGCCCAGAATCTGCTCCTCGGGCCGGTCGGGGTATTCGGTTTCCACGCGGTCGAAGGCCGCCTGGTAATCGGCGGCGACGATCCGCAGCCACTCCGCGACCAGCGCGTCCTTGGTCTCGAAGTGCCGGTAGATCGCCATTTTGGTGGTCTCGGCCCTGTCGGCGATCGTCTGGACCCCCACCTGCCGGATCCCTTCTCCCTGGAAGAGCTCTTCGGCCGCGTCGAGGATGCGCTCACGAGGCGGCAGCTTCGCCACTCTGCTCGGCCTGCTGAGGGTCGATGCCATGACTGCTCCGTCACTCCGATCGTGGGGTTCGCGACCCCCACGGTACCAGTCAGACCCTTTCGATACCGTGCGGTATCGTTCGGCACTTCACGGTATCGGTCTGTCAGGGAGTGACAGTGAAAGTTTCTGAATACGTGAGCTTCGACGCGGTCGGGCTGGCGGAGCTGGTGGCCAAGGGCGAGGTGCTCCCCGCCGAACTGGAGGCAGCCGCACGAGAGGCTGTAGAGGCAGTCGATCCGCGGATCAACGCCGTCGTGGAGACCTGGCCGTCCGACGACGAACCTGCCCCCGGCAGCGCACCCCTGGCCGGCGTCCCTTTTCTGATCAAGGACATCGCGGTGGCCATGGCCGGCAGGCGGATGGAGCTGGGAAGCCGTCTGGCGGCCGGTAACGTCGCCGGCTCCGACTCCTCACTGATGCTGCGCTTCCGTCGCGCCGGCCTCGTGACGTTCGGGCGCACCGCGACACCGGAGATGGCCTACGGCATCTCGACGGAATCAGCGTTGTACGGCGCGACCCGCAACCCGTGGGACCTGGAGCGGAGCGCGGGCGGATCCAGTGGAGGCGCGGCAGCCGCTGTCGCCGCCGGGGTGGTCCCCGTCGCCCATGGCACCGATGCCGCCGGATCGCTCCGTGTCCCCGCCGCCTACAACGGCCTCTTCGGGATCAAGCCCACCCGCGGCCGGGTGTCCATGGGGCCCGGCGTCGACGAGGTCTTCAGTGGCCTGGCCGTGCACGGCAGCGTCAGCCGCACCGTACGCGACAGTGCGCTACTGCTCGACCGGATACGCGGCCCGGAATCGGGCGACCCCTACTTCGCCCAGCAGCCGTCACGCCCGTACGCGGAGGAAGTCACCCGTCATCCGGGCTCGTTGCGAATCGGTGTCCTCGCCCAGGCATGGGGCGGACGCCGCACCACCGCACCGGTGACCGACGCCCTCTCCCGCACCGTGCGGTTGCTCGAATCCCTCGGTCACCAGGTGGAGGAGGTCGAGGTCGACCTCGGCGCCGACTGGGAGGAATTCGTCCTGGCCAACGCCCGGCTCATGACGGTGAACCTCACCACCCTGGTCGACGGGTTGGCCGCCGCCTTCGGCCGTCCCGTCGACTCCTCGACCCTTGAGCCGGCGACGCTCGCCGGCTACCACTACGGGCAGCGGGTCGGCGGCGCGCAATTCCTCACCGCTCTCGCGATGCGGAACCGGGTGGCCCGAAGCCTGGCGCGGCACTTCGACGCGTACGACATCCTCCTCACGCCGACCCTGCCGGAGCCCCCCTTGCTTCTGGGCACTCATACCGAGGGTGCGGAGACACTGGACGGCCTCGGCTGGATCGAGCGCATCATTGACCTGTCGCCGTTCACCATGCCGTTCAACGTGGCGGGCACGCCCGCCATGTCCGTACCTGTGACGGCCGACGCCGGGACGGGGCTTCCGGTAGGTATGCAGTTCGCCGCCGGATACGGCCTTGAAAGCCGGCTCTTCCGCCTCGCCGGCCAACTCGAAGAGGCACGTCCGTGGTCAGGCCGAACACCCACGGTATGGGCTGGGAACCACCCGGGCCGCTGAAGAACGCTCCTGGCGCGCTGCAGAGAGACATCAAAGGTGACCCGGCCTTCGGAGGATCCTCCCGCGCATGCGCATGCGCCTGCCCGCGGCTCGCGGAGCGGCGCGAGGCACGGGCGCGACGCCGCCCACGAGGAAGGTCGCAGTGGCTCCGGACGACCCGGGGTGCCCCACCCCTGAGTTCGGGCACGTGGTTGTGGATGGTGTCGCGGGAGACGCCGAGGAGCTTGGCGATCGAGGTGACGGTGTGGCGGCCGAGAATCTGGACACGCTGCCTTCCCGGCCTGAGCTTGCCGTTCAACCTCGGTGAACAGGGGACCTGCTCCGGTCTATGAATTGTCGGGCAGTCAGCCGGAGGAAAGCGCCTGATCCGGGCGGCTCTGATGTCGGAAAAGCTCGCGACCAGCGCCAGGGCGGCGTCGGCAAGCACGCTCGGCGTCCCGAGCTCGACAAGGCCCTGGGCCCAGGGCCTCGACAAGGCCCTGGGCCCAGGGAGGTGGCGATCCGGAGCGGGACCAGTGCAACGAGGGTTGTCAGACCTTCAGGTCGGGGAGGTCCCCTGCCGCACTTCTCGGGCGCAGTGCGTCGACGACGAGGTCGAGCAGCCGGCCGGTCTGCTCCGGAGTGTTACTGGCCGCCGTGGAGAAGATGCCGAGAAGCATCATGGTGACGTCGTCGGGGTCGACATCCGCACGGAGCGAACCCGCTCGCACCCCCTCCGCGAGGATCGCCCCGATCGCGGCGGTGATGCGCTCCCGGGTGGTCGGTGTCGCGATCCGCCCCGACGCCCAGCCCGCATGCAGCGTGTCGAGCATCCCGCGCTTCGTCGCGACGAACGCCGCGTAGCGGTCAAGCCACGCACGGAGCGCGACCTCGGGCGGGAACTCGGCGAGCACGACGGGGGCGCTCGCGGTGACGTCATCGAGTTCCGCGCCGTACACCGCCTCGACCAGTGCCTCGCGGGTCGGGAAGTGGCGGTACAGCGTGCCGATCCCGAACCCGGCCTCGCGGGCGATGTTCTCGAGCGCGACAGCGCCGTCAGCGGCCGCGAAGGCGGCCCGGGCGACAGTGATCAGCTTCTCCCGGTTACGCCGCGCGTCGGCGCGGACCGGGCGCGCCGCTCCGCCGGACGGGTCGGCGGGAGCGCCAGTGGGTGTCGGTTCGGGCGAAATCAAAGCGGAGGACCCTCCGGTAGTGCTACAGTCGACTAGGCGGAGGCTCCTCCGCTTTCCTCATCATCGCACGAGGACGGCATTTTCATATGACATCCAGCAGCACACCCTCCCCCGAGGTCACGGCCACCGGCGTCCCCCGTCCGGGAGGCGCGGGCCTGCTCGCGGGGCGCCCCGTCTCCCGTGTCGGATACGGGGCGATGCAGCTCGAGCGGCTGCACGGCGACCGCGACACCGCCATCGCGGTCCTGCGCCGCGCGGTCGAGCTCGGCGTGGATCACATCGACACCGCCCATTTCTACGGCGCCGGTCTCGTCAACGGGTTGATCCGCGAGGCGATCCGACCGGAGGACGGCGTCCTCGTCGTCAGTAAGGTCGGTGCCACCCCCGACTCCAGCGGCGGCCGCCTCCCGCTTCGTCTCGCACAGCGGCCCGAGGAGCTCCGGGCGAGCGTCGAGGACAACCTCATCGGCCTCGGTATCGACCATCTCCCCGTCGTGAACCTGCGCCGCGCCGACACGGGGCCCGGACTCCGGGCCGAGGGTGACCAGGTGGTCGACATCGACGACCAGCTCGCGGTGATGACCTCGATGCGCGACGAGGGAAAGATCGGCGCCATCGGGCTGAGCAGCGTGACCCTCGACAGACTGCGCCATGCGCTCCCTGCGGGCATCGTCTGCGTGCAGAACGCCTACAGCCTCGTCTCGCGCGCCGACGAGGACCTGCTCACGCTCTGCGTCGCCGAGGGGATCGCCTGGGTGCCGTACTTCCCGCTCGGCGGTACGTTCCCCGGCATCCCGAAGGTGACCGAGGAGCCGGCCGTCCACACCGCGGCACAGGCCCTCGACAGCACACCGTCACAGATCGGCCTCGCCTGGCTGCTCCACCACGCCCCGAACACGCTCCTCATTCCCGGCACCGCGGACGCCGGCCACCTCGAGGCGAACGTCGCGCTGGGCGCGATCACCTTCGACGACGCGACACTGGCCGCGCTCGACGCCGTCCCCTCGCGCTCCGCGGACTTGCCGATCGGCTGACCCGGGACAGCAGCTGGATCAAGAACGCAGCGGCCTCCGCACCGGAAGTCATCCTCCACCTTGCCCATAACCTGTCGCGCAATGATGCGAGCCCGATGGGATGCCTTTTCCGTCCTGCAAACGTGCGCGTGGAAGGAGAATCCCATGACCGACCGACGGATTGCGGAGATCACCCCGTTCCGGCCCGTGGTACCGGATCACGAGATCAACGACCTGAGAGAACGCCTCAGCCGAGCCCGGCTCCCTGAACAGGAGACGGCGCCCGGCTGGGCGCAGGGCGTCCCCCTCGACTACCTCACCGAGCTCATCCGCTACTGGCGCGACGAGTACGACTGGCGGCGCCTGGAGGGCGAGCTGGCCTCGCGCGGACAGTCGCACACGGTCGTCGACGGCCTCGGCATCCACTTCCTCCATGTCCGGTCCTCACGACCGGATGCTCGTCCGCTGCTGATCACGCACGGTTGGCCGGGCTCGGTCGTCGAGACCCTCGACGTGATCGACGCGCTCACCGAGCCGGGCGACGGCGAGCCCGCCTTCCACCTCGTCATCCCGTCCCTGCCCGGATTCGGTCACTCCGAGAAGCCGGCCGATGCGGGGTGGGGCATCGAGCGCATCGCCGACGCCTGGGTCGCGCTGATGGCCCGGCTCGGCCACGACCGTTTCCTCGTTCAGGGCGGCGACTGGGGCGCCATGGTCACGATCACGATCGCCGTGCGCCACCCCGAGCGGGTTTCTATGATGCACACCCTTGTGCCGTGGGCTCCGCGCCCCGACGGATTCGACGACACCACCCTCACGCCGACCGAGCGGCGCTGGCTCGAGGAGTACGCCGAGTTCGGGCGCTCGGGGCGCGCCCACGCGCTCCAGCAGTCCACAAGCCCGCAGACGATCGGATACGCGCTGGTCGACTCGCCGACCGCCCAGCTCGCCTGGATCGCGGAGAAGTTCTTCGAGTTCTCCGACTCGGAGACCAACCCCGAGGAGGCGGTGTCCCGGGACCGCATCCTCGACGACGTCTCGCTGTACTGGTTCACCCGCACCGGTGCGTCCGCGGCCCGGCTGTACTGGGAGAGCTTCCGCGGTCTCGGCATGCCGGACCAGAACATTCCCGTGACGGTGCCGGCTGCCGTGACGGTCTTCCCGCGCGACCTTCAGAAGCTGCCCCGCTCATGGGTCGAGGAACGCTACCGCGACCTGCGCTACTGGAGCGTGGCCGAGCGCGGGGGCCACTTCCCGATGCTCGAAGTGCCCGAAGCCTTCTGCGCGGAGACCCGTGCGGCATTCGCCCACGCTCCGGCGTGACGGCGGGGGCCGCGTCTTGCGGCCCGCCTCGTGAACGACACCCACCGTCGGGACTGTAAAACGTACGTTCTACAGTCCCGTCCGAGGTTCAGACACAGGCACTGAGCTTGTTCCTTTTCTTCCGGCCTCGAACGGTGTCTCGTACTGGGTCGCTCACCTGGGATTCGCCGGACTTGGGGGCGGCCTTCGTCTGATCCTGTGCTCCGACCAGGGTGCACGTGACCAGGACGAAGGCCGTGAGGGTGAGTCTGCTGGCTGATGCTGTTTCGACGGCGCGCTCGACGAGGAGCTCGCAGCGCGCGTACCGGTCCTCCCATAGCTGCTGCTGGGCGTGGGCGGCTTGCGCGGAGCGGAACGAGGCAGCCATCAGGGCTTCGGGGATCGACGGTTGTGCGACCAAGGACTCCTGGATCTCGTCGTTGAGGGCTGTCGGATCGCGGTGCAGGGAACCGGTGTTCGGAGGCTGCCAGTCGTCCTCGTCAGCTGCGTCGAGGACGTCGGCGAGCAAGCCACCGACATCCTGCCAGCGCCGGTAGACCGCGGTGCGGTGCACGCCGGCGCGGGCCGCGACGCCCTCCACCGTGAGCCCCTCGTAAACGTGAGCCCCTCGTAAACGTGAGCCCCTCGTAACCGTGCTCACCGAGTTCGGCGCGCACCGCGTCGGGTACTTGGGCACGGATGCGGGCGGTGCGGCCGCCCGGTCTGCGATCGGGCGGTGCGGTGGGGCGGGCACGTTCCGGCGGGTTGTCCGGTGGGTCTGTCATCGGGAATCCGGTTGCCCGGCGGGACTAGATCATGACAGCATCTTAAAGTGACAGTTGTCGCACTAGTGGAGTTGCCGATGCTCTTCCGAAGCGTTCTTCCGGCCCTGCGGTCCCAGGCGACCGTTTCGTCCCCGACAGCTTCGGAGCTGCTCGTATGCCCACACAAATCACCGCGCTCGCAGTCAGCAAGTTCTTCGACGGCAAGCCCGTTCTCGACTCGGTGACCTGTTCGCTCGCGAAGGGTGAGTGCACCGGGATCGTCGGCGAGAACGGGTCCGGCAAGACCACCCTGCTGCGACTGCTCGCCAAGCGGGAGCGCCCCGACCAGGGGGAGATCATCCTGCAGGCCGACGGTGGCGTCGGCTATCTCGCCCAAGACGGGGGCCTGCCAGAAGACGTGACGGCCCAGCAGGTCATCGACCAGGCACTGGGCGATCTTCGTGCGATCGAAGCGCGGATGCGCCGCCTGGAGTCAGCGATGGCCGACGGTGACGAGTCGGCGCTCGACGCGTACGGCGAGGCCGTCTCGGCCTTCGAGCTGCGCGGCGGCTACGACGCCGATGCCCGGCTGGAACGTGCCCTGCACGGCCTCGGCCTGAGTCAGGTGGGCCGTGACTCGACCATGGGCAGTCTCTCCGGCGGCGAACAGGTCCGGCTGCGTCTGGCAGCGGTGTTGGCAGCTGCCCCGGAGACGCTGCTGCTGGACGAGCCGACCAACCATCTGGACGAGGCCGCCCTGGTATGGCTGGAGGAGCACCTGCACAGTCGGCGGGGCACCACAGTGGTTGTTTCCCACGATCGGGGCTTCCTCGAACACGTCGCTACAAGCCTGCTGGAGGTGGACGGGGACCGACGCAGCGTCGTCCGGTACGGCAACGGCTACGCCGGCTACCTCGCGGAGAAGGCGGCGGCGCGGCGGCGCTGGGCCCAGCACCACGACCGGTGGCGTGCCGAGGTCGACCGAGTGCGCGACTCGGCTTCGGGTACCGCCCGCCGGGTGGCCCCCGGCCGGGCGATGAAGGACGGCAACAAACTGGCCTACAACCAGGCCGGTGCCCGTGTGCAGCAGTCCCTGGCCAGCCGCGTCCGCAACGCCGAGGAACGGCTGCGCCGCCTGTTGGCCGACCCGGTCCCGGCCCCGCCGGAGCCTTTGAACTTCTCGCCTGTGATGCGCGCCGGACAGCTGCACGGCGCCGTGCTCGACGCCGTCGGGGTCGCCGTCGCCGGCAGACTCGACCCGGTCGATCTGACAGTCCGGGCGGGCGAGCGCCTGCTGATCACGGGCGAGAACGGCGCGGGCAAGAGCACCCTGCTGCGCGTCCTGGCCGGCGACCTGGTCCCCAGCCGCGGGCACGTCGACAGGTGCGGCCGCATCGGGTACCTCCCGCAGGACCCGGGCCCCGGTTCGGCGGACGAGACCCTCCTGGCCGCCTACGCCCGTGGGCGGGCGGGGGAAGCCGACGACCACGCCGAACGGCTTCTGGCCCTCGGGCTGTTCGACCGGTCCCGGCTGGCGGTGCCGGTCACGCGGCTCTCCACCGGCCAGCGGCAGCGGCTCGCCCTGGCGCGGTTGGTCAGCCAGCCTGCGGACATCCTGCTGCTCGACGAGCCCACCAACCACCTGTCTCCAGCCCTTGCCGAGGAACTGGAGACCGCCCTGGCCGGTTTCGCCGGCACCGTCGTCCTCGTCAGCCACGACCGGTTGCTTCGGCGACGCTGGAGAGGGACCCACCTGGCTCTGCGCGCCGCCCGAGTGCCTGTGATCAGAGGCTGAGGTTCCTGTCCGACCCTTACGCCCGTTCCAGAGAGGAATCGACTCACGATGCCGACTGCTCCCGCCGACCCCACCGTCCTGCACCCGATGCCCGAACAGCAGCGGGTGGTGCTGCTCAAGCCGCTGGTGAAGTCGCCACTGATCGAAGTCGGCGAGTACTCCTACTACGACGACCCAAACGACCCGACTGCGTTCGAGACGCACAACGTCCTCCACCACTACGGCCCCGAGAGACTCGTCATCGGTAAATTCTGCGCGCTGGGCACCGGAACACGGTTCATCATGAACGGCGCCAACCACCGTATGGACGGCCCCTCGACCTTCCCCTTCCCCACCATGGGCGGCTCCTGGGCCGACCACTTCGACCTGCTCACCAACCTGCCCAGCCGGGGCGACACCGTCGTCGGCAACGACGTCTGGTTCGGCCACAGCGCGACGGTCATGCCCGGCGTTCGGATCGGCCACGGCGCGGTCATCGCCTCCGGCGCCGTGGTCACAGGCGACGTACCCGACTACGGCATTGTCGGCGGCAACCCTGCCCGACTCATCCGCACCCGCTACGACGCCGAGGACGTCGCCCGCCTCCTCGCCGCCGCCTGGTGGGACTGGCCCGCGGATCACATCACCGAGCACGTACGGACGATCATGTCGGGCTCGGTCGCCGAGCTGGCGGCAGCCGCCCCGCGCACTCGTCATCCGTGACACCGACGGATGCACCTCGATCCCGCCGATGCCCACCCCGCACCCGAAACGAGTGATCGCCATGTCCCGTCACCGTGCCCACATCGCGATGGTCGGTATCCCGGCCGTCAGCCACGTCCTGCCGAGCCTGGAGATCATTCGCGAGCTGGTGGCCCGCGGCCACCGGGTCACCTACGCCAACGACCCAGCCGTGGCGGACCGGATCGCGGATACCGGAGCCGAACTGGTGCCCTGCACCTCCGTGCTGCCGGTTGCCGACAACAACTGGCCCGACGACCCCATCGCCGCGGCGAACCTTTTCCTCGACGACGCCATCCAGGCACTCCCTCAGCTGCGCGCCGTCTACGACCACGCCCCGGCGGACCTGTACCTGTACGACATCGGCGCCTACGCCGCGCGCGCCCTCGCCGAAGGGCAGGGCCGGCCCCTCATGCAGTTGTCCCCGACGTTCGTAGCCTGGGACGGCTATGAAGAGGAGATCGCGGCGCACCTGTGGAAGTTGCCGGGTGCCGACGCGTACCGAGCAAGGTTCGCACACTGGCTCGCCGACTGCGGGGCGACCACCACGGACGTGGACGCCTTCTCCGGTCCTCCCTCACGCGCCCTGGCCCTCATCTCTCGGGCGATGCAGCCGTACGCCGACAAGGTCGACACCGACTCGGTGACTTTCGTCGGGCCCTGCTTCGACGCACGTGAGGACGCGGGCAGCTGGACACGGCCGGCGGACGCGGAGAACGTACTGTTGATCTCCCTGGGCTCGGCGTACACGCGCCAACCGGAGTTCTACCGCCAGTGCGTCGCGGCGTATGGAAACCTGCCCGGCTGGCACATCGTGCTCCAGATCGGCAAGTACACCGACCCGCACGAAATCGGCGACATCCCACCCAACGTCGAGGTGCATTCCTGGGTCCCGCAGAGGGCGATCCTGGAGCAGGCGGACGCCTTCGTCACCCACGCCGGAATGGGCGGCTGCGGCGAAGGACTCCTCGCGGGCGTCCCGATGATCGCCGTGCCGCAGGGCGCCGAACAGTTCGTGAACGCGGACCAGCTCGTGGAGCTGGGCGTTGCCCGCCGCATCGACACCCCGGACGCTACTGCCAAGACACTGAGAGCGGCCCTGAACGAACTGGTCACCGACACGGAAGTCGCCCGCCGATCGGCACAGTTGCGCGCCAACGCCCGGGCCGAGGGCGGCACCCCGCGCGCCGCCAACCTCATTGAGAACATGCTGGCCATCGGTGACGGACCGGCGGGCTGACTGGCGCTGTGGCTGCAAGCGGGGGCCGACTGCTGTTCTGCAGCCCGGCTCCGGGGTCGTCCGTGTCCACGGTCCGCAGCGGCCGGTGGCCCCGGTCCGTCAAGTTGGGCCGGTTCGCGCTCGTAGTCGATCGCGGGGCGTTCATCGCGGCCGGAGGCTCAGGAACCAGCCACGTTTGCGGGCGCGGTCCAGCCGGTAGCTCGGATCCACTCGACCAGGTCCAGGGTGGCCGGCTCGATCGAGCGCACCACCGCGAGGTCCGAAGGGTATTCCGCCGCCTTCGCGAACTGGCGGAACATCACCTTGTCCAGGTCGTTGGGAAGCACGCTCAACGGGAGGGTCTCGTACCGTGCCGGGAGCCCGACGCGCGCGCCGAACGCCGCGGCGATCTGGGGGCCCGTCAGCTCGTCGCCGACGAGCTCGACGGCTCCGCCGGGCGCCTCCGCGGTGTCGAGCAGGAGCGCGGCGACGACCCGGCCGATGTCCCTGACCGAGATCATCTTCAGGGCGACGTCCTCCGGCAGCGGCAGCCTCAGCACGATCTCCCCATGCTCCAGGCTCGGTGCCATCACGCTCGCGAAGTTCTCCATGAAGGCGGTCGCGCGAACCATCGTGGCCCTCAGGCCGGACTTCCTCAGGTGCTCCTCGATCCAGTACTTCGAGTCGTGGTGCGGCACGCCCGATTCCCGGTCCGCCCCGAAGACCGAGTTGAACACGACGTGCGGGACGCCCGCCTCGACCGCCGCGTCGACGAGCGCGGTACCGATGCGGATCTCCGCCTCGACCTCTTCGAGGCTGTTCGCCAGTGCTGCAGGATCAGACGTTCTTCTGGGCTGCGGCGCGGCGCTGCCGTTTGCCCAACGGTGCCTGGGAGAGGTCCTCGGCACTGCTCCTGAGGTTCTTGTAGCCGTAGCCACGTTCGGCCAGCCACGTCTTTGCCGCCTCTTCAGCGCGTTCCGTCGCTTCCAGGATGTCCTCTTCTTCCTCCCCGGAGTCCAGGAAGCGGAAGGTGAAGGCGGATCGCGCGGCCAGGTCGTAGCTGAGGTGCCCCTCGGAGGTGAAGGCCGCCCGCAGGACGTCATGCTCCGCAGCGCGGGCCAGGAGCTCTGCCCGCTGATCAGTGCTGAGTCCGTCGAAGACACCGCGGACGGTGATACGGAAGGGATGAGTACTCATCCCAGAACCCTAACCAGCGCGGTCGGTGCAGCTCCGCCGGTCACCAGATAACAGCAAGAAGCAAGGGGAAGTTCTTCAGTCGTTCGCCCTGCCAGGGGGAGGCCTGAGTGGGGCGTGATGACCGTACCGGACCGGGATGTTGCGATTCGGTTCGACACGGACCGATACGAAAGCCGCAGCAGGACGGGAGAATGCTCTGTCCTGCTTCTTGCTGTTATCCAGAACATTGAGACCGGGATCCGTACGCTGGGGCGCATGCCGCACACCCGCATTCGCCCGGCCGACGCCTCCACCGCGATCGGCCACTTCCTCGACGCGCTCGAAGCCCGCGGGTACGTGTACGAGACGCGACGGCTGCGCGCCCGCTTCCTCGACGAGTACCTGGAGCACGCGCTCGGCACGGAGCGGGCCACCACCCTCCCCGTCGACGAGCTGATGGAACTCACCCGAGCCGAGGCCTGGCTCGCGGCCGCGGCCGCAGGCCAGACCCGCAGCCGCAACACCCTCACCGGCCCGGACGCCGTCGCGGCCGGCAACACCCAGCGCGCCCGCATCCAGACCTGGAACTCCTTCGCCGAACACCTCGGCCTGCCCCTGCGCCTGGAGATGCCCCCGGCCGCGCACGGCGACTGGCTGGAACCCGAGGAATCCCACAAACTGCTGCGCACCCTCGCCGTGAAACGCCCCGTCGGCTCCAACGCGGCCACCGCGATCCGTACCGCCGCGGTCGCCGCCCTCGTCGCCGCCACCGGCCGCTCCGTGCCCGACCTGCACCGCCTGGACGTCGCCGACCTCGACCTGGAGCACCGGCCGGTTCCTCGGATCACGCTGGACACCGGCCCCCACCCGCTCGACAAGGACACCGCCGACATCCTGCGCCGCTGGCTCGACATCCGCGCCGGCATCACCCGGCAGCTCGAAGGCAGCGACCCGGGCTACCTGTGGATCCCCACGAAACCCGGCCGGCCCCGCGGCGGCGAGGAACCGCCCAAGCCCGGACTGACGAGGGCAGCCGTACGCACCCTGCACTCCGCCCACCGCAACCTCGTCCTGCAGGTCTTCGGCGCGCCCCTGCGGCCCGGGGCACTGCTGCTGCCCCGCCCCTGACGGGGATGGCCGCGCCCCGCACCCCGAGCTCCGCACGCACACGCGGCCGGGCGACACCGCGCACATCTCCGAGACGTTCCACCTCGTGCGCGGCACCAGGCAGATGCTCAGCCACTCTTCCTCGTCTCCCGGCCCCGTCTCAGCAGCAGTCGCCCGCGGTGCTTCACCAAGTCCTGCGGGGGCACCGCAAGCCCCTGGGGCTGAGGAGCTACCGCCCTCGCGCGTCTGGCTTCGTTGATCTCCAGGAACAGCGTTTGTCGACCGGTTCCGGAGGCAATTGGTGACCGTCTCGCTCGCTCATGTCGATGACGAATGGTTCAGATCCAACTTCTGTGGAGCTCTCACACTCTGTAACCTGCCGGGACTCGATGATGCCCCTTCGTCACTCGCGGACAGACCTGTTCGGGATCATGCCCACATGGATTCGACCTCGCCCCACCAAACGGCGTTGGCCCGTTGCGGATCGGTATGACTCGACACGCGGCCAATACCGCGTTGGACTCGTGTTGGTGGCAGTTGATTTTCCCGCTGACGGCCAGTTACGGGGAGGATATCTGGCCACGGTCCTCACGTTCTGTAGTTACATTCGTGGGGGCAGCGGACAAGGGATCCTGGTCAGGCCGCCCGGCCGTCCAACTGGCACCCGTGCTCCGCTCACGTCAGTGAGCGCACCTCCGCGACATCGTATTCGGCCACCGCGGCGGCGAGCATCGCGGCGCCCTGCCCGTCGTCGGGACCATCGCCTCGGAACGCCTCGACGGCAGCCTGCGACTCCCACCGCTCGAAGATGTTGATGCGCCCGGAATCCACCAGGTCCGCAGCGATAGCGAAGTCGAGGCATCCCGATGTGCGGCGGGCCAGTTCCACAACGCTCACACAGCCTGCAAGATAGGACTCACGCAGTTGAGGGTCGACAACGATGTGCCCTGCGACGATCACCATGTGCTGCTCCTTGCTGGGTCCGACCGGCCGTCGCCAAATATGACCGTCGACCGGGGCCGGACTCATCGGTGCGCGCAGAACGGGAACCCCCGGTCCACGCCCGCTGCGCTGGGGCCAACTCAACCATTGGCTGCGGACGGTGACTGAGTCAACTGGCCGTACTTGGGGAATTCCTGCTGGCCGCTGTCATTCAGCTCGGTCCCGCCGGCACGGCCTGGCTGCTACGACACCCCCGCTCAGGCTGTCGAGCGACTCCAGCAGAGCTCGACTGTCCCGTCAGGATGCCAACAGGACTCGTTTCCGCAGGAGGCTGAAGCCGGCCCGGCCGTACATCTGGCGTTTGATCATTTTGATCCGGTTGACGTGGCCTTCGACGATGCCGGAGTTCCAGGGCAGTGTCAGGCCGGCGGTGACAGCGGCGAGATCCCGTTCGAGACCGTTGACGAAGGTGTGGAGGGTGGGCAGGTCGCCGGCACGGACCGCCTTGATCCATTGCGGGAGCTGGTCGCCCTGGAGCTGGGTGAGCATCTTCCCGAACGCGTGGACGTGCCCGGTGAGGGCATCGAGTTCAGGGCAGCCGGCGAGAACGGATTTGAGCTTCAGACGCTCGCTCTCCGGCAGGGTGTCGGGGTGAGTCAGGATATCCAGCTGGTGACCGTGCGTGGGGACGGCGGACGGGCTGCAGGCGCGGTCGGGGATGTCCGGAACGGCTGGAGGTGGGCGCGGACGGCTCCGTAGCCGTCGGTGTAGCCGTGCGTCTTCATCTCTTCCCAGAGGGTCCAGGCGTTCGTGCAGCCCTCGGCCCATCGCCCGTGCAGGTAGGGCTTGAAGTCGTCGAGCTTGGTCCTGCGGCTCTGCCACTGTCCCTGGAACACGTCTTCCGGCCTTGCGGCGTCGGCCAGTCGTTGGACGGTGCGGTAGGTCATGCCGAGCTGTCGCTGAATCGCGCGTCGGCTGTGGCCGGCGGCCAGCAGCGTGTGGACGGTGGCGTGCTTGGCTCGGGTGCGGTCGGCGAACCGATGCCCGGTGGGCCATGGCGGCCCGCTCTCGGCCAGTTCCGGAGCCTTCTCCGGCGCCGACTCGGCGGAGGTCGCACGGAGGCACGCGCGGTGGCGGGAGACGCACCGCTCGGCCGCTTCGCCGAGGTTGCGCCAGAGGTGGAATCGGTCAGCGACCTGGACCGCGGTGGGTGCCCCGGTCCTGGCACCCTCGGCGAAGTAGGGGGCGCGGTCGCGGCAGAGGACCTCGATCCCCGGGTGATCGGCCAGCCAGGCCGCGACACTGCCTGCCAGAACCTCGTTTTTTGACGCGACATTGGGAGTCGCACGCTCGCGCGAACAGGCGGTGTTCATGAGAGCGGGAGTCAGCTGCCGCGGGCCTTCCCCCGGGCGCATCCGTCACTGCCCGGACCGGTTGGTGAGGGGCTGTTGAGAGGCGGTCGACGGTGTGAATAGTGCCTGGACGGTTTCGGTGGCCAGGTCTCGCAGCCAGGTGTGGGCGCGGTCGTCGTCGTAGCGCTGGTGCCACAGCAGATACAGCGGGACATCGGGCAGCGGCAGTGGCGGCGCCAGTGTGGTCAGGCCGAGTTGGTCACGGGCCGCGCGGGTGACCGCGTCGGGAAGGGTGACGACCAGATCGGTGCCGAGGGCGAGTTGCAGCGCGAAGGCGGCGGTGGGCCCGGCAGCGACGACGCGTCGTTCGAGGCCGCGCTTGGTCAGGGCTTCGTCGATCGGGTCACGCAGGCGTCCGCGCCGCGAGACGGTGAGGTGTTCGGCGGCCGCGTAACGCTCGAGGCTCAGCGAGCCTGCGGTGAGCGGGTGCCCCGGGCGGACGGCGACGACCAGCCGGTCCCTGCCGACGAGGCGGTGGCGGAGGTCGGGGAGTGTCGGCCGGCTGGAGCTGGATTCGAGGTCGATCTCGCCCCGGCGCAGCTCGGCGTCGTCCGTGCCGGGTTCGGCGGGCAGGCGCAGCCGGACGCCGGGGGCCTGGTGGTGGACGGCCGTAGTCAGGGCGGTGCCGCAGGCGGCGGTCAGGGCGTCGTGCCAGCGCACGGTGAAAACCCGGTCCAGAGCTGGCAGGTCGAGTTCTTGCTCCGCGGACAGAAGGTGTTGTGCCTGCTGCACGAGGGCGTGGACCTCGGCGCGCATGGCCAGCGCGCGGGTGGTGGGGAGCATGCTGCGGCCGGTGCGGACCAGGATCTGGTCACCGGTGGCCTTGCGGATGCGGCCCAGGGAGCGGCTCATCGCCGGTGAGGTGACGTGGAGGCGTGCTGCCGCGCCGGCGACACTGCCCTCCTCCAGCAGGGCGTCCAGGGCCGTGAGCAGATTCAAATCCAGTTGCATGACAGTAACTCTACAAGTGAAAAGCATGCACTTGTTGTTAATGATTGGGCGCCCTACCTTCGAGGTGCGGGGCGGGGTAACCGCCCTGCTTCACCCCGCTTCTGCCAATCCCCCAGGGAGCCCACCATGAGCACAGTCATGCCTTTCGACGCCGACGCGACGCTCATGTCCGAGGTGACCGCAGCGGTGGAGGCCGCCGGCGTCACGCTGCGCGGCCGCTTCACCTCCCACGCCCGAGGCGTGAGTCTTGACGAGGTCGTCGATGAGATCCACGCCAACGACGACGCGGTGCTGGAGGTGCTGCGCGAGCCGCTTCTGCGGGCCCGGCAGGGGTCGCAGTGGGCCGAGGACGAGCTGGCCGGCGGTGCGCTCCCGCCCGGGGAGTGGTGGGTCGTCGATCCCGCCGAGGGCAACATCAACCACGTCCACGGCATGGATGACTGGGCCGTCACCGCCACCCTGGTCCGCGACAACCGGCCGGTGCTCACCGTTGTCCACCTGTCGCTGACCGGCGACACCTACACCGCCGTCGCCGGCGGCGGTGCCCGCCTCAACGGCCAGCCCCTGAAGGTGTCCGCCAAGACCGATCTGGGCGCCGCGCTCATCGGCACCGGTCAGGCCAAGCCCGGCGAGGACGAGCGGACCTTCCGGCGGATCGGTGACTCCGTCACCGCCATGCTCATCAACGGCCTGGTCGTGCGCGTGTCCGTGCCCGCCACCATGCAGCTCATCCACGTCGCCGCCGGACGCATGGACGCGTTCTGGCAGTTCTCCGACGTCCGCTCCGGCCTGGTCGCCGGCGCCCTGCTGGTCTCCGAGGCCGGAGGAACCGTCACCGACCTGGCGGGCGAAGCCTGGAACACGGGCAGCCGCGACTTCCTGGCCGCAGCCCCCGGCCTCCACGCCGCCGCCCTCAAGGTCCTGTCGCCGATCGCCTGACCGGACACCCCGCACTTCCCACCTGATACCGCAAGGAGCTTCATCTCATGACCAACATCGGCATCCTGGGCGCCGGCCGCGTCGGGGCCAACCTCGCCAACAAGCTCGTCGCCGCGGGACACCACGTCACTCTCGGCAGCCGGGGCCCGGGAGACCCCGCCGCCCGCGCCGCCGGGGTCGCCCCGCAGATCGCCTTCGCCGACCAGCGCACCACCGCCCGCACCGCGGACATCGTGATCAACGCGACACCCGGCGACAGCGCCCTTGACCGCCTCACCGACCTGCGCACCGAGCTCGCGGGAAAAATCCTCATCGATGTCTCCAACGCCACCCGCGACGCCGACGACGGCCTGCCCGGCGACCTGTGCTATCCCGGCAGCAGCCTCGCCGAGAAACTCCAGCGCGCGCTCCCCGACACCCATGTGGTCAAAACCCTCAACACCATGCTGTTCATGGTCATGACCGCTCCCGAAACCCTGGCCACCCCGCCGACCGTCTATGTCTCGGGCGACGACGAGAACGCGAAGAAGGCCGTCACCGGCCTGCTCGCCGACCTGGGCTGGCAGCCCGCATGGATCGAAGACCTTGGAGGCATCAGCACGGCCCGAGCCACCGAGGCCATGATCCTGGTCGTGCCCCACATCCTGCGCCGACACGGCTTCAAGCCCTTCGCCGTCTCCCTCGCCCGCTGACCCCACCAAGACCGGGGTTCACTGGCTGTGTTTGAACCTCCACTTTGGGTAGTCTTGAGCTCTACGCTGGCGTGGTGTCCGAGGGTGCCGGGCGGACCGGAGAGCGGAAGTACAGGGGCTGCGGTGGTCAGTCGGCCGAGGTCGACAGCGCGGCCCGATGCCGTGTGCTGCTCGACGGCGTGTCGCGCCAGGCAGCGACGGGTGGACTGTCGGCTGCGGAAGCGGGTGGCTGCCGAACTCAGCGAGGCCGGCCGGGCTCAGTACCCGGAGTGCGGCAAGCAGTGGGTGGCCGGAGTGGATCGGCGTTCGAACGCCGTCTACTGCTCGCGGCGGTGCGACGGCGACGTGCCACACGCCACGCGTTGGAGCCTTCACGGTTGACGCTCCCCAGGATGAGTGATTGACTACTCACATGCAGATGGAACGACGTCAGCTGTCCACAGCCGATGAGCGCCGGGAGACGGTGCTGCGCACCGCCATCGGGGCCTTCGCGGCCCGGGGGTATTTCGGCACCACGACCACCGAGGTAGCGAAGGCCGCCGGCATCTCCCAGGCATACGTCTACCGCCTCTTCCCCAATAAGGAAGTCCTGTTCACCGCGGTCGTCGAGCACTGCTTCGTCCGGGTGCGCGCAGCCCTTGAAGCCGGCGCGGCGAAGGCCGAGAGCAGCGCCCCCGAAGCCGTGCTCACCTCGATGGGTGACGCCTACGCCCGCCTGATCAGTGACAACGACCTCATGCTGGTCCAGCTGCACGCCCAGGCAGCGGCGGTCTCTGAGCCGGCGGTCAGGGAGGCGGTGCGCTCCGGGTACGCCCGAACCGTCGAATACGTCCGAAGCGCCTCGGGAGGCGGCGAGGAGCAGGTGCAGCAGTTCTTCGCCACCGGCATGCTCTGTCACCTGCTGGTCTCCATCGACGCCGAGGCCATTTCCGCACCCTGGACCCGCACTCTGACGGCCGGGATCATGCACTACTGACACCACGCACCGGCAGGCGGCCACGCGCCCACGGACCTCAGTGGCTCGCCTGCCTCGCTGGGCTCCGAAGTGAGTGTTCAACCACTCTCTCTTCGCTCGTCACCTCTCACCCGTACTGAAGGAGAAACCCATGAGGAAGCCCACAGGCCGCACCACCGACGAGGTCGACAACCGCTCGACCGTCTCCGGTCCGGCCGGGCAGGTTGTCATGAAGGTTGCAGACACCGCGCTCAACGACCGTGGGCCCACGGTTCGGGCAGACAAGATTGGTCGGTGGCTGCTCGTCCTTGCGACGCTCTCGACCGTCGGCGCGTTCTTCTACGGCATCGCGCTCATGATGGACGCGCCCGATTCCCGGATTTGGGTGGAGGGCTGGCGCACGTCCGCCTACCTGGTCTTCGCGGGACTATTCGCCATTCTCGCCGCAGCGCCGCGTGCACACCGAGGGCTGTGGGAGCTAATCATCGGCCAGAAGACCGCGCTCGTTGTCATCGCTGCGGTGGTGGGCGATGTGAATGAGGCGCGCCAGTCCGGTCTGACCGATTTGGGTCTCGTGGTGGTCGTCGCGGCGGCCTACGTGTTGTGCCGTGGCTGGTACGGCTGGCGAACGAGCGCCGCAGAGCCGACCGGCGGCCAACCGTCCGCCGGCCCGGCTGCATGATCCGCTCTGCCCAGCCTACGCCTGGCCTTGATCCTTCGTGACTGACCGTCAGCTTCGGCTGGCGGTCGTTCTGTGTCCGGAGACGTTGTCCTGGCATGGCGTGGCGCATGCTTGTCGGGGCGTGGGTGAGGGCCTGGACCGGCCGGGCCTCTGCGGGCCCGGGAGCGGGCCATGGGCGAGATCATTGTGAGCAGGCAGCATCTGGACCGGTTGCTGACCGACAGCACAGGCGCGTACGGCGCCCCCCTACCAGCGGGCCTTCGCCGAGCTCGCCGAGACGCACCGCGCGGGCAGTGCGGTCAGATGTAGAAGCCATGGCGGGACGGTGACGGCCCAGCCCAGCTCTGTTCGAATCTTGACCTGGGCTAACGCCGACCGAAGGCTTGCAAGCAGGTACTCAGACCAGAACCAGGCAGCGGGCTCGTACGGGGCAGCCGGGTGCCGGTACGGACAACGCCCCGCTGGGCTGCTGGCACCCCGATCATGAACTACGTGCCCGAACTCAAGAGTGGTCGCCTCGCGCTCGCTGAGGCGACCAACACGGCGGGACTGCCCCGGCCCCCCAGGTCAGAGAACTGACCACAGCCGTTTGCGGCTGGTGACAGCGTTCTTACCGGCACCCCGTGTTCCTGGACACGCCCGACCGGAGTGAGAGTCCGTCCCGCGGTGAGGGCGTGTCCTACAGGTGGGGGTAGTCGGTGTAGCCGTGGTGGTCGCCGCCGTAGAAGGTGGCGGGGTGCGGTGTGTTGTAGGGGCCTCGGGCGGCCAGGCGGGCGGGCAGGTCGGGGTCGGCGAGGAACACGCCTCAGGGCGGTCCTGTGTGCGTGGTCGAGCCGCCGGCGCCGCACCTTTCCGTGCAGGGATCCCACCTTCTCCGCCGCCCGCCGATGATTGCGGGTGCGTTCCCTGGCCCTGCACCGTGGGAACCGGGACAGGGCCTGTTGTGCGGCCTCCAGCTTGAGGGTGCCATCGTTTGACGACAGGCACGGCGGTGCCGTCCTTGCGATGGTGAGCGCGGTGTCAGTCAGCGATGCGGATGACGATCTTGCCGAAGGCGCCGCGGGCGAGGTGTTCGTATGCCTTGATCGCGTCTTCGAAGGCGTAGACGGTGTCGATGACGGGGTCCAGGCCGTTCTTCTCGATCCAGGCGTTCATGTCGAGGAAGGCGCGCCGGTGGCCGACGGCGATGCCGCGGATGGCGGCCTGGCTGTAGAGCAGAGGCAGGACGTCCAGTGGGGCGGTCATGCCGCCGAGGAAGCCGACCAGGGCGATGTGGCCGGCGGCCCGGGTGGCGTGGACGGACTGGTTGAGGTTGTCGCCGCCGACGACCTCGATGACCTGGTCCACGCCCTCGCCGTCGGTCAGCTCACGTACCTTCTCGGCCCAGTCGGGGGTGGTGCGGTAGTTGATGAGGTCGGTGGCGCCCAGGGCGGCGGCCTTCTGGAGCTTGTCGTCGCTGCTGGAGGTGGCGATGACGCGGGCGCCGAGCGCGGTGGCGATCTGGATGGCGAACAGGGAGACGCCGCCGGTGCCCTGGACCAGGACGGACTGGCCGGGCTTCAGGTTGCCGTACTCGACCAGGGAGAACCAGGCGGTCAGCGCGGCGATGGGCAGGGTGGCGGCCTGCTCGTCGGTGAGGTTGGCCGGGGTCGGCACGGCCGAGTTGGCTTCGAGGATCATGTACTCGGCAAGTCCCCCGTCGATTGGGCCGCCGAGCTGCCAGTCGGGTTCGTCCCGGGCGGGGGCGCCGTCGAGCCAGTGCGAGTAGAAGTGCGACATCACGCGGTCGCCGACCTGCCACTGGGTCACGCCGGAGCCGACCTCGGCGACCACACCGGCCGTGTCGTTGACCGGGATGAGGTTCTTCGGCATCTTCTCCGGGTTGTAGACGCCGTCGACGATCGCCTTGTCGCGGAAGTTCAGGGAGACGGCGGAGACCTTGACGAGGATCTCGCCGGGACCGGGCTTGGGGGTGGAGCGCTCCGCGAGGCGGAGGTTGTCCAGGCCGAAGTCTTCGAGCTGCCAGGCACGCATGACACGTGCTCCTTTCTCTTGCATCTGGGGGAGGGGGAGGCCAGCTGGTGTGACCGGGGTGCGGGACTGCGCCGGTGGTGCGAGCGCGGTGTCTCGCTGCTGCGGCGCGGCCGGGCTCAGGAGGTGGTGGCGTCGTGGGTGACGGTGACGACGATCTTGCCGACCTGGCCGTTGGCCGCCATGTAGCGGTGGGCCTCGGCGATGTCGGTCAGGTCGAAGGTCTTGTCGACGACGGGAGTGAACGAGCCCGAGGCGAGTCCGGCGTTGACGAACGCGACCGCGCGGCGCAGCCGCTCGGGGTCGCCTGTGATCTCGAAGAGGGTGTAGGTGCTGGTGTTCAGCGCGGGGAAGGACTGCGCGTTGGGCAGCGGGGTGGTGCGCGGGTCGAGAGCGCCGTAGACGACCAGGTGTCCGCCGGGGGCGATGCCCTTCGCGAGGGTTTCGACGCCGGGGCCCGCGATCGGATCGAAGGCCAGGCGCACACCCGTGCCGCCGGTGATCTCCTCGATGCGCGCGGGCAGGTCCTCGTCGTCGGTGACGATGACGTCGGCCGCGCCGGCGTCCAGGAGGCGCTGTTTCTTGTTCGCGCCGCGGGTGGTGGCGATCGGGATCGCGCCGATGTGGCGGGCGATCTGGATGGCGGCCAGGCCGACGCTGCTGGAGGCGGCGGTGATGAGCACGTGGTCGCCCGGACGTACCCTGCCGCTCTCGGCGAGGGGGCCGTAGGCGGTGATGTAGGCCATCCACACAGCCGCCGCGGTGACGGCGTCCACCTGTGCGGGGCGGGGGACGACGGCTGCGGCCGGCAGGACGACGCTGTCGCCGTAGGTGCCGTACTCGCTCTGCAGGAATGCGGGCACGACGGCCACCGGGTCGCCCGCGGAGAACTCGCTCACGCCTTCGCCGACTGCCTCGATGACGCCCGCGGCCTCGTAGCCCAGCGTGGAGGGGAAGACCGGCTGGTAGAAGTAGGCGCCTTCCCGGTACATGATCTCGGCCCGGTTCAGGCCGATTGCGTCGACCCGGATGCGCACCTCTCCCGCGCCCGGAGCGCGGGAGGCGACATCGCGGAGGGCGAGGACCTCGGGTCCGCCGATCCGGTCGAACTGCACGAGCTTTGCCATGGCGCACCAGCCCCGGGGTAGAAAACGGGAGAACACCGGATGATCCCGGCGTGCTCTCCACTCTGCCCCAAGCTTTGACCACGGTCAAATTACGATGAACGTCAAAGTATGTACCTGGTGCACTGCCCCCGGCAGGCTCAGACGGCGTTTGCCGCCTCTGCGGTCAGGGCGTCCAGTACAGCGGGCAGCAGCCCCGGGAACCTCTCGTCCATCTCGTCGGTGCGCAGCGCGTTCATCTTCGTCGTCCCCACGTAGTACTGGCGGATCACACCCGCCTCGCGCAGCACGTTGAAGTGATGCGTCAGCGTCGACAGCGACACTGACGCGACGAAGGTCCCGCAGCTCAGGTCCGCACCCGCACCAGCCAGCTGGGCCACCACTGACCGGCGCACCGGGTCCACCAGCGCCTCCAGAACCTGCTGCAGAGAGACCTGTGACAGGTCAGGGTGCTCCACCGTCCGGGGGGCGGTACGGGGACGGGCCACGGTGGCTCCTTGAGGTGGCTGATGAATACGGCCGTCCCATACTACGACCACCATCGAAGCACGGTGCTGCTGCTCGGCAGCCTGCTCCAGCAGGACCGGTCGCGTCCTGACCGCGTAGGGGCGCATTGATCCAGTGGTTGCCGGCGCGGCCGATGCCCGTGGCGGTCCGGTTGTTGATGAGCAGGTGGAGGTTGGCAGTGTTCGGCCACCGCTTCCGGCGGTGCTCCAGCCAGTCGAGCAGCAGCTTCAGCGTGAGCTCGTCGAGCGGACGGACTCGCCCGGCGATGGTCAGACGGCGGTTCCCGATGTCGACGTCGTCGAGCATGAGGCTGCCGATCTGAGCGCCCCGGGCCGCGTGCACCGCCGCGAGGGCGAGAATGAGCCGGGCGGCCGGCGTAGTGGTCGCGGCGACGGAACGATCGCCCCCCCCTGGCCACGGAGGCAGGGACTCAGCGGGGCTCAGCCGAACTCACGGAATGTCGCACATCCGTGGTTCGGCTCTGTGTTGCGGCCGGAGGTCCGGTGCCCCAACACCACGTCCCGGCGCCGGCCACTCGGGGGTGGAACAGCCGGCCGGCCTCAGCGCGATCCGCACAGCCGTCGCCGACCTCCTGCCCGACCACACCGCCAGCTCCTCAACCGATGCCAGCCACTCGAAGACGGCCAGGGCGTCCCAGCTGTTCCTGCCAGCGCAAGACCCGCCGCGAGTACGAGAACCGTGTCAGCGCACTTCCGGCCGCCAGCCTGCGTTGAGCCGACCGAGCACTGCACCCGTCAAGATCAAGTAACGGCGGCTTTTGGGCTTACCTGGGCGCTACCCCCACACGCCCGCAAGATGAGCGACAGCGGTCTCCTGCCTACGGCTTTCCCCGCGCCCGTGACCTCCCCGCAGCCCACGGCCGCGCAAGCCCCGAACCGGGTACCGTGGCCGCCGACAACGGAGTTGAGGAACCAGCCGATGACGTACACGACGACACCCGACGGGACCCGCATCGCCTACCAGCTCCAAGGCGACGGAGCGCCACTCGTCCTGCTGGCGGGCCAGGCCAACAACCACCACTGGTGGGATTCGGTCCGCGCCGACTTCCAACCCGCCCGCAGCACCCTCACCCTCGACTACCGCGGCACCGGCGACAGCGACAAACCTGACACCCCGCACAGCACCGAACTGTTCGCCCAGGACGTCATCGCCGTCCTCGACGACCTCGGCATCGACCGGGCCGACATCTACGGCACGTCCATGGGCGGCCGTGTAGCCCAGCAACTCGCCGCCCGGCACCCGCACCGAGTCAGCGCCCTGGTCCTCGGCTGCACCTCGCCCGGCGGCCCGCAGGGCATCGAACGCGGCAACGACGTCCGCCGAGCCCTGGCCCAGTCTCGCCCCGGAGCCGCACGGCAAGCCCTGCTGGAACTCATGTACACACCCCGCTGGCTCGCCGACCACCCCGGCCCGCACCACACCCTCGGCGACCCCGGCATGCCCGCCCACTCCCGCCGCCGGCACCTCACCGCCAGCAGTCAGCACAACGCCTGGGACCTCCTGCCCCACATCAGCGCACCCACCCTGGTCCTCCACGGAACCGACGACCTGCTCAACCCCACCGCCAACGCCCCCCTGCTCGCCGACCGCATCCCCGACGCCCGGCTCCACCTGATCCCCGCCGCCCGCCATGCCTACTTCGAGGAAGCCCGCGCCCACGCCGGCCCCCTGGTCCTGGATTTCCTCACCGCAACCACGCGCCAGCCGTAGAAACGCGACGCGCCCTTCACCTTGACGCGGGCGTCGTCCGAAAGCCGGCCCGGGCCCGTCCACACTCTCATCGGCGGCCCGCCGTGCCTCTTCCGTAAGGAGTAAGGAGTAAGGAAGCGTTCGCTGCTCCCTGGCCGGCCCCATCCAGCTTCGGGTCGTACGCTTCACCGGCGCCCGGGGGCGGTGAAGCGTACGACCCCTGCTGAGAAGAAAGGGATCAGCCTTCGCGGTTGGGGAGCATGGCCAGGGCCCCGGAACGCTGTGCGACGAGGTCGTCGTAGGTACCGTCGCGCTCGGCCCAGCGGTGCATGAGGACTCCCTTCACCAGGATTTCGCGGGGCGTGGGCTCCTCCGAGAGCAGTTGCATGACCTCGGTGGCGAAGCCGTCGAGCGGCAGCGCGTGCGGGTTCACCTTTTCCTGGCCTGCTGTGGCGACGGCCGGCGGGACGAGTTCGACGACGCTGACGCCGGTGCCGTCGAGTTGCGCGCGCAGTGCCTCGGAGTAGGCGTGCACCGCGGCCTTCGATGCGGCATAGGTGGGCATGGGCGGGAAAGGCAGGAAGGCGATACCGGAGGTGACGGTGATGAAGGTGCCCTCGCCGCGTTGGACCAGATGTGGGGTGAAGGCGTCGATCACCCGGATGGTGCCGACCAGGTTGGTGTCGATCGTCGTCTTCGCCGCCTCGAAGTGTGCGGGGTCGCGCAGGTCCTCCAGGAGCATGACGCCAGGCATCGTCACCACGGTGTCCAGCTCGGGGTACCGGGCGAGCACGGCGTCACGGGCAGATGCGACGGAGGCACTGTCGGTGACGTCGATCCTGACGGTGCCGAAGCCTTCTCCGGCGAGTTCCGAGAGTGCCTCCGGACTGCGTCCGCCGACGGCCACGGTGCTGCCCGCTTCGGCGAACCGGCGGGCCAGCTCCCGCCCGATGCCCGAGGTCCCGCCGACGATGAGAACGGTGCGATTGGAGAGATCCACGAGATCTTCCCTTCAGTCCAGGACGCCGACGGCGTTCAGGCCCACGGCGCGTTCAATGAGGTTCCCTGTCCTTCTCGAACAGTGCTGTTGCAGTCTTGGCGGCATCCGCCGGGTGTGACAGTGCCCCCGTCTTCCCTGGTCCTTTCAGGGCCCCCTCCGGGTCACGCACACCGCACTACGGTGTCGGTATGAAGGATGAGGAATCCGGCAACCGGCTCGGCAGCTACCTGCGCGCCCGGCGCGACCTGATCTCACCGGCACAGGCAGGAATCCCGCCCGGCGACAACCGCCGCGTGCCCGGCCTGCGCCGTGAGGAAGTCGCCCTGCTCGCCGGTATCAGCCCCGACTACTACCTGCGGCTGGAACGCGGCCGCGACAAGAACCCCTCACCTCAGGTCCTCGAATCACTCGCGCGTGTCCTGCGCCTCGACGACGTCGAGCGGACGTATCTGCTCGGCCTCACGGCAGCACGCCCCAGGGCTCCGCGCCGCAGGCGACCCGAGCACGTACCGGCACGGGTGCACCAGCTCCTCGCCCACCTTCAGATTCCCGCGTTCGTCGAAGGGCGCGCGTTCGACGTCCTGGCCTCCAACCCCATGGCCGTCGCGCTCTCCCCGCGCCTGCGGCCGGGCCAGAACCGGCTTCGTTCCCTCTTCCTCGATCCCGAGGAGCAAGCCTTTCAGCAGGACTGGGCCAAAGCCGCCGGCAGCTTCGTCGCCGCTCTTCGCACCACCATCGGGGACGACAACGACGACCCCCGGTTCGTCGAACTCGTCGGAGAACTCGCACTGTCCAGTCAGCGGTTCCGCACCCTGTGGGCCCGGCACGACGTCCGCAACCTCGACGGGGGCACCACCACGGTCCACCACCCCATCGTCGGTGAACTGCGGCTCCACCGCGACAAACTCCCCGTCGACGACGTCATCCTCGTTGTCTACTACCCCGACAAGGACAGCGACAGCGACGAGAAGCTGCAACTCCTCGCCGCACTCTCACAGAGCGAACCCACCGACACGGCACACAGCAGGTCAGCAGACGCCCCGCACCCGAAGACGCCCTGACGGACACCGGCCGGCCTGCTGCGGATGTCCGGCCGCGCAGGGCACTCGACCCCGCTGTCGTGAACCTGTCCACCAGGAGCATTCTTCGTGCCCGCGTCGTGCCCGGCCACCTGCGAGCCGGGCGCACGCTGGATCTGGTCGAGCTCGCGGCTCAGGGCCGGCTCGGACTCCCCTCCGGTGCGCTCAGCGAGGAGCGGTACCGCCCTGGGGCTCTGTTCCCAGGAGGGCGAGCAGCCCGGGAAACCTCTTCTCGATGTCCGCGCGTCGTAGTCGGATGCCCTTGCGGTTGCCGTAGTCGATCTCGTCCCCGCACCCGGCCGGGCCTCGCGGTGGGCCGCGCGGTCGGTCGCACGAACCGGATCGCCTCTCGCGAAGCCGCGAACCGGTAGACCGTTCTCCCGGAACACCCAGAACGCCCAAGGGCCGTCTGCGGCGCCCAATCACAGAAAGGCCCTTCGATCGCGAAAGCTGCCCCAACCTTAGGATCGCTCTCACAGCAGAATCGAACGACTGACCGTATCCCCTGACTCCCCCTCAGGAAGCCACCTCTGGCCCAGCATCCAGCGGCCATTCCACAAGCACCCACGTATAATTTCCCTTGTACGTGGGTGCTTCGCTGGGAGGGATCGTGGGCAACATGGGGGATAAGGCGTCCGCTGCTCCCGCTTCTGCTGCCGTCGAAGTGGGCAGCACACGATGGGAACGGGTGGCGGCATGACGGAGCACGAGGCCGACATGCAAGTGGTGGACGCCGAGGTCGTCAATGCGGAGCTGGTGGTCGATGCGGAGCCGACGGTCGACAGCCATCTCCCCGCCGCCATCCAGCCGCGCCCGGTGGCCCGCCCGGTGGTTGACCGGCACACCATTCTCTACCCGGGCCAGGGGCTCCCCACCGAGGCCGACCAGCCGACGTACACCGAGCGCGACCTGTACGTCTCCGAGCAGACCGCCGAGCGGCTGGAGAACCAGTCCGCGCCGAAGAACACCAGCGCCAACTACCTGTCCCAGCGCAACAAGTTCGCCGACTGGTGCGCCGACGAGAGCCGTGTCGCCCGGCCGTGCACCACCGCCACCTACGTCGAGTACGTCGCGCACCTCATCGAGCTGGGCCGCTCCCCGAACGCCATCAACGCCGCCATGTCCGCCATCCGCACCTGGATGCCCGAGGACCAGAAGCCCGGCACGAAGCAGGCCCGGGGCATGCTGAACGAGTACAAGAAGACATGGGCGAAGCGCACCGCCGTCCGCAAGGCGCCTCCGATCACGGATGAACTGCTGCGGGCCATGGTCGCCACCTGCGACCTGCGGACCATCGCGGGGCGCCGCGACCGGTGCATGCTCCTCCTCGGCCGGGGCGCCCTCAACCGCAGGATCGAGCTCGCCGACCTGTCCATCGCCGACGTCGCGGTCGACGACGACTTCGTCACCCTGCACATCCGGTCCTCCAAGACCGACCAGGAAGCCAGGGGTGAGCACACCGACATCCCCGCCGACGACGACCCGCTCCTCGACCCCGTCGCTGCCGTACGGGACTGGCTCACCGCCCTGCACCACCTCGGCGTCCGCGAGGGCGCGTTCTTCCGGGCCCTCACCTCCCGTGGCACCCTCCAGAACCGGGCCGTCGCGAAGGAACGCGGCGACTACGTCACCGGGGACGCCATCAACGACTGGGTCCGCGGCCGCGCCCACAGGGCCGGCGCGAAGAACTGGCAGCAGGTCACCGCCCACGGGCTACGGCGTGGCGGCGCGCAGGCCATCGCGGAGGCCGGCGGGGACCCGACGAAACAGGGCCGGTGGAAGCCGGGCTCGGCGGTCGTGAAGCGGGAGTACCTGGACCGTGCGCAGTCCAAAGCGGAGAATCCGTGGCTCAAGGTGCAGGCGAAGCGTCGTGGGAAGCCGACGTGACCCGGTCCCCCGTGCCTTCGGAGCATCAGGACGGGCGCCGTTCCCGCAGATCTTTCGCCTTGACCCCGACCAGCAGCAGGATAACTGCGAGCAGCACGATTCCGGCACTGATCTGTAGGCCGAGTGACAGGCTGCCGGTGCGCTCCTGGATGAGCCCGAGCAAGGACGGCGACGCGGCCGCGGCGAAGGATCCCATGGAGGTGACAAGGGCTATCCCGGTGGCTGCCGCGCGTTCGCCGAGGTAGATGGAGGGGATTGAGTAGAAGACAGTGAGGCCGGAGTAATGAGCGGCGGCCAGGACTGGCACTCAGCAGCTCAGAATCCACGATCCCCGCAACTCCCTGAAACTCCAGGGTGTTGCGGGGATCAGCAGAATCAGCCACATAGCGCCGGGGCCACCTCATGCCCAGGGGAGGGCGTCTCAGGGGTGGTTCTGGATCTCGACGCCGTCGTAAGCCCCGCCGATGCAGATACCCAGACCATGTTCGATCTGCTGGACCGTGCCGCCCCCGTCGATGCACGTCTGGGACGAGATGTACGAATCTGCCTGGGCGAGTCCTGCCCCACCGAACGCGACGGCGACAATCGCGGCGCACAGCGCGAACGCCTGGAAAGCATGCTTCATGAGGTCATCCTCGGGTCGACTCCATTGAGGAACAGGCTCATTGGACCACTCCCGGAACGGGCGGCCCCGGCATCTCCCCGGATAGTGGGCGCGTCGCGACCGGTCCCGCCCAGCATGTGTGCGACATCCCGTGAGTTCTCCTGAGCTCTGCTGAGTCCTTTCCCTTGTGGCCAGGGGGTTCCTCCTCCTTCGAGCGCTCTGTGGTCCGGTGACGTAACTTCGGGATTCCTGAAGCGTTCTCACCTCGTCCGACTGATCAGCAGTCGGGCTGAAGGCGAGGAGGCTCGGGTTGGCGGCACTGGCAGTCGTACGGGACCTGCGTGAGCACTGGGCGCCGGCATCGGTTGAGGAGCTGGAGCGGTTCGAGACCGACGTGCTGTCCGGGTTCGTCCTCGCGCGGGCCTCGGCAGGGCTGGCGGACGGCACAATCCGCGGGGACGTCGGGCATCTGGACCAGATCAGGACCTGGTTCGGTCGACCGCTGTGGGACATGGAGCCGGCCGACGCTGACGCGTACTTCGGGAAGGTGCTGCGGGGTTCGCCGAGCGGGACTCGGCTGGGCCGGTCGCAGGCGCTGACCACGTACTTCATGTTCCTGGAGTTGCGGCACAAGGTCGAGCTTCATCGGATGACGGGCCGGGTCGTCGAGTGCCCGATCGACGAGATGAACAAGCCGCGTGGGGCCAAGGACGCCCAGCTGCGGATTCCGCCGAGCGAGCCGGAGGTCGGGACGCTGTTCACCGGCTGGGGCGGTGAGCTGGCGACCTGCCGCAAGTTCGCCCCTACCGCCAGGAACTACACCGCCTCGAAGCTGTTGTCCGAAGTCGGCCTGCGGGTGAGCGAGGCGTGCGGGCTCGACCTGGACGACATCAAGTGGGACCTGGGCCGCTTCGGCAAGCTCCACGTCCGCCACGGCAAGGGCGCCCGCGGCTCGGGTCCGCGCGAGCGGATGGTGCCGCTGATCAACGGCTCCGATCGGACACTTCGGTGGTTCATCGAGGACGTCTGGGGCCAGTTCGACGACGACCACACCCGTCCCGGCGCCCCGCTGTTTCCCTCCGAGCGCAAGAACACCGACGGCTCTTCGCGCCGGGCCGGCGACGACGCTCTACGTGACGGCCTCAAGAACGCGGCCAAAGCGCATCTACCGGGGTGGGGCGAGAAGCTGACGCCGCACGTCCTTCGGCACTTCTGCGCATCCCAACTCTATGCGAACGGGCTGGACTTGCTCGCGATCCAGGAGGTCTTGGGACACTCCTGGATCGCCACGACGATGCGCTATATCCACGTTCAGCAGACCCGGGTCGAGGACGCCTGGGTCACCGGGATGGAACGGGCCGCGAAGCGGCTGGAAGGACTGGTCCGATGAGGTGGAACCTGCGGCTGACCGCCGCGAACAAGGGCATCTGGAAGGCGTCCGAGCTTCAGCGAAACCTCGCGGAGCACGGCCTGGTGATCTCGGCCGGGAAGATGTCCGGGCTGTGGTCCGGGCAGCCGGTCTCACTCAAGCTGGAGGACCTGGACGTCATCTGCGTCGTCCTCGGCTGCGAGATTGGAGACCTGCTGATCCCGGAGCCGGGCAAGGTCAACCGCCCTGGTCAGGAGGAGACCGGTCGAGTCGCGGTCGGCTCCGGCACCACTGCCCCGGCGGTAGTGCCCAAGCGCCGCGATGGCCGGTCGCTGCCTCCGGCATGAGCCGGTATCCGAAGGGCTACCGCAAGCCCACCGACTCCTGCGACAGCTGCCTGGCCTGGGGCGACTTCAGCGGACGCCTCTGCCCTGCCTGCTACATGTTCGGCCGAAGTCACGAGACAGCCACCTGCGTCGGCTGCCGCCGCGTCCAGCCGCTGAAGTGGGACTACTGCCGTCTGTGCTGGTGCCAGGCCCGGCTCCACGCCAAGACCACCGTCGGCCAGCCGCCCGCCGAAGCGGAGGTGAGGGCCCGGCTCAACGCCGTCCGGCACCACCAGCTGTTCTTCATGGGCCTGCACTACCGCAGAGGATCGGCCCCAACCGCCCCGCGCCGCGGAGGACGGCGGGGATCCGTCCGGAAGCCGCCACCCGCGCCGGCCTGGCGGCCGAGTGCCGGCTGGAGACAGCTACCGCTGTTCGGGCAGGTCCCGCGTGACTACGGCCGTCTCGACCCGGCCGCCGTCGATCTGGCCAGCCCCTGGCTGGCCTGGGCGAAGTACCTCGCCTACCAGCTCGCCGAGGCACGGGGCTGGGGACGGGGCGTCCGCTTCGCCGTCAACCGCGGCCTGGCCATCGTGCTCACCGAGTACGTCGAGGGCGACGTCATCCGCCACAGCGAGATCTTCACCCCGCTCAGGGCCCTCGATCTCCGGTTCGGACACACCGCCACGGTCCTTGAGGAGATGGGGATCTTCCTGGACGACAGCGAGCCCTCCTTCGAACGCTGGCTTGTCGAGCGCCTGGAGGGCCTCGCCCTCGGCATCGGTGCGGAGGCTGAGCGCTGGACCCGGGTTCTGCATGACGGCGGCCCCCGCAGCCTTCCCCGGCAGCAGAGCACGGTCTGGCTCTACCTCAACGGGGCCCGTCCGGCACTGCTTTGCTGGTCGGACCGCTACGACCACCTGCGGGAGGTGACCCGCGAGGACGTCCTCACCCACCTCAAGACCCTGCACGGCCACCACCGCCGAGACCAGCTCGGCGCCCTGCGTTCCCTGTTCACCTGGGCCAAGCGGACCGGCCTGATCTTCCGCAACCCCACGAGCCGCATCAAGGTCGGCCAGAACGAGTACGGCGTGCTCCAACCACTCGCGCCCGCCCAGATCGACCGCTCCGTCGCGGCAGCCACCACCCTGGCCGCGCGACTGATTGTCGCCCTCGCCGCGGTTCACGCCGCCCGGGTCGCCCAGATCGGCACCCTCATGCTCGACGACCTCGACATCGGCAACCGCCGGCTGACGATCGCCGGACGAGCACGCCCGCTCGACGACCTCACCCTGAAACTGCTGCTGGACTGGCTGGAGCACAGACGCAGCCGGTGGCCCAACACGGCGAATCTCCACTTACTGATCAACAACCAGACCGCAACGAAGACTGGCCGCGCCAGCAACCACTGGATCAGCACCGCGATGCGCGGGCCGGACGCGACCCTGGAGCGTCTCCGCGTCGACCGGCAACTCGAAGAGGCCCTCACCCACGGGCCCGATCCGCTTCACCTCGCCCAGGTGTTCGGGCTGGATGAAAAGACCGCAATGCGTTACGCAGACTCCGCGCGGGCCCTGCTGGAGCAAGCTGCCGAGCAGAAGCACCAGTGAAACCTGTTCGACCGGGACCCGAGATTGAAGCGAACATGGGCGGATGCCGTCGACCGAAGCAGCAGCCAGCGAACTACAGGACCGCGCCACTCTCTGGAGCGCGGGCGAGATCCCCGCGAGCGATGTCGTCAGCGCGGCCTGTGACGCGCTCGTCGCCGGCCTGGACAGCCCCGGACTTCGGGTGCTGGCAGCCTGCACACGTGCCGAGGCGGACTACGACGTGCACGACTTGCTCCCCGAAGCGTTCGATGAGCTCGGCCTTATTCTCTATCCGGCCGCCAGTGAGGCCGGCCAAGAAGCCGCCGCGCGAGCGCTCGCACGACGCATGCTGGCCGGCGAGCTGAAACCTTGGGAGCTCACCTTCCGGATCAACCAGCGTTACGGGCATGAGCTGCCCCTGACAGCACGACTCGCCGAACTCGATGACGAGTACGCCTTCCTCGAATACGGCGGCGACGAAGCAGTGGCTCAGATCGATGCTGAGGTCATAGCCGAAGCCCGCCGCCTCGCCGCAGTCCACCCCCGCGTTCCCGCCGAACCCACGGACGTCCCCACCTGATGCACACGGACCGACCCGCGAGTTCCCACTGAACAAGCTTCAGTTTCCCTGAACCCACGGGGCTCTAGGGGGTTGAGGAACATCGGAACGAAAACCGGCGCTAAGGCTCAGTCGGCCCTGGTGGGCGGCTGACGGAGCGTCGGTCGCGGGATCGGTCTGAAGTCGTTCCGCAGATAACGCCCTATTATCTGTGGGAAGGCTGATCGCGACCTGCGGGAACGGCCGTCAGGCCGTACATGAAGCGGGCCTGTTATCTGCGGCAAGGGGGAAGTGGTGTCCGCCGTCGTACAACTGCCCGCCGGGAAGGCGCTGACCGTCCGCGCGGCGGCCGACGTCTTCCTCGACTCGCTCGGCAACCCGAACACGGTCCGCAACTACGGGATCGGGGTGGGCAAGACCGCCGAGCGGCTCGGCGAGGGCCGGCCACTGGCGGCCGTCGCGGACGACGAGATCGGTGAGGCCCTGGAACTGCTGTGGGGCAGCTCCGCGGTGAACACATGGAATGCCCGGCGGGCGTCGGTGCTCTCGTGGCTGGGCTGGTGCGGTGAGCGCGGGTATGACGGCCCGGCGCCGCCGACCGAGGCGTGGAGCTCTGCATCCCGCGTTCCTCTCCCCCGGGCCTCGACGGCGCCGGCGAGATGTCCGAGAGCGACAGCCCCTGGCCGGGACGTGTCCGCCGTATCGGCCGCGCGCAGCTCCGCAAATGGAGGCTGGACAGCCTGTGCGAGCCGGTCGAGCTGTGCCTGAGCGAACTGGTCACCAACGCCATGCGGTACGGCCGAGGGCCTGTCGTGGGCGTACGGCTGTACCGGGCCGCCTCGAACCTCTTCATCGAGGTGACGGACGGCTCTCCCGACAGGCCTGTCCTCAGCGTTGCCGGCTCCGACGACGAGCGCGGCCGCGGCCTGGCCCTGGTCGACGCAGTCGCCGGATCGTGGGGCGTCACCGAGGACGGCACAGGCACCTGGTGCCGTCTGAGTGTGCCGGAGGAGCAGCCATGATCGCCACCGCTCACGCGGTCCCGCGCGCCCGCTGCCTGCCGCCGTCACCGGCCCTTCCGGACGGAGAGTCACCGGAAGCGTGGTTCCCACCGCTCGACCCCACGGAGTTGCGACGCGTCCTGCGGATGATGCGCGTGTGGGAGCCGTTCGACGCGGACGCCCTGCTCGACGACGTCGGAACGGCGCTGACGACGTACCACCGGCCGAGAAGCACCAGCGGGAGCTCGCCCCCAGACCATCCCACTCACCGTGTCGCTGACCGGCGGAAACCGCAACGACTTCACACCCGCTCCCGCCCGTGCCGTACAGGTCCCGGCCATGACCGGCGTCGATGGCCGACCCGGAACCCGGCAAGAGGCGCTCCTCGCCCACCGCGGCTACGACTCGTACGCAAACTCTGCTGGTCGGCACAGCCTGACCCCCTTTCTGGACAATGAAATACATAATCCGCTACAGTGACGATCATGGGTAGACCGAGAGGGTTCGACGAGGTCGCGGTCCTCGATGCGTCCGTCAAGCTGTTTCGTGTGCACGGGCTCGCGGACACCACGACCGAGCAGTTGTGTGAGGCGGCAGGGGTGCGCCGGAGCAGCCTGTACAACACCTTCGTCTCGAAGGATGAACTGTTCGTTCGCTCGCTGGACCGGAGCGTTTCAGTCGCCCGGGAGCATCAGGGGGCGGTCCTGACCGACCCGGACCTGTCAGGGAAGGAGCGCCTCGCGGCCCTTTTCGCCCTCATCCTGGACGAGGAGATCGAGGCCAGGAATGAGGGGCACGCTGCGGGGTGCATGATCGCGGCTTCGCGCATGGCGCCCGACATCGGGGCTCGCGAGCCCCGTGTGCAGAGGATCCTCGACCGCTTCCTTGATGATCAGCTATCTCTCATTGCCGGTGCGGTGAGAGCTGGGCGCCTTGACGGCACCCTGCGAGCGGACGTCTCGCCGCATGAAGCCTCCCTCATGATCGTGTCGGCGATCTTCGGGATACGCGTTCTCGCCCAGGCGGGCACCGCGCCTTCCGGGCTGCACGGGATTGCGAAGCTCAGTCTCGACTCGTTGAGGGCGTGATGTGGGCGCTGGGGTCCACTGGTCCCGCTTTTTGGATTATTTTTGTACTTCAGAATACAGAATGAATCTTCGCTCACCGAAGGAAGTCTGATGAAAAAACACCTGTACCTATTGATGTTGACCATGATCATCGTGGTCTCGAGTGAGCTCCAGGTGCCGGCGATGATGCCGGAGATGGCTCAGGACCTCGGGGTGGACACAAAGAAGATCGGGTTGCTCGTCTCGATCTTCGCCCTGGGCATGGCTCTCGGCGGGCCCGCGATTGCCTACGCGCTGAGGCGCCGCCCGCCCAAGCAGGCGCTGCTTGCCGTGGTCGCCGCGTACGCGCTCCCCGAGATGCTTGCGCCTGTCGTGCACGAGTACTGGTGGGTGCTGTTGATGCGTATCCTGACCGGTTGCCTCGCGGGAGCGGCCGTGGGGCTGTCGATCGTCTACGCCACCAGGCTCGCACCGAGCACGGGCAAGATCGGCGAGGCCGTGTCAATTGTGCTCAGCGGCATCATGGTCGGCACGGTCATAGGGCTTCCTGTTTCTCACTTCATCGCCGGCCGCTGGAACTGGCAAGCCACGTTCTACATTCTCGGCGTCGCAGCGCTGGTTGTGTTCGTGGTAAGTCTCCTTGCCCTCCCTCCGAGAGAGGCAGCCACTGCTGGCGACAATGCACAGGACTTGCGAAACCTGCGTCTTCCCCGACTGTGGTCGCGCTACCTTGTGAGCTTCCTGACCATTGGTGCCGCGTATTCGGCGTTCTCCTACTTCACGCCGCTCCTGGAAGGGAGTGCGGGATTCACGGCTGACGCCACGACGCTGATCCTTCTCGCGTACGGACTTTGCTCACTCGTCGGCAACCTGATAGTCGGAAAGCTGACGGACAAGCATGCTGTTGGGGTGCTGCGATTCGGGCATGCCTTGCTCTTCGTCTCTCTGGGCGTGCTCGCGCTCGCGGGCACGGTTCAGCTCTTGGTCCTCACCATGGTGCTTGTTGTGGGGCTCGCAGGGGTCACGATGAACCCGCCGCTGGTGACTCGTGTCGTAGAAGTCGGGGGCACAGGGAACCTCGTAAACACCCTTCACACTTCGGTCATCACCCTGGGCATTACGGTCGGGACCGCAGTGAGCGCATTTGCGATCAGTAGCTTCGGAGACGACCCCGCAGTCGCCATGTGGACCGGCAGCGCGTTTGCGCTGCTGGCCGCGGTAGCGCTCGCCTTTCAGGTGAATCGCCGCGGTAAGGTCTCCACGTCGGAAGCGGGCAGGGGGCGGAGCGTCGAGGCGCAGGCGGACGGGATTTCAGTACGAGAGGCTGAGCTTCCTTCTGCGTCGAACGCGCCGTAACGCGTCGCTGCCGCCGTCCGCCGTTCTTCCGCGGGGTGGTTTCCGAACCGGAGCCTGCCTTGCCTGAGCTTGTTCCGCTTTGACGGACATTCGAGATCTGGGGTTCAGCCCCGGGAGGATGTCCATCATGGAGAGCATGGGGAAGAAGAAGCCTCGCCGCCCTCGTCGTTCGTTCACGCC
>NZ_JBEZIH010000023.1:0-152700 GCF_040650935.1 Streptomyces sp. NPDC048565
ACACCCTCCGACCAACCCGTACCGTCCGCACCCGCAGCGAACGACTTCGACCGGCCATCCGGCGCCAACCCCCGCTGCCGCGAGAACTCCACGAACATGCCGGGTGAGGACATCACCGTCGCGCCGCCCGCCAGGGCGAGCGTCGTCTCACCGGAGCGCAGCGAGCGGACCGCCAGGTCCAGGGCGACCAGGGAGGAGGAGCAGGCCGTGTCCACCGTGACGGCCGGGCCGATCAGGCCCAGTTGGTAGGCGATGCGGCCTGACAGCACGCTCGGTGTGGTGCCGGTCAGCACATGGCCCTCGACGGTGTCGGGCGCCTCGTGCATGCGCGGCCCGTACTCCAGCGCGGTGGCCCCGACGAACACGCCGGTACGCGTGCCCTTGAGGGACCCCGCGTCGAGTCCGGCCCGCTCGACGGCCTCCCAGGCGGTCTCAAGCAGCAGGCGCTGCTGCGGGTCCATGGCCAGCGCCTCACGCGGCGAGATGCCGAAGAACTCGTTGTCGAAGAGGGCCGCGTCGTGCAGGAACCCACCCTCGCGGACGGCACTGTGGCCGCTGGCGGAGGCGTCGGGGTCGTAGAGGGCAGGGTCCCAGCCTCGGCCGTCGGGGAAGCCGGAGACGGCGTCCGTGCCCTCCTCCACCAGACGCCACAGGTCCTCGGGCGAGGAGACCCCGCCCGGATAACGGCAGGCCATGCCCACGATCGCGATCGGCTCGTCCGACCCGACGTCGGACACCCCGCCGTCTTCCTCCGCTTCGGCGCCGCCCAGCAGGGTGTTCAGGTGCTCGGTCAGCGAGGCCGGGCTCGGGTGGTCGAACAGCAGACCGCCGGAGAGCTTCAGGCCGGTTGCGGCGGACAGCGCGTCGCGCAGCTCGACCGACATCAGGGAGTCGAAGCCCAGGTCCTTGAACGTGCTGTGTGTGTCGACCCTGCGGCCTTCGGGGTATTCGAGGACGGCCGCGACCCGTTCGAGGACCACGGCGGTGGTGTCGGCGCCGGGCGCGGCCCTTCGTAGCGCGGGGCGCGGCGCCGCATCGGGTACGGACTCGGCCACGGACTCGACGAGCGCTGCCGCGCGGGCCGTGCCCTCGATCCAGTAGCGCTCCCGCTGGAAGGGGTAGGTGGGCAGCGTCACGCGACGCCCGCCGGCCTGTGCGTGAACGGCTGCCCAGTCGACGTCCGTGCCACGGACGAACGCGGCGGCGAGTGCGGCGAGCAGCGCCCGCGGCTCGGGGCGCCCCGAGCGCAGGACGGCGAGCGGCGCCGTGGTGTCGGTGTCATGCACGCAGTCGGCGGCCATGGTCGCGCAGACGGTGTCGGGGCCCAGCTCCAGCAGCGTGGTGGCGCCCTCGGCCTCCAGGGTGCGTACGGCGTCCAGGAATCTGACCGGGCGGCGCACCTGGTCGACCCAGTAGTCGGGGGACGTCCATCGGCCGGCCGTGACGAGTGCGCCGGTCACGGTGGACACGGCGGGGATCCGGGGCTCGTGGAAGGTCAGTTCCCCGACGACGCGGCGGAAGTCCTCCAGCATCGGCGCCATCAGCGGGGAGTGGAAGGCGTGCGAGACGGTCAGTCGGCGGGTCCGGCGGCCGTCGGCGGCGAGGCGGTCCGCGATCCGGGTGACCTCGTCATCGGCGCCGGACAGCACCACCGACCGGGGCCCGTTGACGGCCGCGACGGCGACGGGCGCCCCGTCCCCGATCAGCGGCAGCACCTCGTCCTCGGTGGCCTGTACGGCGACCATGGCGCCGCCCGCGGGCAGTGCCCGCATCAGCCGGCCGCGCGCGGTGACCAGGCGGGCCGCGTCGGGCAGCGAGAGCACACCCGCGACATGTGCGGCGGAGATCTCGCCGATGGAGTGGCCTGCGACCAGGTCGGCGCGCACGCCCCACGACTCCACCAGCCGGTGCAGGGCGACCTCGACGGCGAACAGGGCGGGCTGGGTGTACCCGGTGTCGTCCAGGCCCTCACCCGTGTCGATCACCTCGGCGAGCGGCCGGTCGATGAGCGGGTCGACGGCGGCGTACACCGCGTCGAGTGCTTCACCGAACGCGGGGAAGGCGGCGCGCAGTTCGCGGCCCATACCGAGACGCTGGGCGCCCTGTCCGGTGAACAGCAGGGCCGTCCGTCCGGGGCGGGCGGTTCCGGTGACGACATGCGCGCGGGTGCTGCCCTCGGCCAGCGCGTCGAGGCCGGCCGTCATGCCGTCGCGGTCGTCGGCGACGACGACGGCGCGGTGGGAGAAGACGGTACGGGTCGCGGCGAGCGACCGGCCCACGTCGGCCGGGTCGGGCGCAGGGTCGGCGCCGAGGGCGTCACGCAGGCGGGCCGCCTGGTCGCGCAGGGCCTTCTCGTCGCGGGCGGACACCACCCAGGGCAGCGGACCCGCCTCGGAGCCGTCCGCCGTCGGGCGCTCCGCACCACCGGCGTCCGGCACGGCGGCGGGGGCGGGCCTGGCCGGTCCCTCCTCCAGCACCACATGGGCGTTGGTTCCGCCCATGCCGAACGAGGACACGCCCGCGATGAGCGGCCGGTCCGGATGCGGCCAGTCCGTCGCCTCGCGCTGTACGTCGAGTCCGAGTTCTGCGAGCGGGAGGTCAGGGCCTGGTGTCTCGAAGTTGAGGCTCGGCACCAGACGGCGACGGCTGACGGCGAGCACGGCCTTGACCAGGCCGGTGATGCCCGCCGCGCCTTCCAGATGGCCGACGTTGGTCTTCACCGAACCGACCCGCAGCGGCTCCCCTCCGGCCCGTCCCGCGCCGAGCACCGCGCCGAGGGCCGCGGCCTCGATCGGGTCGCCGACCGGGGTCCCCGTGCCGTGGAGTTCGACGTACTGCACCTGGGCCGGGTCGACGCCGGCACTCCCGTACGCCTCGCGCAGCACCCGCTCCTGGGCGACCTGGCCGGGGACGGTCAGGCCGGACGTGGCGCCGTCGTTGTTGACCGCGCTGCCGCGGATGACGGCGAGTACCTCGTCGCCGTCGTCGAGCGCACGGGACAGCGGCTTGAGCACGACGGCCGCGCCGCCCTCGCCCCGGACGAAGCCGTTGGCCCTGGCGTCGAACGTGTAGGCGGTGCCGTCCGGGGACAGGCCGCCGAACCGTTCCTCGGTCACCGCGCTCTCGGCGAGGATGTTGAGGTTGACGCCCGCGACGAGCGCAGCGTCGGACTCCCCGGCGCGCAGCGACTCGCAGGCGAGATGGACGGCGACGAGTGAGGACGACTGCGCCGAGTCCACGGTGAGGCTGGGGCCGTGCAGGCCGAGGTGGTAGGAGACCCGGTTGGCGATGACGCCGCGGTTGACGCCGGCCATGGTGTGCTGTGTGACCGCTCGGGCCCCGTGCTGGTAGAGGAGGGCGGCGTAGTCGTCGCGCAGGGTGCCGACGAAGACCGCCGTGCGGCTGCCGCGCAGCGTCGCGGGCACGATGCCCGCGTGTTCGAGTGCCTCCCAGGCGAGTTCCATGACGAGACGCTGCTGCGGGTCCATGGCGACCGCCTCGCGGGGGGCGATGCCGAAGAAGGCGGCGTCGAAGGTGTCGACGCGGTCGAGGAAACCGCCGCGCCGCGTGCCGGGAACGGTGTCATCGGGGGCCGGCTCGCCGGTCGCGGACCGCCAGCGGTCCTCGGGGACGTCCCGGACGGCGCTCGCACCGGTGCGCAGCAGCTCCCAGAACCTCTCGGGTCCGTCGGCCCCGGGCAGACGGCAGGACAGCCCGACGACCGCGATCGCCTCCGCTTCGCCTCCACGCGTCGCAGGAAAATCGATCCGGTGCTGATTCGTCATCGCGCTCGACTGCCTTTCCGGGCTGAATTGTCAACACGTACGAAGGTCCCGATTCAGGTCCGTAACCCGATGCGATCGTAGGCAGGGGCTTCTCTCGCGATCTTCAGCAATCGGCCTCGAATGGGTAATTCCGTTCACCCCCGGGCCCCATGGAATCCCGCATGACCGGCGGATTACCGTCCGATGGATGACCTGAAGAACACCACCGCTTAGTTTCGTACCGGATATCCCGGATGCCGATCGCACAAGGCCCGGAACGCCGACTACCGAAAAGGCAGGTCGACTCTTCCCATGTCTCAGCTGGAGAACCTGAAAAGGCACAACGCGCAATATGTCGAGGCGTTCAACGCCGGCGACTTCGAAGCCATGGACGCCTTCTACACGGATGACGCCGTGGCCGTCTGGGAGCCCGGGGTGCCGCTGACCGGACAGGCGCGGCGGGACGCCCAGCGGGAGTTCCTGGCCCGCAACCCGAAGATCAGCACGAACACCCGGGACGCCTTCGTCTCCGATGACACCGCCCTGCTGATCGTCGACTGGGTCATCGAGACCGTCGACGAGGCGGGACTGCCGGAGCGGCTGACGGGCATCGGCGTCGACGTCCTGCGCCTGGGTACGGACGGCGTCTGGAGGTACGCGGTCGACGACCCGTACGGGCAGCAGCCGTAACCCCGTTCCTCGATCACCCCATGGAAGACATGAGACACATACACGAGACCACCGCCCCCGGGACGGCGCCGCGGCGCCCCTCACGCCGCGCCGTACTCAAGGCCGTGGGAGCTGCCGCGCTGGTCACCGCGCCCGCGCTCGCGGCGGCCCCGGCCCACGCCGACGCCGCCCGCACCGGCCAGGAGGCCACGTACGACACGATCGTGATCGGGGCCGGATACGCGGGGATCACAGCGGCCCGCGAACTGGGAGCCCAGGGCGGGCGGGTGCTTGTCCTGGAGGCCCGCGACCGGATCGGCGGGCGCACCTACGCCGACAGCTTCGCGGGTCACCAGGTGGAGCTGGGCGGCACCTGGGTGGAGGCCACCCAGCCGCACATCGGCGCCGAACTCGAGCGGTACGGCATCGGGCTCGAGGAGGAGGACCCGGTCGACCGGGTGCTCCTGCCGACTCCGGACGGTCCGCGGGAGTTCACCCCGGACGACGCCTTCGGCCGGATCGGCGCCGTACTGGACAAGCTGTTCGACGGGTCGCGCGACTACTTCGAGCGTCCCTTCGAGCCGCTGTACCGGGAGGACCTGCTACAGAGTCTCGACCGGCTCTCGCTGCGCGACCGGCTGGACGGGCTCGGCCTGACGGCCGAGGAGGAGCTGCTGGTCAACGGGCAGACGTCGGTCTACTCGGGCGGCTCCAGCTCCTCGGGCGCGTTCACCATGCTGGCGCACTGGTGGTCGCTCGCCGGCTGGAACAACGAGGGGTGGAACAACACCCAGCGCTGGCGGATGGCGCCCGGCACCTCCGGGCTGCTCACGGCGATGCTGGCCGAGGCCGAGCCGGAGCTCCGGCTCAGCTCCCCTGTCGTCTCGGTCACGGACACCGGATCACAGGTGCACGTGACCCTGAGCTCGGGTGAGAGCTTCAGCGCTGCCAAGGCGATCGTGGCCGTGCCGGTCGGCCTCTGGCCCACGATCACGTTCTCCCCGGCCCTGCCCGCGGCGCACACCACGGCCGCGAGCCAGGGCATCGCGGTGCCCACAGCGAGCAAGCTCTACATCCATGCCCGGTCAGGTGAGGGCCGGTTCTACGGCCAGGGCGCCGAGGGCGACGCACCGATCCCGATGCTGATGCCCTTCAAGGAAACCCCCCAAGGCCTCGTGTACGCGGCCTTCAGCACCGATCCGGACCTGGATCCCACCGACCGTGCCCAGGTCACCGACGCGGTCCGCCGGTTGGGCGCCGAACTCGATGTCATCGAGGTGCGCGCGCACGACTGGGGCAAGGACCCCTACGCACGCGGGGGCTGGGCCTTCCGCAAGCCCCGGCAGCTCACCTCGCTCTACCCGGACGCGCTCGCGCCCAGCGGCCGGGTCGCGTTCGCGAGCGGTGACCTGGCCAACGGATGGTCGGGCTTCCTCGACGGCGCGGTCGAGTCCGGGCTGCGCGCGGCCCGGCAGACGCTCGGCCTGGAGTAGCGGAAGCGGCCCGCCGACACCTCCGGTCCTGAACCACCGCACGTCCCTTCCCGTTCCAGTCACCTTCACAGAGAGGCGGTCCGGACCACCATGGCCTACGACTTCAGCACGGACTTCGACCCCGAGAACCCGGATCTCACCGGCGACACCGACACCCAGAACGAGATCTTCCTCCAGGCGTTCAACACCGGCGACGGGGCGATATTCAACAGCCTGTACCGAGAGAACTCCGTCTCCAACTTCTCCGGTGAGCCGCTCACCGGCGCGGCCCGGCTGGCGTTCTTCAAGGAGTTCCTGGCTGCCAGGCCCTCGCTCAAGGCGGAGGTCACGCACGCCTACGTCGCCGGGGACGTCGCCCTGATCGGCGTCGAGTACAGCATCGACACCACCGGCAAGGACGGGGAGCCCGTGCATCTGGAGGGCATCTGCACCGATGTCCTGCGGCGCGGTGACGACGGCCGCTGGCTGATGGCGATCGACCGCCCGGTGGCCTCCACCGGGCTGGTGGCGGCCGAGTAGCCCGCTGCCTCCCGACGGTACGGCGATGCCCCCTGGACCGTCAGGGGGCATCGCCGTACCGGGCCGTCGTCGCCGTGCCGCGGGGCGCTCGGTCAGCGGACGTCGCCGTACCAGCGCCAGTCCGTCCGGCGCGGAAGGCCCGGCAGCTCCGTGCGGCCGGCGCACCACAGCAGCGTGTGCGAGGGGCGGTGGCCGGCCGGCGCACCGGGGAAGATCCGCTCGACGACCGGTGTGCACAGGTCGTCGTCGAGGCTCGCCGCGATGCCGAAGCCATGGGCGATGTCGCGGCTGTGGACGAGCAGTTCGAGCACGGCGGCCGCGGCGAACGCGGAGCCGTCCCCCATGCCCCAGGGGTGGAAGGCGCGGGCGTCGGCGTCCGTCACGCGCAGGGTCTGGGCGAGCAGGGTGCCGCCGACGCGGACGCTCTCGGCGATCTGGTCCGCGGGTGCGGAGGGGTCCATCGTGAGCCGCAGCGCCACGTACCGGTCGGTGGGCCGGGCCACCAGCAGGGCGGCGTAACCGACGACTGCCTGGGACAGGTGGTCGACCGTCTCCAGGCTGCTCCACGACAGGTCGCCCGCGGGCCGGGACCAGTCACCCGTGCATTTCTCCAGAAGGGCCGCGCCGTCCTGCGCGGCGGCCGAAACAAGTTCGTCCCATCCATTTTTCATTTCACTCATCCTGCCAGCCCACAACCATCTTTTCCGGCCCTCCGCGAACCTCTCACCCACCTCCTGGTCATCAGGTGGTAATCACCGGGTCATTCCGCGCCGCCACGCGATTACCCGGGAGAGGCCGGGGATTTCCCGGCGAGGGAAGCACATCCCATAACGTGAAACAGCAGAGCTCCGATCCCGTGCGACGAGGAGAAGAATGATGACCACCGAAGAAGAACTCGCCTCCGTTATCGACGGGGTACGCGCCACCGTGCCTGTCCTGCGCCGCAACGGACAGGAGAGCGAACAGCGCCGCTGGATCGTCGAGGAGAACATCCAGCTCCTGGAGAAGGCCGGGGTGTTCCGTGGGGCGGTCCCCGCGCGGTTCGGGGGGCTCGACCTGGACGTCGCCCAGCAGGCGAGGGTCGTCTCCGAGGTCGCCCGCGGTTGCCCGTCCACCGGCTGGCTCACCATGGTGTGGCTGACCAGCGCCTGGTGCGTCAGCCTCTACCCCGACCTGGCCCAGGAGGAGGTCTTCGCGGGCGGCTCGACCCGGGTGTCGATCGTCTTCGCCCCGACCGGCACCCTCAGGGCGGTGGACGGCGGCTACCGTCTGGACGGCACCTGGCGCTTCAACTCCGGTGTCCGGGGCTCCGACTGGGACCTGCTGACCGCCGAGGTGGCGCTGCCCGACGGCTCGCACCAGGAGCTGGTCGCGCTGGTGCCGACCGCCGAACTCACCGTGGACGACGACTGGCACGTCTCCTCGGGCGCGGGAACCGGCAGCTGCACCGTGCGGGCCACGGACCTGTTCGTGCCGGCGCACCGCACGGTGCCGCTCGAGGAGGCGATGGTCAGCGCCACCGGCGACCGCTCCAACACCGGTGCCACGGGCCGCAACTACGGCCTGCTCGGCTACATCCTGTCCACCGTGTCGGCGACCCTCATCGGCATAGCCCAGGGCGCGTACGACCTGTTCCTCGACCGGGTGCCGGGGCGCGGCATCACCTACACGGACTGGACCGACCAGCGCCGGCACCCGGTCACCCAGCAGCAGGTCGCCCTCGCTGCCAACAAGATCGAGTCGGCACTGGCGCTCTCGGAGCACTGGCAGGAGGTCCTCCAGCGGCGGGCGGACGCCGGCGAGCAGCCCACGGACCGGGAGAAGGCCGTCATCCGCGGCCAGACCGCCTACGCGGGCCAGGTGTGCAAGGAGGCCGTCGAGCTGCTGTACGCGGCCGGCGGCGGCTCGGTCATCCGCACCGACGTGGCGCTCCAGCGCTTCCACCGCGACATCCAGGGCTTCTCCCTGCACGCCCTGACCCAGCTCGGCGCCAATCTGGAGGTGCAGGGCCGGGTCCTGCTGGACCTGGAGCCGGGGACGTACTTCCTCTGATCTCCCACGACCGGGGCCGGTGCGGCGGCACCCGCGAGCCCGGGGTGCGGCGGCACCCCGGGCTCGGCCCGCTGTCTGCTTCTCCGGCGCCTACTTCTCCGGCGTACGGAACAGCTCGATCATCGAGGCGTAGCTGTTCTGGTCGAAGCCGCCGGCGAGGGTCCGCTCCATCAGCCCGTGCACGAAGCGCGGCAGTTCGGCGTTGATGCCCTGCGCCTCGCTCTCGTGCAACAGGTGCTTGAGCGCGCCGAAGTGGACCTCCATAGTGGCGTCCCGGGCGGGGTACTCGGCGTCGCCGGAGTCGATCTGGCCCGCGTAGTCCGTGGCGAACACCTTCACGACGTCGACCCACCTGGTCGCCCAGGGCAGGAACTCCGACGCCTTGACACCCGCGGTGGACAGGAGGGCGACACCCTGCAGATAGCTGTTGAGCGTTCCCCACATCACGCCGAGCAACGACACGTCGTACAGCGAGGCCAGCGCGTGGTCCTCGCCGAGATGGGTGGTGCCGCCGCCGAGGAGCCGCAGCGCGGCACTGTGCTCGTCGTAGGCCTCCTGCGGCCCGGCGTAGAAGAGCACCGAGTCCGGGGCGCCGACCAGGGCAGGCACCGTCATGATCGCACCGTCCAGATAGCTGAAGCCCAGCTCCTGGGCCCACGCCGCGTTGGCCCGTGCCTGGTCCGAGGATCCGGACGTCAGATTGGCCACGACACGCCCTTGCAGCCGGTCGGCCACCGGGTCGAGCACGGCGTGCAGGGCCTCGTCGTCCGACACGCAGACGACGACCAGGCCGGCGGCCGCCACGGCGTCGGCCGGGGTCTTCGCGAGCACCGCCCCCCGGGACACCAGGTCCGCAGCCTTGTCGGCCGACCGGTTCCACACCGTGGTCGGATGATTTCCTTTCAGGAATTCGGAGGCCAGCGCCTGACCCATCAGGCCGAGCCCGACGACCGCCACCGATGAAAGGTCCTTGTCCGCCATGGACAGACTCCATTCCGAGAAACTCCGCGAATATTTCCGGTTCATGAAATCAGGGCCGGAGAACGAACCGTTCACGGTCACGGAATCGGGCGGTCATGGCCCGGTCACCGCCGGACCACAAAGGACCGGCGGTCTCAGACGGCGTCGCTTTCCGGCCTCCCGAACCGGCCGTCGACGAAGAGCAGTCCGCGGCCCTCGGTGAACCGGCCGGCGCCCACGACCCTGCCGATGAAGACCGTATGGTCGCCGAAGGAGTGCGCGTCCGCCAGCTCGCACTCCAGCCAGGCGAGGGAGCCTCCCAGCAGCGGGGCCCCGGTACGGGCGCCCGGGGCCCAGGCCACCCCCTCGAACTGGACGGCGCCGAGCGTGCGGTCCTTGTCGGCGAAGTGCCGGGCGAGTTTCTCCTGCTCGTCGCCGAGTATGTTGACGGCGAACCGTCCTGCGGAGGTCAGGGCGCCGTGCATCACAGCGCCGTGCGCCACGCTGCAGAGCACCGAGGGCGGTTCCAGGGAGACCGAGCTGAAGGCGTTGGCCGTCATCGCGTGCGGCTCGGGTCCGCCCACGGTGATGACCGTGACCCCGGTCGCGAAGCGTGACACCACGGAGCGCAGTACCGACGGCGTCACCTCGTCGTGTGCGGGTGGACAGGCGGCAGGGCCGAGGCCGGCGGGCGCGGAATTCATTCCGTAATCTCCGATCCGTTTCGGGTCTGTAGCGGCAACGTACCTCCGTGTTTTCCGACGCCTTCTCATCCACCGGTAATCGCCCGCTCCCGCACTTCGCTCGGGTCGGCCCCCAGGCCCCTCCGAGCGGGAGCGAAGAGCCGCCAGTGACCGGCCACTGACCCGGTTGGCGCAATCTGATGGGCATGGACATCAAGAATTCCGAGACCGACGTGCCGGAACTCGCCGAACCGCACCTCCGTGAAGTGCTGGGCATGGCGGGTCTGGCCGTCGAGTACATCCGTGCCGAGGGCAACACGCTGTACCGGCGCGACGAGGACGGTGGCGAGATATCGGTCGCCGACTTCGCCGGCGGCTACGGCTCGGTGCTGCTCGGCCACAGTCAGCCGGACATCATGCGCCGCGCCCGGGACCTGCTGGACGCGAGGACACCGGTGCACGCGCAGTTCTCGCGGCACCCGTACGCCAATGAGCTCGCGGCCGCGCTGAACCGGATCGTGCACCGTGAACTGCGCACCGGCGAACCGTACTTCGCGATCTTCGCCAACAGCGGGGCGGAGGCCGTGGAGGCGGCCGTCAAACACGCGGAACTGGACCGCGTCATGCGGATCGCCGCGCTCCGCGAGGAGTTGGAGCAGAGCGCCGCCACCGCCAGGGCCGCCGTGGTCTCGGGTGCCGCCACGCTCCCGGACGGCATTCGTGCCCGCCACTCGATCGCGGCCGACGCGGACCGGACCGACGCCCTGGAGGCCCTGGTGGAGGCCCTTGACCGGGACAACGCCGCGCAGCTGGACCGGCCGCCGCTGTTCCTGGCACTGGAGGGCGGCTTCCACGGCAAGCTCGGCCTGAGCGTGCAGCTCACCCACAACGAGGCCTACCGCGCGCCGTTCCGGTCCCTGGGCGCGCAGGCCCGGTTCGTGCCGCGCGACCGGCCCGAGGCACTGAAGGAGGTCTACGCGCGTGACCGGGGCGTGGTGCGCGTACCGGTCGTGTCGGGAAGCCGGATCGAGGTCGTGGAGCGGGAGTTCCCCGTGTTCTGCGCCTTCCTCGTCGAGCCGGTCCAGGGTGAGGGCGGCATCCATGTCCTGGACCCCGGGTTCGCCGAGGCGATCCAGGATTTCTGCGAGGAGATCGACTGCCCGGTCGTCGTGGACGAGATCCAGAGCGGCATGGGCCGTACGGGAACGCTGCTGGCCTCCTCGCAGCTGGGGCTCAGGGGCGACTACTACGTCCTGGCCAAGGCGCTCGGCGGCGGGATCGCCAAGACATCCGTGATGCTCGTACGCCAGGCCCGCTACCGGCGGGACTTCGAGATCGCGCACAGCTCGACCTTCGCCAAGGACAGCTTCTCCTGCGGGATCGCCCTGAAGGTGCTGGAACTGCTGGAGGCGGACGGCGGCGCGGTGTACCGGCGGGCCACCGAGCGCGGTGAGGTGCTGCGCGCGACGCTGGAGTCGGTCCGCGCCGAATTCCCCGACCAGGTGAAGGAGGTCCGCGGCAAGGGGCTGCTGCTCGGCATGGAGTTCCACGACCAGTCGGGGTCCGCGGCGCCCTCGGTGCGGGCGCTCGCCGACAGCGGTCTCTTCGGCTACTTCCTGGCCGGCCGGCTGCTGCGGAGCCACCGGGTCCGGACGTTCCCGACGGCCAGCGCGATCAACACCCTGCGGTTCGAACCGTCGATCGAGCTTCCGGACGAGCACATCGACCGGCTCGCGACCGGGCTGCGGGATGTCTGCCGCCTCCTGCGCGACGGGGACGGCGAGCGGCTGGCGGGGACCCCAACACCCTGATCCACCCTGCCGCGTCCCGGCCCGCTGCTCAACCACCGTCATATTCGCGTTCGTTCGAACGACACCGGCGATACCGTCCTTTGAGACAGAGACCGGCTCGCGAATCCACCGACTGGGGTCGGGGGCGACGGGGCCGGAAACGGGGGAGAAATGATGGAGTTCCGGCTTCTGGGACCACTCGAGATGGAACGCGGGACCGGACCGGTCCCGCTCGGCGGCACCAGACAACGCGCGGCTCTGGCCTATCTGCTGCTGCACGCCAACGAGGTGGTGCCCACCCGGCGCCTGCTGTCCGCGGTGTGGCCGGCGGGCCGGGTGCCCGGCACCGCCCGCAAGATCCTGCAGAACGCGATCTGGCGGCTGCGGCGTACCCTCGCCGCGCCGCCGGGCGACACCGACGCGCCCGAACTGCTCACCCAGGCACCGGGATACATGGTGCGGGTGCCGCCCGAGCGGGTCGACCTCATGCGCTTCGAGCGACTGGCTCAGCAGGGCAGATCGGCGCTGCTGAGCGGCGACACCTCACGGGCGCGCGGGGCGCTGCGCGACGCGCTGGCCCTGTGGCGCGGGCCCGCTCTCGCCGACCTCGTCGAGGAGGGCACCGCGTGGCCGGAGCTGACCGCGCTGGAGCAGAAGCGGCTCGATGTCATGGAGGACCGCTTCGAGAGTGAACTCCTGTGCGGTGAGCACCTGTCCGTGCTGAGCGAGCTGGATGCGTTCGTCCAGGCCGAGCCCCTGCGGGAGCGTGCCCCCCGCCAGCTGATGCTCGCCCTCTACCGGTGCGGCCGCCAGGCCGACGCGCTGGACGTCTACACCCGTATCCGCACGGCCCTGGGTGAGGGCCTCGGTCTGGAGCCCGGCCGCGAGATACAGCAGCTCCAGCAGGACATCCTCGCCCAGGACAGCCGGCTCGACCCGCCCGCGCCGCCGCGCCGGGCCGCACCGATCGCCGCGCCGGATGTCACGCCCGAGCCGAGCGGCCCCCGAATATACGGCGGCCCAGGCCGTCCCCCGGGGCCGGACGGCGCCGCCCACCGATCCGGCGAGGAGCAGGGCGCCTACCGCCCCGCCGGTGTGCTGATGCTCCGCTTCGGTCTTGGCGAGGAGTTCGACGACCTCCAGGGCGGGGCCATCGACCAGGTGCTGGACACCGTGTGCGAGCTGGCCCGCGAGGAGATGGAGAAGTCGGGCGGCTGCGCGACGACTTCGGTCGGCTCCGTGCTGCTCGGGGTGTTCGAGGACGCCCCTGGCCGGGGAGACAGCGCGGAGCGTGCCGTACGGGCCGGCATCGCGATCCGCGACTTCCTCAGCCTCCCCACATCGCCGCTCGCCCCGTCGTCCCCGGTGATCAGGGGTCTTTCGATGCACGCGGCGGTGACGACCGGCACGGCCTACGTCTGCAGATGGCCCTCCGCAGGCGGCGGCCGGCCGTGGGTCGGCGGGGAGCTGATCGACATGTGCGGGGCGATGCTGGACAGCACCCCGTCCGGCGAGGTCCATGTGTGCGACGAGACGCGCCGCCGGACCGAGGGCGGCATCGACTACCACCGTCTGCCGGCGGGCACCCCGACGTGGCGGGTGCGCGGGGCGGAACCCGCCGCGGACGACGATGGCCCCCGCGCGGAGCGCGACTCCGAACTGGACCTGATGACCGGGTTCCTGGGCCGGGTACGCCGGCACTCCACCCCGCATCTGATCACGGTCCTCGATCACTCCGACGTCAGCCGTGCCCGGCTCCTCAAGGAGTTCCACCGGGTCGTGGACTCCGGTCCGGACCTGGTGCGCGTGCTGGGCGGAACCGTCGACGGACCGGACGACGTACTGTCCGTCCCGGCCGCGATGCTCGCCGACTACTGCGGCATCACTGGCCAGGACGGCCCCGGTCCCACCAGGCTCAAGCTGACCACGGCCGTTCACGAGGTGACGGGCCCGGAGCGTGCGGCGGAGCTGCTACCGCTCCTGCGACCGCTGGTCACACCGGTCCGGGGTGACGGGGAGCCGTGGCCGGTGCTGCACGCCTGGCGCCGCTTCATGGCCGAGGCCGCCCGCAGCACACCTCTGGTGCTGGTCTGCGACGACCTGCACCGGGCCGACGACGTCCTGCTCGACACCGTGGAACAGCTGTGCGCCGAGCATCCTGACGCTCCGCTCCTCGTCGTGGCCGGGGCCCGCAACGATCTTCTCGGCCGCCGCCCCGGCTGGCCCCGGAGCGTGCGGCACACGATGACCCTGCGGCTGGCCCCCCTGGCCGACGACGCCCTGGACCGCCTGCTGCGCTCCGCCTTCCGGCCGGACAGCAGCGCCGCCTGACTCAGCGGGCCGCCCCACCACCCGCCCGACTACAGCAGGCCGCCCCACCGCCTGCCGGACGGCTCGCGTGCGGCCGGCTCGCGCGCCCGGCCGGGGCCCAGGGTGTGGTCGGGCCCCTCGCCCGGCAGCCACTCCAGGGTGAGCGTCCCGCTGTGCCGCAGGCCGCTCCCCCAGAAGGGCCGCCGGTCGCGCAGCGCGGCGGGCCGCGCGCTCGCCAGGATGAACAGCGGCACGTCCTCCGGCAGCGAAGCGAGGCGTTCGATCAGGCCGAGGACGGCCTCATCGGCGGCGTGGACGTCGTCCACGCACAGCACCAGCGGCTGTTCCCTGGCGATCAGCACCAGGAGATCGCACCAGGCGTCCAACGCCTCGGCGCCCGAGGCCGGTCCGGCGCTCTCGGGACCGTACGGGTCGCAGCCCGTGCGCCCGGTGCCGGGGCCGAGCCGTCTCAGGAGCCGTTCCGCGATCTCGCCCCGCCCCGCGACCCGTCGTACGACCTCGTCGAGCCGGCCGTCCAGGGCGTCCGACAGGGCCAGTCCGCAGCACGCGCGGAGCACGTCGCACACCGTCCACCGCGCCGCGTCACCGCCCCGTACCCGTACCACCCGTACGGCTTCGCCCTGGATGTCCCGGACGAAGTCCGCGAGGAACCGCGTCTTGCCCACGCCCGGGTCGCCCAGGATCGTCACCAGATGAGGGGCGTCATGGCGGCGGGCCCGCACCAACAGGCTGCGCAGCATGCCCAGTTCGGCCTCGAAGCCGCCGAACGGGTCCGGCAGCACGTCCGCGTCGCTCGCCGACCTGAGTCCGGCCACCGCGTGCACGGCCGCCCGCCCGGTGGGCCTCAGCCGCACCAGGCCCGCGGTGTCGGCCGCGGCCTCCGCGCACAGATGGATGTCACCGGGCGGCACATGGGCCAGCAGGGCCCGCGCCTCGTCGACGAGCCGCCCCACGATCATGACGGGCCTCGACGCGTCGTACGGATCGCAGCGCACCAGGGCCTCACCGGCCGACACGAAGGAGTGCCAGGACGGTCCCGGCACCTCGTTCAGCCGGGCTCCCAGCGCCACGGCGGCCCGCACCGCCGCGCAGGAGGCGTCGGCCCGTCCCGTACGCAGTCCGAACACCGCCACCGAGATCCGGCCGAGCGAGCCGACGACCTCGCCGCCGAGATCCTCGACGCACTCGGTGACAGCGGTCACGGCGTCGTACAGTGCCCGGGAGGACCGCGGTTCGCCGTCGGACGCCCCGGCACCCGGTACGTCCGGGCTGCTGGCGCTGAGAAGCAGAACCGCGACCGACCGGCGCTCGGAGTGCAGGGTGCGGCCCTCGGGCGGCGGCGGCCCGACCGGTGCCACCGCCGCGGCGGGACGGACCGCGCGGGCGGGCTCCGGAGTCTTCGCCGGGCCGTCGGCGGACGCCGCATCGGGCGCGGCCAGCGACGGGTCGTGGGTGAGGATGTGCTGCTGGAGCAACTGGAGTTCGCGGGACGGTTCCAGGCCGTGCTCCTCGACCAGTGCGCGGCGCACCCGGCTGAAGACGTCCAGCGCCTCCGCCTGCCGCCCGCAGCGGTACAGAGCCAGCATCAGCTGGCCGCACAGGCGCTCACGCAACGGCTCCTCGTCGGCGAGGGAGACGAGCTGGGAGAGAACGGAGTGGTGATGTCCGCTGCGCAGCTCGGCCTCGAAGCGGTCCTCCATGACGTCGAGCCGTAGCTGGGCCAGGGCGGTCAGCTCCGGCCAGTCGGTTCCAGCCTCTGCGAGGTCGGCGAGCGCAGGGCCGTGCCATTCTTCCAGGGCCGCACCGAGCACCCGGGCCGCGTCGCCCGGCCGGCCGGTGGACAGGGCGACCCGTCCCTCGGCCACCCGGGCGTTGAAGCGGTGCAGATCGACGCTTCCGGGGTCGATCCGCAGCACATAACCGGGTGCCTGGGTGACGAGTTCGGGGCGGGAGCCGCCCCCGTGGCCGACGGACTCGGTGAACAGGGCGCGCAGCGCCCACACCGCGTTCTGCACGATCTTGCGGGCGGTGGCGGGCCGTGTCTCGTCAGGCCAGAGCGCGCCCAGCAGTTCGCTGGTCGCCACCACCCGGTTCGCGCGAAGAAGCAGCAGGCCGAGCACGGCCCGTTGCTTGTGGCCCCCCAGGGCCGGCCGATGGTCCTCCTGCAATGCCTCCAACGGTCCCAGAACCCGGAATTCCACTGCTACCCCCTGTCACTGCGGTCAAGCGGCTCAGCACGACCTCACTCACCTCGTACAGCCGCTCACTCAGAAAGAAGTGCCCCCCGGAGAAGACCAGGACCTCGTTGTCCTGGTCCGTCTGCTGTGCCCAGCCCGCCGTCGACGCGACCGGTGCGACCGGGTCGGCGTCACCGACGAGCACGGTGAGGGGGATGTTCAGCACGGGACCTTCCTGCCAGCGGTACGAGGCCAGGGCCCCGTAGTCCGCACGCAGCGCGGGCATCACCATGTCGAGCATTTCCTGGTCGTCCAGCACGGCGCTGTCGGTGCCCCCGAGGCTCCGGACCGCCGCGAGGATCTCCGCGTCGCCCTTGAGCTGGTCGTGCCGCCCGGGAGCCGTCCCCGGCGCGCTGCGGCCTGACACGAAGAGCCGGGTGGGCGACGGTGCGGAGCGGCTGTGCAGGATGCGCGCGGTCTCGTAGGCGACGAGTGCGCCCATGCTGTGGCCGAGAAGCGCGTAGGGCCGGTCGTCGGCCACGGCGGCGAGCCGGTCCGCTGTCCGCGTGGCGAGGCCGAGGACACTGTCCTCCGCGGGTTCGGCCCGCCGGTCCTGGCGGCCGGGGTACTGCACCGCGAGGACGTCCAGCACTCCTTCCCCGGACAGCTTCCGCGCCAGCGGCGCGTAGACGCTGGCCGAACCACCCGCGTGCGGGAGACAGATGAGCCTGGGGACGCTCGGCACCTGCTCGCCGAACCGCCGGAACCAGGTGGTGTCCATGTCCGTTTCACTCCTCACGTCGGTCCTCCTCACATCAGTCCTCGGCACAGGCGAGGTTCGGATGGTCGTACGGTTCGCTGAGGCGGGCCCGGCTCAGCGCACGGGCCCACCAGGCGAGCCGGTCGAGCATGGCGGTGGCGTCCCGCCGACAGTCCTCGGTGTCCAGGAGCTGCCCCTGGTCGCCCCATCTCTCCTGGTAGTGGTGGAAGCTGACGGTCTCCGGAAGCGTCACCGCATGGGACTCGGCGAAGACCTGCCGGAGCTGGCCGACGGCACAGAGTCCGCCGGACGCGCCGCCGTAGCACACGAAGCCGACGGGCTTGGCGTGCCATTCCATGTCGTACCAGTCGATCGCGTTCTTCAGCGACGCCGGATAACCGAAGCGGTACTCCTGGGTCACCACGGCGAACGCGTCGGCCGCGGCCAGCCACGGGGAGAGGTCGCGGACCGCCGAGGGCAGCGGGGCGGTGGGATCGGCGGCCATGAGGTCAGGCAGCCAGGCCGTGGCGAGATCGATGACATCGACCTCGAAGTCCTGGCGCGACCGGGCACGGGCCCCGAGCCACTCCGCGGCGGCGAGGCCGAACCGGTCGTCCCTGGCCGCGCCGACGAGGATCACCAGCCGCAGCCGGTCGACCTGGTCATCCATCTGCATCCCTCTCACGCCCTGCCCGCGCCGCTGGTCCGAGCCCCTTGTCCGGGCACGGGTCCACTCTGCGTCATATGCCTTCGGACAGGCTTCGGGTCTGCTTAGGGTCCGGCTTCGGACGGACGCGGCGGTGACCACCGCGACCACCGGCCGAGGTCAGCGAGAGGCGGGGTGCCTCTGGAGGATTCCCTCGACGGCCTGCAGGAAGGTGTCGCAGACGAGTTCGGGGTCGAAGAGACAGCCGGCCGCCATGGCACCGTCCCGCAGCATGACGAAGTGCCGGCCGGCCGCGTCGGCGGGTGCGTGACCGGCCTGCGCCAGCAGCTCGGTGACGGTGTCCAGGAACCACTGCCGGTGAGCCAGCACGGCCTGGTGGACCGGGTGGTCGGGGTCGGGATACTCGGCCACCGCGTTGAGGAAGGCGCACCCCCGGAACCCGGGCGACCGGATGCCGTCGGCCAGGGCCCGGCCCACGGCACGGACCTTGTCGGCCGCCGACGCCTCGCTCGTGCGCGCGGCGGCGACCTGCGCCCGGATCCCCTGGTCGGCCTGGTCGAGGTAGGCGAGGACGAGCGCCTCCTTGCCCGAGAAGTGCCGGTACAGCGTCGCCCGGGTGACCTGGGCCTCCGCGATGATCCGGTCGACGCCGACGGAGTGGATCCCCTCCGCGTAGAAGACCCGTGTCGCCGTACCGAGCAGCCTGGCTCGCGCCTCGGACGTGCTGCCGCCTCCTGTGCCCCGACTCATGGGTCCGAGACTACCAAACGCATGAGGGAGAACGTTCGGTCTTGACAGTCGATCCCAGGGCCCCTTAGATGACGATGAGACCGAACGTTCTCCCTCACGCACTTCCACTCACCACCCGACCGAAGGGCACACCCATGGACACCACCGGAACGACGGGCACCACAGCCACCACCGGGACCACGGGCGCCACCAGCACCAGGCCCCCCACAGGCGCCCCCGGAGCCCTGCGGAAGCTGTACTTCCTGCGCTTCGCGTTCGCCGCCGTATGGGCCGCGCTGCTGTTCGCGACCGCCGACACACTGGGCCCGCTGAGCGTGACGCTGCTGGTGATCTATCCGCTGTTCGACGTGGCCTGCGCCGTCGTCGACGCCCGGTCCGCCCGCGCGAACGGCGGTCCGGTGCGCGGCCTGTACGTGAACATCGCGCTCAGCACCCTCACGGGCATCGCCCTCGCGGTCGCCGCCACGTCCGGCATCCCGGCGGTCCTGCGCGTCTGGGGCGTCTGGGCCGTCACCGCGGGCCTCGTACAGCTCGTCGTCGGTGCACTCCGGCGCCGTCTCGGCGGCCAGTGGGCGATGATCGCCAGCGGCGCCATCTCCACCCTCGCCGGCTCGTCCTTCGTCGCACAGGCGGGCGCGGACGACGTCAGCCTGAGCAACCTGGCCGGTTACGCCTTCCTCGGCGGCGTCTTCTTCCTCGTGTCCGCCCTCCGCCTCAAGCGCACGGGCCGGAACTGAGCACTCCGCGCCGGTCACCCGGCGCGGAGCGGACGGAGCTCAGGAACCTCGCTCAGCGCAGGCCCTGTTTCAGCACCGCCGTTTCAGCACAAGCCGTTTCAGCGCACGCCGTTTCAGCGCACGCCGTTGAAGAACTTCACCCCGCCGTAGACCGCATCGGTTCCCAGCTCCTCCTCGATCCGGATCAGCTGGTTGTACTTGGCCGTACGGTCCGACCGCGACAGTGAACCCGTCTTGATCTGACCGCAGTTGAGAGCGACCGCCAGATCCGCGATGGTCGCGTCCTCGGTCTCACCCGACCGGTGCGACATCACCACGGTGTATCCGGCACGGAAAGCCGTGTTCGCGGCGTCCAGCATTTCCGTCAAGGTACCGATCTGATTCACCTTGACGAGAATGGAATTCGCGATGCCCCGCTCGATCCCGTCCTCGAGGAGCCGGACATTGGTGCAGAAGACATCGTCGCCGACCAGCTGACACTTTGCGCCGATGGCGTCGGTGAGGTACTTCCAGCCCTCGAAGTCGTCCTGGGCCATACCGTCCTCGATCGACACGATCGGGAACCGGGACACCAGATCGGCCAGGTAATCGGCGTGCTCGGTCACCGAGCGGACACGGTTCTCGCCCGCGTAGTGGTAGGCACCGTCGCGGTAGAACTCGGAGGAGGCCGGGTCCAGCAGCAGGGCGACATCCGTGCCCGGCTGGAAGCCGGCCTTCTCGATCGCCTCGACGATGAAGGAGAGTGCCTCGTCCGCGGTGGAAAGGTTGGGTGCGAAGCCGCCCTCGTCGCCGACATTGGTGTTGTGCCCGGCGTCACGAAGCAGGTCACGCAGGGTGTGGAACACCTCGGACCCGATGCGGACGGCCTCAGCCATGGACGCCGCGCCCACCGGGGCGATCATGAACTCCTGGAAGTCCAGGGCATTGTCGGCGTGGGCACCGCCGTTGATGATGTTGATCATCGGCGTGGGCAGGACGTGCGCGAAGGTGCCGCCCACATAGCGGTACAGCGGCAGCCCGTGGGACGCGGCCGCGGCCTTCGCGACCGCCAGCGACACACCGAGCGTCGCGTTGGCGCCGAGCCGTCCCTTGTTCTCCGTGCCGTCGAGCTCGATCATTCGACGGTCGACGGCCGACTGCGACTCGGCCGGCAGCCCCTTCACGGCATCGGCGATCTCACCGTTCACCGCGGCGACCGCGCGGGTGACGCCCTTACCGCGGAAGCGGTCCGGGTCGGAGTCCCGGAGTTCGACGGCCTCCCGGGTTCCCGTCGACGCGCCGGACGGTACCGCGGCCCTTCCGAGGGAACCGTCAGCGAGGCGCACATCCACCTCGACGGTCGGATTTCCACGGCTGTCGACGATTTCACGTGCGAACACTGCGGTAATCTCTGACATTCACTCCACCTTCGCCATACCCGCATTCCCATACGGGATCAGTCACCGAACGACATCGCCGCGGTGGCACGCTAGGGGGGACTCCACGCTGAGTTCCGCCTGATTGTTGCGCACAGAACCTGCGATGGTCACGTCATGCGCTCATCATGAACGGGTCTTGATCCGGAGGGCTTCGACGCCGGCCCGAAGTGCTTTGCCGAATTACCGGGCACCCACGGCCGGGGCAGGAAGTCAAGAGCCTCGGCATATCCGAATGCCGGACTCCGACGATCGATACGTAGCACTGACGCCACGCTCAAGACCATGCCCCCCAGCCCCCGTTCAGTGGCGACCGGAGTCGCCGCGCAGGCGCCATCTAACCACACGGCACACAGAAGCCAAATGGTCGGGGCATTACGCTCAATTGTTTACGCGGCCTCTCGATCGAGCCCCTCAGTGCTGTTCCCGTGCGCTTTATGAACGATGCCGTACCGACACACAGCCCTTTGATGTCCGATCGGTTATCGGCCCCCGGGAAACAGCGACGGCCCGGCGGGATCACCGGGCTTGCGGCCCCGGGACGACAAAGGTGCCCAGGTGTACCGGAGGCTCACACCCTGGTCGTGGAGCCAGTCGGCCTCGCGCTGGCGGAGTTCACGCGCGGACTCCGGGGCGATGGCACTCGGCCAGCGGACGAGCACCTCGGTGACGTGGCCGGTCTGCGCCAGCTGCCTCACGCGCCGCCACCCCGTGCGCCGGGCCGGGTCGGGTTCGCCATAGGTATCGGTGACGACCTCGGCGATCGTCAGCCCGCGCTCCCGGGCGAACGCACGGCCTTCCGCCTGCGCGCGCTGGGCGGCTCCCCCGGACACGGCGCGGGCCCGGTCGGCGCACACGTACAGCACGACGGAAGAATCGGTTTCCCCGTAAGGCGTCATGGGCATCTCCGGCACCTCAAGCACCGGCCGTCAACTCCGCCCATACGACCTTGCCTTCGCACCGCGTCGAGCGTGCGGAGCCCCAGCTGTAGGCGAGTTGGGAGACGAGGAACAGGCCCCGCCCGCACTCCTCATCAAGGCCCGCACGACGCTCGGACGGAGGAAGCGGATCGCTGCCCTCGTCGTGGACTTCGATGCGCAGCCGCCGCTCGTCGCCGGTCAGCGTGAGGCCGCACAGGACATGACCGGTGCCGGTGTGCAGCACGGCGTTCGTCGTCAACTCCGAGACGAGCAGCGCCGCGTCACCGCACGTGTCGCCGGACAGCTTCCACGCACGGAGCCGGTCACGCACGGTGTCCCGGGCCGATCTCGCGCTGGTGCGCAGGGCGGGCAGCGCGAACCAGTGCTCCCGTCGAGGCACGGTCCTGACTAAGGCGGGGGGAAGGGCCGGGGTCGAGTGCGCGGACAGAGTCACGGATGTCGCCTTCCAGCGCCTCCCGGGGCGCGGTGGGGGGATGCGGTGGTGCAACGCGAGCGGCGAGAGGCGTACGCCGAGGCAACTGGCCAGCAGTGGGAGTCGACGACGGCATCGTCCATCACCCACTCGCTCCCGGGCCGGATCCTGCGCCATTGCTGTGACGTGACCGCTCACCCCTCCACTATGCGCGTGATCGGGCACACGCTGCAACCGACTCCCTGATAATTTCAGCAGCTCGGGTATCAGCCTGGCGTATACATCAAATCGCTGTAAGAATGGCGCTATTGACGGTCCTTCAGGAGGTTGGGCGTGAGCGAGGCCCGTTCGAGTACGAGCGCGCCGACAGTCCTGCGCATGATCCTCGGCCGTCGGCTGCAGGAGATGCGGCTCGGTGCCGGCGCCTCGCTCGAGGACGCGGCCAAGGCCCTGCGCGTGACCACCCTGACGATCCGGCGGCTGGAGAAGGCCGAGGTCGCGCTGAAGCCTCTCTACGCGGAGAAGCTCCTGGAGACCTTCGGCGCGGAGCGCAAGGAGATCGACGAGTTCGTCGATCTGGCCGAGCAGGCCAACAAGCCGGGCTGGTGGCACTCCTATCGCGACGCCGTCCCCAGTTGGTTCACCGCCTACGTCAGCCTGGAAGCGGGCGCCCGGACCCTTCGCACGTACGAACCCCAGTACGTCACCGGCCTCCTCCAGACCCGCGACTACGCACACGCGACTCTGCGGGGCGGGCTCCCGAACGGCAGCGACGAGGAGCTGGCGCGCCGTGTCGAGCTGCGGCTGCGCCGCCAGAGCCTGCTGGAGCGGGAGGACGCCCCCACGCTGTGGGTGGTCATGGAGGAAGCCGTCCTGCACCGGGTGGTGGGCGGCCCTCAGGTGATGCGGGAGCAGGTCGAGCGACTGCTGGACGTCTGCGAGCTCGCGCACGTCAGCCTCGACATCGTGCCCTTCACCGCGGGTGCGCATGTCGGGGCGTGCGCCCCTTTCACCTATTTCCGGTTCGAGGAACCCGAACTGCCGGACATCGTCTACAGCGAACTCCTGTCCGCCTCGGTCTACCTCGACCAGCGCGCGGACGTCGTCTCCCATCTGGAGGCACATTCCCGCATGGCGCTGCTGACGTCGTCCGCGGACAGCAAGGCGCTCTTGAACCGCATGCGCAAGGAGTACTCATGACGATGACCGACGAGGGCGTCTACAACGGCATGCCGGCGCGCAATCTCGGGGAACAGGGCTGGGAGCGTCCCTGGAGCGGCCCGAACGGCGGTCAGTGCGTCGAGACGAAGCAACTCGCCGACGGCCGGGTGGCCGTACGCCAGTCCACCGACCCGGCCGGGCCGGCGCTGATCTACACGCCGGAGGAGATGGCCGCGTTCGTCCGCGGGGTCAAAGAAGGCCTGGCCGATCACTTGGCCGCCGGGTGAACCGACGGCGGGGAAGGGACGACGGCACCGGTCCCGTCCCTGGCCTGCGGGCCGACACACAGATATGAAGGGAAGCACATGACCACCAGGCAGGCCGGCCGGGATCTCGACACGAGCAAGGCGCACTCGGCTCGGATGTACGACTACTTCCTCGGCGGCAAGGACCACTTCGAGATCGACAAGGACGCTGCCCTGGTCGCCGCCCAGGCCCACCCCGGTATCTACGTGACGGCGCGCGAGAACCGCGCGTTCATGCACCGCGCCACCAGGGCCCTGGCGCAGGAGCACGGCATCCGCCAGTGGCTCGACATCGGCACGGGCATCCCGACCGAGCCCAATCTGCACCAGGTCGCCCAGTCCGTCGCGAGTGACGCCCGCGTGGTGTACGCGGACAACGACCCGCTCGTCCTCAAGTACGCCGAGCGCCTCATGCGCAGCACGACACAGGGACGCACGGCCTATGTCCAGGCCGATGCCACCGATGCCGACGCCCTGATGAGCGCAGTGGAGGACGCGGGGGTCCTGGACTTCGACCAGCCCATCGCCCTCTCCCTCAACGCGCTCATGCACTTCATCACCGACCCGCACGACCCGTACGCCATCGTCCGCCGGCTGCTCGACCCGCTCCCGGCCGGCAGCGCCCTCGCCATGACGCACTGCACACCCGACTTCGACCCCGTCACCTGGAACAAGGTCGCGGAGGTCTACACGAAGTCCGGGTCGCCGGTGAAGTTCCGTTCGCACAGCGACGTACGCCGCTTCTTCGACGGACTCGACCTGGTCGAGCCCGGCATCTGCTGCTGCCACCGCTGGCGGGCCACCGGGACCGCGACCGACGGCCCGGAGATCACGGACGCGATGATCAGCCTGCTGGCGGGCGTGGGCATCAAGCGCTGACCGTCGAACCGGTCGTCGAGCCAGGAGACAGCTCCGGGTGCCCAGGCCACGGCTGCCGGGAAGTGGCCGAGGAGGTCGTACTGCCGGTACGTGATCGATTCGTTGCCGGTGGCGCAGTACTGGCGGGCGAGGGCCCGCACGTCGCCCGCGAGCCCCTCGCCGACACTCTCCGCCTGCTTCCCTCCTGCCTCCTGCCTCCTACCATGTCGTGCATGGGGCCCATGATCCGTGCCGCCAGCCTGCGGGGCTTTGTGCCGCTGGTCCGGGAGCTGGGCGGTGACGCCGACGCGCTGCTCACCCGGTTCGGCATCCCTCGTGAGCCACTGGAGTCCGACGAGGGACTTGTGTCCATCACCGCCCACGACCGGATGCTCGACGCGGCGGCCGAGCAGTTGGCCTGCCCCGACCTCGGACTGAGGCTGGCCGAGCGTCAGGACCTGAGCGTCCTGGGGCCGCTGGCGGTGGCGATCGAGTCCTCCGCGACGGTCGCCGAGGCCCTGGACTGCGCGTCGCGGTTCATGTTCGTGCACAGTCCTGCGCTGAACATCGACGTCGCGCCCGATCCTCGGGGCCGCCGCGGGGTGGTCGCCGTGACGTACCGCAAGGACCTGCGCGAGTCCGTCTACTCGCCGCAGGCCATGGAGCTGGGACTGGGCCTGTTTCACCGCGTCGCCTCCCTGCTGCTCGGCGGTCTCACCGGTCTGCGCTCGGTCGAACTGCCCCACGCACCCGTGTCGCCCGTGCGGCGCTACGTCGACTTCTTCGGCCGCGACGTGCGGTTCGGAGCAGCCACCGGAGCCCTGTGCGTCGAGCGACACCTCCTCGACGAGCACTTCGTCAGCGCGGACGAGGCGATCCGCCGGATCGCCCTCGACCACTTGACCCTGGACTTCCGCGCCCCGGGCAACACCGTTGCCACCAAGGTCAGGCTCGCGCTGGCGGAAACGCTCGGCACGGTCCCGCCCCGCCTGGACAACGTGGCCCGCCTGCTGCGCACCCACCCCCGCACCCTCCAGCGTCGGCTGGCCGAGGAGGGGACCTCGTTCGAGGCCCTCCTGGGCGGTGTGCGGCGGGAGGCCGCGCACCGGTGGATCACGTGCACGGAACTGCCTCTCGGCCAGGTCGCCGCGCTGACGGGATTCGCGGAGCAGTCCTCGCTGGCCCACGCCGTCCGCCGCTGGTACGGGGTCAGTCCGCGCGAGCTCCGGCGAGCGGGTGGCACCTGATCCGTACGGAGCCCGGCGCGCCGCACCCGGAACTTGTCGTGCTGGGACAAGTTCCGCGCGCCGCCGAGGGGCATGCTGACCGGCCTGAGCCCCGACTCGACGAGGAGTGACGGATCATGCAGCACAAGCAAGCGCCCGATGGCCTGGCCGGGATCGGAGCCCGCCCGATTCCCGAGTTCGACGGTGTTCACGACGTGTGGCCGCGCGGGGACCGGCTGCGCGCGGTCCGCGGGGCCGCGGCGGCGTACAAGGTGCGGTTCAAGGCGCAGGGCCAGGTCAGGGCGGTGAAGTCCGTGGACATCGCGGCGGCGCCGTACCCGGTCGCCTATGCCTTCCACGGTGCGGTCTCGGTGCCAACGCTGCCTCTGATCTCCATGATCAACCGGATGATCGTCGTGCAGTACGACGACTTCAACGGCACCCCCCGCACGCTTGCCTTCGAGCCCACCGTCCCCGACGGGTCCGCCGAGGCGCCCTTCTACCGCAACCTGCAGGGGCTGATGAACCGGATCCCCGGCGGCCGACTGGCCGAGCGGGTGGTGCTGAAGTACTACAACGAACCCGGCGACGTCCTGGCCAAGGTCGGCCTGAGCGCCGACGACATCGACTTCTGCACCTTCGACCACCTCCATGTGCAGGACCCGAGGATGATCCTCGGCTCGTCGCAGACCATCGATGGGGAGGACGGGCCGCGACGGGCCCTGTTCGGCGACGCGCGGATGCTCGTGCACAGCCGCGAACTGGCCACCCTGCAGTCGCTGCACCCGATGCAGTGGGCCTGGTACGTCGACGGCGGTCTGGACGGCGTCGACCCCGACAAGTTCGCGACCTTCGACGGCGACATCGAACTGGGCCCCGGCATCGCCCTGCTCTGGACTCCCGGACACACCGACGGCAACCACTCGCTGGTGGTCAACACCCCGGACGGCGTCTGGGTTTCGTCGGAGAACGGCATCTCCCTGGACAACTGGCAGCCCGAGCTGTCCCGGATCCCCGGCGTGCGCAAGTACCACCGCAACTTCGGCCGGGAGATCGTCCCCAACGCCAACACCCTTGAGGACTCGCTGGACCAGTACGACTCCATGGTCAAGGAGAAGACGCTGGCCGACCCCTGCCGACGCGACCCGCGCTGGCTGCAGATTCTGCCCTCCACCGAACTCGCGCCGTGGAAGCGTTTCTGGCCGGTCGTGCCCACTTACACCCACGGCGGCATCTCCTACGGCCAGATCAAGGCGGGCCTTCGATGAGCCCGCGCACCCGCGTCGGCGCCGCGGGGAATCCCGCCGGAGCCGTCGTCACCGGCGCCGGGGGCGGCCTCGGCCGGCTGATCGCCCGGGTCCTGATCGAGCGCGGCCACACTGTCCTGGTCACCGATGTCGACGAAGCCGCCGCCCACAGGACCGCAGCCGAACTCGGCGAGGGCGCCGTAGCCCGCGTACTGGATGTGCGCGACCACGCCGCTGTCGACGCGGCCCGCGACGACATCCTCGAACGGACCGGCCGCCTCGACGTCTGGGTCAACAACGCCGGCCTCCTGACCACCGGACCCGCCTGGGACCAGACCCCCGAGACCCGCAGGCTGATGCTGGAGGTCAACGCGCTGGGCACCCTCAACGGCACCGTCGCCGCCATCGACGCCATGCGGCGCCACGGCGGCGGCCACGTCGTGAACATCGTCTCCCTGGCGGGCATCACCCTCGTGCCCGGTGAGGCGGTGTACGCGGCATCGAAGCACGCGGCGATCGGCTTCAGCCTGAGCACCCTCGCCGACCTCCGCCTCGCAGGAATCAAGAACATCGACATCTCCTGCGTCTGCCCGGACGGCATCTGGACCCCGATGCTCCACGACAAACTCGACGACCCTGCCTCCGCTCTGTCCTTCTCCGGAAAGCTGCTACAGCCCGAGGCCGTCGCCGCCGCGGTGGCCGCCGTCCTCGACACGCCCAGGCCGGTCACCACCATCCCGCGATGGCGAGGGCTCCAGAGCCGCATCGCCGACACCCTCCCCCGACTCGCCCTCCGCGCCGTTCCCCTGGCCGTTTCCCAGGGACTCCGTGCGCAGCGGAGGCTCAAGAAGAGCGGTGAACTCCGCAGGGCAGAACGCGGGAGGTGATCGGCCCGCCGAGAGGTGAGGGGCTCGCGCCCCTTGGTCCAGCTCAGCCGATCAGCGGGCGACTTCGCGGTTCGTCAGCACCGGCAGGGCCACGAGGGTGTCGAGTCACATATCAGCGTGGCGTCGTGGCCGGCGGTGCCGGGTTCGGCGCAGCCGGCGCCGGGCCCGTGTTGCCTCGCGGGACGAGTTCCACCGGCAGGACCACATGCTGCTCCCCATGCGCCTCGGGGTCGTGGATCACGCGCGGTGGGCCAGGTCCGCTGCCACCGGAGTCAGCGGTGCGCGTCCGGACGAGTTCCGTCCCAAGTGCAAAATAGCGCTCGAATTCATCAATGAGGTGTGGACGCAACGCCGACTGCGCAGGGTCAACGACTTCATGGACCGCGACCTGTTCCTTCACACGATCGGCGACCGCACGGTCATTCGCCCCGAGCGCTACCAGAGCGATCTCCTCGCCATGGTCGGCGCCTTCCCCGACGCGCGGTTCGCCGTCCGTGACGTCCAGACGAACCACTCCCCGCGGTACGCGGGCCTGCGCGTGGCCGTCCTGTGGACCATGCACGGCACCTACCACGGCGCCCCGGTCTTCGGCCCTCTCACCGGCCGGCCGGTCACGGTGCTCGGTGTCTCGCAGTTCCTGATCCAGGAGGGCCGCATCGTGAAGGAGGTCCGGGTCTACGACGAGATCGCGCTGCGTGCGCAGATCAACGCGGGACACGGGGACGGCCCCCAGGTGGAGGCCAACATCTACTGAGCCTCCCGAGCCGGCGGCCACGGGCGGGGAAGGCACTGTTCGATCCGTAGCCGCCCGGGCCGTGGCCCGGCCCCCGGGGCGGGTGAAGCCAACCGCACAACAGACGCGGACGGCTGCGGACCGGCTGCGGACCGGCCGAGGGTCCCGAGGCAGAAAAATCCGTGGCACACGGGCGGGGCCTGCAACGAAACTGCGCAGTGAGCAACTCCTGCCTGCCCGTGCTGCGGACACCGCGTGCTGAGCGCGATGCCCGGCTCATCGACCGCACCGCCGACCTGTACCTGGAGAAGTGACCGATGCCGTACCAGCACCCCGAGGAAATCGGCTACGGCTACGTCATCGAGCGCTACGCGGCAAGGAAAGACTCAGGCCACGCGCGCTACCTCGTCCTGAGAAGTGATCGGTTCCTGCGGCCCGAGTGGCCTCACGCCGAACGTTTCGCCCATCACCTCATCGATGACTCGGCCACGGTCACCGATGCCGAGCTGGAAGCCCTCCTCGGCTACGAATGGCGCTCACGCCTCACCGCCGCCTGGCTGATCGGCGTAGGCCGACGCACCACGTTCCGCGAACGCATCGGCGACCTGCTCATGGCCAGCGAGTTCTGTTTCTCCGGCAGCGCCTACTGCTTCGCCCTGGCCCGCTTCGGCACCCACGCGGACGCCGAGATCCTCACCGCCTACCTCGACCATTACCTCCCGCTCACCGAGCTCCGCTACGACCAGCCCGCAGCCCTCGGCGCCCTCCTCCGCCTCGACGCCCGCCTCGGCACCGACCACGCCGACCGCTTCACCCAGCCTGACGGCCTCTGGGACCGATGGGTCCAGGCCCTTGCGCACCTCCAGGACTCCCCCGCATACACTCCCGCCGAACAGCGCCGCTGGACCGACCTCCAGTGCGACTTCGCCAACGGCTGGACCCGGCCGTAGCCGCAGTCGCCCGAATGCGGCTACGTGCCCTGTAGCGCACCGGGCCCATGTCACACCGCTCACCCACGGCGCTCACACGGCAGCGTTCCCGCGTCGCGGGAACGCTGGTGGTGCGAGGGCCTACGCCACCCCGGATCTACTGCCCGGGGGACTGCTTACCCCCCTTGCGGCCGGCCTCGCGGGCGGCCTTGGGGTTGTCGGCGAAGTTGTTGCCCTTGTGACTCGCTTCGCGCGCGGCTGCGGGGTCGTCGGCGAAGTTCCCCGTGTACTGCGGAGTGTGCTCCTCCGTACCACCCGGGGACTGCTTGCCACCCTTACGGCCGGCTTCACGCGCCGCCTTGGGGTTGTCGGCGAAATTGTTGCCCTTGTGACTCGCTTCGCGCGCGGCGTCAGGGTCGTCGGCGAAGTTGTTGCTGGCAGCCATGACACATTCCTCATTTCCGTGGATGTCATAATCTGCGTGCAATTTCTACGTTAGGGGGAACCCGTTCGGTCTACCAGCCGAGGAGAATCCGCGGGTGGGCGCGGCCGAGCACAGGCACGTACGGGAGCAGCCACGCCACGTACGGGAGCAGCCACGCGAGGCACAGGCGTCACGACCGAAGTCCAGGCCGCGCAGAGCGAACTGTTCGGTGACGCGCCGGCGACCTGCACGGCCACAAGTACGCCATCGGCGCCCTCGTCGCCTCGATGGCGCTCCGCTCCCCGGCCCCCGTCCTCGTACTGACCTCGGACCGCGACGACTGGTCGAAACTGTGCGGCGACCGCGTACAGATCAAGGACGTCTGACCACAGCGCCTACTCAGGTTGAATCCACCCGCTAATCGACTGCTGCTTCGTAGAAGGCATCCGCGAGGGCGACAACGGGAAAAACCAAGGGCCCGACCCCGAAGAGTCGGACCCTCCCTGACCTGCATGTTTGCCAGATCAGTGACGTGGCGATATGTCAGTCGCTACACATTGAAGCGGAATGTCTGCGGGCTGATCCTGACCTGCGGCGGAGCCCCGGCAGGGCGCTGACCTGCATTTTCGCCGTTTGGTTGCGTTGACCTCCGACGGTCACTTTCGGGTGTCCTGCGGACTACCTGCGGACTGCGGGACAGCCGGGACTGCTCAGTCACCGGTTCAGCGGAACGTCTTGAGTGAGCTCGTGGTAGGCATCCATGACGTCGCCCACATGCAGCGTGGTGACCTCGCCCTGCGACGGGACTCCGGAGCTGCCATGCAAGTCGTAGATCCGCAGATCCCGCTCCGCGGCAGCCTTCCGAGCGAATTCCCGCGCGAAGCGACCGTTGCCGAGTCGGTCGATCAACCCGCTGGCGACGGCGAGCTCACATGACGTGCGCAGCGCAACCGCAGCCTCATCAGTAAGGGCGTCCCCCTGCGATCGCAGGAACGACTCCGCGATCAGCACAAGTTCGTCTGCTGAATAGGCGGGAAAGTCCACCCGCGTATTGAACCGGGAGGCGAGACCCGGGTTGACCGACAGGAGCTCGGCGATCTCGTTCGGATACCCGGCAAGGACCACAACCAGACGGTGCCTGTCGTCCTCGGCTCGCTTGAGGAGCACCTGCAAGGCTTCCTTACCAAAGGCGTCACCGCCCGAGTACCCGGTGTTGGACAGTGCGTACGCCTCGTCGATGAAGAGGACGCCGCCCAGAGCCTCATCGATGATCTTAGACGTCTTGATCGCCGTCTCTCCGAGGTGCTGTCCCACCAGGTCAACGCGCTGGGCCTCGACGACGTGGCCCTGGGCCAGCAGACCGAGCCCGGCGAAGACCTTGCCGACGACGCGGGCAACCGTGGTCTTGCCTGTACCGGGCGGCCCGGCAAATACCAAGTGCTGTGGAGCTGGAGCCGCAGCCAAGCCCTGATTTCTGCGCACCGCCGCCATTCTCAGCTGTGCCGAAAGGCTGCGCACCTGGCGTTTCACCGGAGCGAGGCCAACCATCTCGTCCAGCTCGGTCATCGCCTCGTCCAACAACGTCGAACGCTCCCCCTCACTCAAGGTGACATCGGAGGAGTCGTCACTCTCTGCCCGCACAGCCCCAACAGCCTGGGCGGGCACGCGCGCAGCAGGCGAGGCCACCACCTTCGCTCGCTGGGCCACATCACCCAAGGTCGGGCTGTACCGGAAGGCTGTCTGGAACTGCTTCAGAGCTTCCTCGGCCCGGCCGATCTGCTCATATGCACGGCCGCGTAGATAAGCAATCTCCCCGAGAAAGCCGGCGTTATCAGCAAGCGCATGCGGGAGCGGGTTCAGCACGTTGAGCGCCTCATGGGATACGCCTTGGGCGATGAGACTGGCCGCAACGCAAAGCTGCGACTCATCCCGTAGGAAGGAGTCCCGGATTCCCTCGGCGAATGTCAGAAGGAGTGGCCAGTCTTTCTTCAGGACGGCGTAGCGTGCGCAGACGAAGCGGGTCTCGTCGCAGTCGAGCACTGCGTGGGACAGCATGTTCCATGCTTGATCGAGTAGGCCGTCGTCCAAGAGCTTCGCCGCCCTCGCGAGCCACAGGTCGCGGGGCGTCTCCAGACGGAAGGTCACGTAGCCCCCGATCTGGAACCGAGAGGACAGCGGGGCCTGGAGCTTCGTGCGCATGGCGCCGAAGGACTGAGCCTGGCCGTGCATGGCCTCGATCGCCTGGCCCTGGAGCTGCCCCGTGGCGTGAAGTCCCAGCCAGGCATCGGCGGCAAGCGGGTTGTGCGCGACGGCCGCGTGAAAGGACTCAGCCGCAGCGGCCCGATTCCCAAGCCTCAACTGCGCCACCCCTTGGAGCCACGCCTGCTCGCACTTCTTGATCGAACGCTGTGGTATGGACGGCCCCGGCACCCAGGTCTCCCCTGCTGTCGTCGGTTGATACAGGATTCGCCCGCATGGGCTATGCAGCCTGGTTCCACCCGTCAAGTGATACCTGAGAGCTGCCATCCAAGTACTGATGAAGGGCACTGGCGGTGGTACCGACGAAGGCATCGGGGATGGCGTCGGCGTCGACCCAGCGGACTTGGGAGTGCTTGCGGGGCTCGCGGTTTTCGGGTTCGCCGGTCCATTCGTTGGCGGCGAAGACGACGGTGAGGAAGCCGTTGGGGGACTCAACGCCCCAGGCTCCGTGGATGATGTGGGCGACCTTGAGGGACTCCGGCCTCACCGTGAGGCCCGTTTCCTCGTAGAGCTCACGGACCGCGGTTTCGGTGATGGGTTCGCCTGGTTCGCTCTTGCCGACGGGGAGGTCCCACATCCCCTGGGCGAACTTGGCGTTCTCGCTGCGCTGGAGGAGGACGACGCGGTTGGTGGCCTTGTCGTGGACGATGACGGCCGCGACCAGCAGCGTCATCGAGTCGAGCGCCGGCTTGAGGGCTGGGGGACGGTTGTCGGTCTGCTGAGCCACGGGGTTCCCTTCGTCGGGCAGGTTGTTGGGCATGTTAGGCGAGGGCTTCGCGGGCTCGGCGGGCGAGATCTGCGGCTCCGGGGACGCGGCGGCGCTGGTAGATCGCGAGCGTCGAGCGGATCGAGGTGATGGCCTTGCGGGTGCGGTCGGAGGTCATGCCCTTCATGAGGACCAGGGCCTGGGTCCAGGCGGCGACCGCTTCGTCGGCGCGGGCCTGAGCGGCGAGGCTGTCGCCGAGGTCGGCGTGGGTGAGGGCGTGGACTCGCTTGTACTTCTCCGGGTCCCAGCGGGTGAGCGCGTCACGGTGCTGCTGTTCCGTGCCGATGTGGTCGGCGAGGTCGGTCAGCGTGCGGGCGGTGTGGCTGGCCACGGTGCCGGCGGCGGGGCCGCTGACTCGGGAGAAGCTCGGCTGGGGCCCATCCTCGCGCAGGAGCGCGTCTTCGGCGGCGAGGAGAGCACGAGCGGCCAACGGGTTCTCGCCGACGGCTGCATAAGCGCGGGCGTGCGTGATGTGGAGGAGCGCTTCCGTCTGGCCGTCTACGTGGCCGAGGCCGCGGGTGAGGGCTCCTTTGATGAGGTCGACGCAGTGGTGGGGTTGCTTGAGGCTGAGGGACTGGTGGGCGAGGGCGCGCATCATCCATGCGGCGTGGCCGTGGGGGTCGGCTTCGCAGGCGAGCTGGTAGCCGACCTGGTAGTAGCGCTGGGCGGCCCCTTCCTGGCCGAGGTCGTGGTGCTTCCACCCTGCGAGGTAGGCGAGTTCGGCGACGGCGCCGAAGGCGGCCTGGCGTAAGGCTTCTGTGGGGAAGCGGCCGCGCAGCATGGGGGCTGCCGTATCGGCGAGGTACGCGGTGACTGTGGTGAGGCCGTGGCCGCCGCCGAGGCGTTCGTCGGCGGCGCTGAAGGCTGCCGTGATCTGTCGTACGACGTCGATGTCGTCGCTGCCGACGAGGGAGCGGGCAGTGCGGGCGCGGAGCATCCGCGAGGTGGCTTCGTGGTCGTGCAGGAGCGGCATGGCCACGCCGGCCGTGGTGAAGGCGGCGATGGCGAGGAAGCGGCGGCGCTCGACGTCCGCGCGGCCGAGGTCGGTGACCGCGGTGACGGGGTCGGTCTCTGGTGGCGACTCCGTCTCGGGTGAGTGGAGGCCGAGCTCGGTTCGGGTGACGACGCGGCCCAGCCGCCGGGAGAGAGCTTCGGCGAGGTACTGGCCTGCCTGGCCGGTCGGCGTGCGGGCACCGCCCACCCAGTGGGAGATGGCTGACTTGTTGGTCTGGAGCAGTTCGCCGTTCTCGGCGGCGATGCGGCGTACGTCCTTGGCGAGCGCGTCGTATGTGCACCCGGTGGCGTTGATCGTGTCGCGCAGGCGGGAGTTCGCGCTGGTCGGTGTCGGCACGATCGCCTCCGCTCCGGATCCGTAAACCGTGTATACCGCTTGGCCTCGGTCACACCGTACCCACTCTGCGTAGCGGGCGGTTCACTTATCGACAGCCGCTCAACTCACGGCATTGCGGACCGGGCGGCTCCCAAGTTCCGTACGCCCTAACGGGCTCGGGCATTCCTGTGCCCCTGGCCCGGACGATCAGAGACGGAGAAACGGTGACCACCATCGACACCGCGACCATCACGGTCGAGTTGCCGGACGCCTTCGACCCGCGCTGGAACCGCCTGCCCGGCATCCAGGTGGACGGCCGGCGCATCACCATCGACCCGGCCGAGTACTTCTTCCGCTTCGAGTCCAGCACCTGGCTCGTCGCCGACTGGGAGTTGGTGAAGGCTCAGCTCATGGACGTGGATGAGACGACCGAGAGCGCGGTCGAGCAGCTCGCCCTCGACTTCATCAAGAACCACGGCGAGTCCACCTCGGACGCGGCCCGCGTCCTGGCAACGGCGTACGGGGTGTACTCGTACCTCTTCCGCGAGGAGCACCTGGCCGGCCTCGGCCTCCCGCAGATCACCGCTGACCACCTGCGCATGCTGCGCGAGGCGGCCACGCTGATGGCGCTCAACAAGGTGGAGCTGGACGGGCACATCTCCAACGTCGGCCCGTGCTGGTTCTTTCCCGCCGCCACGTCCGTCGTCTTCGACCTGGACGACGCGACGGGCGGAGTGCTCGACGAGGTCTACCACGGCGGCTGGTTCAACGAGCACCGCCGGATCGAGTCCATCAAGGCCCACGCAGCGCTCGGCGGACGGCTCGTGCACGGCTGCCAGTCCGTGCCGGACCAGTCCGGCGGCGTCGTCGCGCCCTACGGTGCCTCGATGGCCAACTTCCGTGACGACCTGGCGGAGTTCAAGGCGGGCTGGATCGAGCAGGTCTACGCCCACCGCGTGACCGCATCCGAGTAACCCCACCCCAGTACGGCTCCGGGGCGGGCCAGCTCGCGCGCGCCCGCCCCGGAGCCCACCAGTCCCCTGGAGACCCCCATGGACCAGAGCCTGTCCGCCACCCTGCTGGACGACCTGTGCACCCTCGTCGGCAAGCCCCTCCCCGAACGTACCGAGATTCGCGTCTGGGGCATGTCCGGCGTCGAGCGCGTCACCTTCCCCGACGGCACCACGGCCGTCTTCAAGTACGCCAAGGAGCCCTTCGACCGCGAGGCCCAGGCCCTACGAGTGGCGTACCAGCGCGGGCTCCCGGTCCCCGCCCTCCACGCCACCGCCATGCAGGACAAGTGGCTCGGGATGCTCATGGACGACCTCGGGACCCCCGTACGGGACGCCGACGACCTCGACGGCGTCGCCGCCGCCGTCATGCTCCACGCCGCCCGCCCGGCAGGCGGTCTACCCCTCCTCGACGGGGCCAGCCTCGCGGCCCTGCCCGGCCGAACCCTCGATCACCTCCAGCGGCTGCGGAAGGCCGACCGCTGGACGGACTGCGACGACATCGAGACCGCTCTGAGGAAGATCTCCGCCGCGGCCGAGGCCCGTGTCCAGGGTGCGACGCTCGACCCGTTCGGCTGGGTTCACTCAGAGTTCCACCCCACGAGCATCCACATCGGGGAGAACGGCTGGCACCTCCTCGACTTCGCCCGCGCCTTCACCGGACCCGGCCTGATCGACCTCGCCTCCTACCACGGCACCACCGACGTGCCGAGCCCCTTCCGACTGCGGGTGTTCCTGGAGCAGTACGTCACCGCAGGCGGTCATGAGGACGCCCTGGCCGCCCGGGGCGGCCTGGCCGCCGAGGCGTGGGCCCTGGGCTGGCACCGCATGTGGGCCGTGGAGTGGTTCATGGAGCAGGCCATCCGCTGGATCGACGACCCGGCCAAGGACCCCGCCTACATCCCCGTCGTCCGCCGCCACCTCAACGACGTGGTCCAACTCCTGGAGGTCTAGGTGCTCGCCCAGATCTCCCCCTGGTACGCCCACGCAGCCCAGCGCACAGCCGCCGCCCCCGCGCCCGCCCTCACCGCACCGGCCCGGATGGAATGGAGCACCCACGTCGGCATCGGTCCCGGCGCCGAGATCCTGGGACGGCACCTGTCCGGCAAATGCGTCCTGGAGCTGGGCTGCGGCCCCGGCCACAACGTGGCCCACCTCGCGAAGCACCACCAGGCCCGCGTCACCGGCGTGGACCTGGTCGGCCTCCAGGTACGCCGCGCCCGCTCCCACTATGGCCACATCGAAGGCGCCACGTTTGCTGCCGGTCACGCACTGCACTACTTGCAGACCACTGGCCGGACCTTCGACGCGATCTACTCCGTCTTCGGTGCCGTCGGCCTCGTCGCCCCCGAGCTCCTCCTCACCGCCGTTTCCCGACGCCTGAAGCCTGACGGTGTCCTGGCCTTCTCCGTCCCTCACCCGGCACGGGCCGGAAGACATCCATCCACGGACGACCGTCCGCGCGAGGACTACGTCACCATGCCCGACCGCACCCGACTGCCCCTAGCCCGATGGGAGTTCGACGCCCGCCGCTGGGGAGCCCACCTCTCCCGGACCGGCCTGCGCATCGCCTCGACGGTGGAGCTGCGGCACCCGCGCCGCGACCCATGGCCCACCACCCTCCTGATCACCGCCCGCAAACGCTGACCGACGGAGGCAACGATGCCCCTGCCCTACCTACTCCTGGACATCGACGGCGTCCTCATCCCGTTCCCGGCCGCCGACGGCAGCACCCCGCCCACTCACGTCCGCCACACCGTCCTGCCCACAGGCCGGCACCCCGACGACCCCGTGCCCATCTGGCTCGATCCAAGCCAGGGCCGCATTCTCACCGACCTCCTGACCAGCGGACTCGTCACCCCCGTGTGGTGCACGAGCTGGCGCAAGGACGCCACCACGATCATCGGCCCCCTCCTGGGGCTGCCCGACTTCCCTTACCTCGACCTGCCTCGCCCCCAGATCACCACCAGCCACCCCGGCGGCTACCTCTGGAAACGCGAACACGTCGACACCTGGCTGGCAGACGCCCCCGCCGTCTGGATCGACGACGACTTCACCAGCCTCGACCACGGCTGGGCGGCGGAGCGCACCGCCCGGGGAACGCCGACCCTCATCGTTCAGCCTGACCCATATCTCGGGCTGCAGCCCGAGCATCTGACCGAGGTGACGAAGTGGGTCGCGCAGTGACCCACAACCCGAGCCGCCTGACGATTGATGCCCTCGCTGCCACGAGCAGCGAGGGCATCAGGATGCGCTGTGGGATCTGCCTGGGCGCCTGTGGAGTCGGGACCCAACTCAGGCGGTGCCGGCTGCACTGCCGGACCTGCGGATCGGCTGGCCAAGAAGCTTCTCTACCTCCGCGGATGCGGCGTCGAGGAATTCCTGACCGAACAGACAGAGGGACTCTTCCCAGGGATGCCCAAAACTGCCCGTACGAAAGTCTTCCGAGAGGTGATGTAGTAATTCCCCATCGGGGTACGGGCTCAAGGCCAGGCCAGCTGCCCAGGGCCACCGACGTCCTGCGGTGCGAAGCGATACGACGTGTGCTGCCAGTCGAGCGCGAACAGCGTTCCGCTCGGACCAATGCAGGAAGTCAGCCCCTGCTCGACCACCTCGACCAGGCGGTCCAAACGCTCGTATTCAGGATCGTTGTCCAGCGCGGCAAGGCTCCAGGTAACCGACGTGCCGAGCTCCTTGGCGGCTCGCCACTTGAAACAACTTGTGAGGACCGCAAAGGCCGCCCAACCCGCTCCCCCGCAGGTCAGACGGCCTTTCGCCGAACGTATTACACGTTGAAGCGGAACTCCACCACGTCGCCGTCCTGCATCACATAGTCCTTGCCCTCCATGCGCGCCTTGCCCTTCGCGCGGGCCTCCGCCACCGAGCCCGTTTCGACCAGGTCCTCGAAGGAGACGATCTCCGCCTTGATGAAGCCCTTCTGGAAGTCGGTGTGGATCACACCGGCCGCCTCCGGGGCCGTGGCGCCCTTCTTGATCGTCCAGGCGCGAGCTTCCTTCGGGCCTGCCGTGAGGTAGGTCTGGAGGCCCAGGGTGTCGAAGCCGACACGGCCGAGGGTGGCGAGGCCGGGCTCTTCCTGGCCCATGGACTGGAGGAGTTCGAGGGCCTCGTCGTCGTCGAGCTCGATCAGCTCGGACTCGATCTTGGCGTTGAGGAAGATGGCCTCGGCCGGGGCGACCAGGGCGCGCTGTGCGTTCTTGAAGTCCTCGTCGACCAGCTCGTCCTCGTCGACGTTGAAGACGTAGAGGAAGGGCTTCGTCGTGAGCAGGTGCAGCTCGTGGAGCAGGCGGCCCGTCTCGGTGCCGGCCGTGATGCCCCGGGAGAAGAGGGTGTCGCCCGCTTCGAGGATCTTCTGGGCCTCCTCGACGGCGGCGAGGACCGCGGCCTTCTCCTTCTGGAGGCGGGCCTCCTTCGTCAGGCGCGGGACGGCCTTCTCGACGGACTGGAGGTCGGCCAGGATCAGCTCGGTGTTGATCGTCTCGATGTCGTCCTTGGGCGAGACCTTGCCGTCGACGTGGACGACGTTCTCGTCCTTGAAGGCCCGGATGACCTGGCAGATCGCATCGGACTCGCGGATGTTCGCGAGGAACTTGTTGCCCAGGCCCTCGCCCTCGCTCGCGCCCCGCACGATGCCCGCGATGTCGACGAAGTCGACCGTGGCGGGGAGCAGCTTCTGCGAGCTGAAGATCTCGGCGAGCTTGTCCAGGCGGGGGTCGGGGACGCCCACGACGCCGACGTTCGGCTCGATGGTGGCGAACGGGTAGTTGGCCGCCAGCACGTCGTTCTTGGTCAGGGCGTTGAACAGGGTCGACTTGCCGACATTCGGCAGACCGACGATTCCGATCGTGAGCGACACTTTGGCGACTTCCTGAAGTGAGGAGAGGGGGCTGTGCGGGCGGGCCGGGAGTGGACCGATTCTCCAGTTTACGGGCGGGGGCGGGCGGCCCGTCACGGGTGTGGAACACGGGTGCGGAGCACGGTGCGGACACGGGTGCCGAGGAGGAGCCGGGTCAGGGCCGAACAGTCGTGTTTCACTCCTGCGTGATCGAACGCAACGCCAAGGTCACCCAAAGCGCGTGTCCAACGCCCGAAAGAGCGCACCCGGCGACCTAGGTTGTCGGGGTGGAGCAGCACAGGACACGTACCCCGCAGCGGACGCAGCCCTCTCAGGTGAAGCCCGCCCCGCCCGGCGGCCTCGGTGAGGTCACCGCTGCGGGCGGCTATCCGGTGACGGTCGCGGTCGCCCCGGCGCCGACGACGGGCCCCGGGCCAGGTCCACGGCCGGGCGGCGTCGCGCCCGTGGTTCTGGCGCTGCGCAGATTCCCCAACCCCCGGCTGACCGGGATCGGCGCCGGGCTCTTCGCGGCACTGACCATGTTCCTGCTGGCCTGCGTGGACCGGCTACTGTTCGGCGGTTCGGAAGTCGTGTACGGGCTGCTGTTCCTGCCCGTCAGCGCCCTGACCGGCCTCTGGGTACGGCCCGCCGACCTGGTGACCGCCCCGATCATCGTGCCCATCGCCTTCGCGGTCGGCGTGGTGCCCGTCGCCGGGGGCGCGGGGGGCATCGGCGGGCAGACGATGGCCGTCGTGACCGCCCTCGCCGTCCATGCCGGCTGGCTGTACGGCGGCACGCTCATCGCGGGCCTCATCGCCTCCGTACGCAAGGTCCGGCACATGCGGGAGCGGCAGCGGCACCTGCACAGGACCGACCGGGTCGACAGGACGGACCCGCGCGACCGGACCGAACGGGCCGCCCGCCGCCCCCGCGCGTAGCGGGACCTCTCGGGCTACTTGCCCGCGGCCGCCATGGCCGCGCCGACGATGCCCGCGTTGTTCTGCAGCTGGGCCGGGATCATCTCGGCCCGTACGTGTTCGATGAGCGGCAGGAACTTCTCGGACTTACGGCTCACGCCCCCGCCGATGATGAAGAGCTCGGGCGAGAACAGCATCTCCACGTGGACCAGGTACTTCTGCACCCGGTGCGCCCAGTGCTGCCAGCTCAGGTCCTCGTCCTCCTTGGCCTTCGTGGAGGCGCGCTTCTCCGCGTCGTGGCCGTGCAGCTCCAGGTGGCCGAGCTCGGTGTTGGGGACCAGTTGCCCGTCGATGAAGACCGCGCTGCCGATGCCCGTACCCAGCGTCAGCATGATCACGGTGCCCTTGCGGTCCCGGCCCGCGCCGAAGGTCATCTCGGCGATACCGGCAGCGTCGGCGTCGTTGAGGATCGTGACGTGCTGCCCGATGCGGTCGCTGAGCAGCTCCCGTGCGTCCGTGTCGATCCACTTCTTGTCCACGTTCGCCGCGGTCCTGGTGATACCGCCCGTGACGACTCCGGGGAACGTGATGCCGACCGGCCCCTGCCAGTCGAAATGGCCGACGACCTCGGCCACACCGTCGGCCACGCTCCTGGGCGTGGCCGGGTGAGGTGTCAGTACCTTGTGGCGCTCCTGCGCCAGCTCTCCGCGGTCCAGGTCCACGGGCGCGCCCTTGATCCCTGAACCGCCGATGTCCACACCGAAGATCTCCATGCGATCCACGGTACGGGCAGGTGGCGAGGATCACTCCCCGGACGGGCGATCCGGTGAGCGACCGGTCACCCCGTGGTCGGTGTCACTCCGCTGCCAGTGCGGCGGCCTCGGCACGCAGGTCGCGCCTGAGCTCCTTGGGCAGCGAGAAGGTGATCGACTCGTCCGCGGTCTTCACCGTCTCCACGTCCGCGTAGTCCCGCTCGCCCAGCCACTCCAGCACGCCGTCGACCAGGACGTCGGGCACCGAGGCGCCCGAGGTGAGGCCGACCGTGGTGACGCCCTCCAGCCAGGCCTCGTCGATCTCGTCGGCGGAGTCCACCAGGTGGGCGGCGGGCGCGCCCGCGTCCAGGGCGACCTCGACCATACGGATCGAGTTGGAGGAGTTCTTCGAGCCGACGACGATGACCAGCTCGGCGTCCTCGGCCAGCTTCTTCACCGCGACCTGGCGGTTCTGCGTGGCGTAGCAGATGTCGTCGCTCGGCGGGGAGAGGAGGTTCGGGAACTTCTGCTTGAGCGCGCCGACGGTCTCCATCGTCTCGTCCACGGAGAGCGTGGTCTGGGACAGCCAGACGACCTTCGAGTCGTCGCGGACCTCGACGTTCGCCACGTCCTCGGGGCCGTCCACCAGCGTGATGTGCTCGGGCGCCTCACCGCTCGTGCCGATGACTTCCTCGTGGCCCTCGTGGCCGATCAGGAGGATGTCGTAGTCCTCCTTGGCGTACCGGACGGCTTCCTTGTGGACCTTGGTGACCAGCGGGCAGGTCGCGTCGATCGTGGCGAGCTTGCGCTCGGCGGCCTCCGCGTGGACGGTCGGGGCGACCCCGTGCGCGGAGAACATCACGATGGAGCCCTCGGGCACCTCCGCGGTCACGTCGACGAAGATCGCGCCCTTCTTCTCCAGGGTCTGCACGACGTACTTGTTGTGCACGATCTCGTGCCGGACGTAGACCGGAGCACCGTACTGCTCCAGTGCTTTCTCGACGGCGATCACGGCGCGGTCCACACCCGCGCAGTAGCCACGGGGCGCGGCGAGCAGGACACGGCGGGCGCTACTGCGGCGCGTAGCGCCTCCACTCGGGGCGGCGGCGGGTGACGGGCTGGGCGTAGCAGTCATGCGTCCCATCGTAAGGCCGTACCGAACAGGCGCCGGGCCGGTGGGGTCGCGAGACTGATGCCTACGCAAACCAGCGACGGAGGGTTCATGGCGGGCAGCGGCACAGAAGAGGGGAAGCTGCGGCGCACACTCGGGTTCCGGGACCTGGTGGTCTACGGGCTGCTGTTCATCGCACCGATGGCCCCGGTCGGCGTCTTCGGCACGCTGGACGCCAAGTCCGACGGGGCCGTGGCGCTGGTGTATCTCGTGGCGACCGTGGTGATGGCCTTCACCGCGTTCAGTTACGCCCAGATGGTTCATGTGGCCCCGTTCGCCGGATCGGTCTTCACGTACGCCCGAAAGGGGCTCGGGGAGGGGCCGGGGTTCATCGCCGGCTGGATGGCGATGCTCGACTACCTGCTCATCCCGGCCGTCGCCTATCTCTTCTCCGGGATCGCGATGAACGCGCTGGTCCCCGAGGTGTCGCGGTGGGTGTGGACGGCGATCGCGGTCGTCGTGACGACCCTGCTCAACCTGTGGGGCGTACGGGCCGCGGCCCGGGTGGGCTTCGCGGTGCTCGCGATGGAGATCGTGGTGCTGCTGGTGTTCGTGGTGTCCGCGGTGGTGGTGCTCGCCAGGGACGGGTCGGAGCGCGGCTGGCTGACGCCGCTCACCGGGGACTCCGGGTTCTCGATGACGGCGGTGCTGGGGGCCGTGTCCGTCGCGGTGCTGTCCTATCTGGGCTTCGACGCGATCGCGTCGTTCGCGGAGGAGGTGACGGGGGGTTCGGCGAAGGTGGCACGGGCGGTGCTGTTCTGCCTGGTGCTCGCCGGGGTGCTGTTCGTGGTCCAGTCGTACCTCGCGGCTCTGCTGGAACCGATGACTTCGGCGGAGCTGGCGGCAAATCCGGTGAAGCAGGGGTCGGCCTTCTACGACGCGGTGGACTCGTCGGTGGGGACCTGGCTGCACGACCTGGTGGCCGTCAGCAAGGCGATCGGTGCGGCGTTCGCGGCGCTGGCCGGGCAGGCGGCGGCGGGCCGGCTGGTCTTCGCGATGGCCAGGGAGCGCCGGCTGCCGTCGGTCCTGTCCCGGGTCGACGCCAAGTCCGGGGTGCCGCGCGTGGCCATCGCGGGGGCCGCGTTGCTGTCGCTGGTGGCGGCGGTGTGGGCGGCCAGGCGCGACGACGGTCTCGACCATCTGGTGTCGGTGGTGGACGTCGGCGCGCTCACCGCGTTCGTACTGCTGCACGCGTCGGTGGTGGGGTGGTTCGCCGTACGCCGGATGGAGGGCCCGCCGAGCTGGTGGCGTCATGTGCTGATGCCGGTGGTGGGCGCGGGCGTGCTGATCGCGGTGATCGTGGAGGCGACGACGAGCGCCCAGCTGGTGGGTGTGTGCTGGCTGGGCGTGGGGCTGGTGGTGTTCGCGGTGCAGTGGGGGCGGCGGGCCAGGTGATCCGGAACGCGTGGCGGGCCGCGGTCGGCCGGCTGCCGGCCGCGCGGCCGGAACGAGCCGCGGGCTGCGAGCTGCGGCCGGCACGTCGGCGGTCGGCACGTCAGCGGTCGGCACGTCAGCGGTCGGCACGGCCAGAACGAAAGGCCCTGATTGTCCTTGGCTGCCGATACGCTCGCCCGTATGGCTCTCACCACGACCCCGGAAGCCCCGCTGCCCGTCGGCGACGTCTCGCGGCTGATCGGCGGGTGGATCGACCGCCTCGGCGCGGTCTGGGTCGAGGGGCAGATCACCCAGCTGTCGCGGCGGCCCGGCGCCGGAGTGGTGTTCCTGACGCTGCGCGACCCGTCGCACGACATCTCGGTGAGCGTGACCTGCTTCCGGCAGGTCTTCGACCGGATCGCCGATGTGGTGACCGAGGGCGCGCGGGTGGTCGTCCTCGCCAAACCCGAGTGGTACGCCCCGCGCGGACAGCTGTCCCTGCGGGCCACGGAGATACGGCCGGTGGGCATCGGCGAACTGCTGGTGCGCCTGGAGCAGCTGAAGAAGTCGCTGGCCGCCGAGGGGCTCTTCGCGCTGGACCGGAAGCGGCCGCTGCCCTTCCTGCCGCAGCTGATCGGCCTGGTCTCGGGACGGGCGTCGGCGGCGGAGCGCGATGTGCTGGAGAACGCCAGGCGGCGCTGGCCCGCGGTGCGCTTCGAGGTGCGTAACACCGCGGTGCAGGGGGTGCGCGCCGTAAGTCAGGTGGTCGAGGCGGTCCAGGAGCTGGACGGGCTGCCTGAGGTCGACGTGATCGTCGTCGCCCGCGGCGGCGGCAGCGTCGAGGACCTGCTGCCGTTCTCCGACGAGGCGCTGATCAGGGCGGTGGCCGCGTGCCGCACGCCGGTGGTCTCCGCCATCGGGCACGAGCCGGACTCGCCCCTGCTCGACCTGGTGGCCGATGTGCGGGCCTCGACGCCGACGGACGCGGCGAAGAAGGTCGTGCCGGACGTGGGTGAGGAGCTGGACCGCGTCCAGCAGCTCAGGGACCGGGCGCTGCGGACCGTGCGAGGGCTGATCGACCGGGAGGAGCGCGGGCTGGCGCACGCGCTGGGCAGGTCCTCGATGGAGCGGCCGCAGCGGATGGTGGAGGAGCGGGAGGCGGAGGTCGAGGCGCTGGTGGGGCGGAGCCGCCGGGTGCTCGGGCATCTGCTGGACCGCGCCGACTCGGAGCTCTCGCACACGCGGGCCCGGGTCGTGGCGCTGTCGCCCGCCGCGACGCTGGAGCGGGGGTACGCGGTGCTGCAGCGGCCGGACGGTCATGTGGTGCGCTCCCCCGCCGACGCCGGGGCGCCGGGCGATGAGCTGCGGGCGCGGGTCTCCGAGGGCGAGTTCACGGTACGGGTCGCGGAGTGAGGGCCGCAGGCGAGGCAGCAAGGGGCCCGGTTTGTCGGACCCCGCGCATAGGGTGGTCGGCATGACGGACGACGGGACGACGACGGCTGCCGCGAAGGGCACGCTCGGGTACGAGCAGGCGCGGGACGAGTTGATCGAGGTCGTACGCCGCCTGGAGGCCGGCGGCACGACGCTGGAGGAGTCGCTGGCCCTGTGGGAGCGCGGCGAGGAGCTGGCGAAGGTGTGCCGGCACTGGCTGGAGGGTGCTCGGGCCCGGCTGGACGCGGCGCTGGCGCGCCCCGAGGAGTCCTCGGAGGCAGGCGGCGCCCCGGAGTAGAGACGCGCACGGACGAACCCCGGACGCGACTCCGGGGTGTCTGTGCGGTGGATCACTCCAGGAAGGATTTAGTTGAAGTTTAATCTATTTCTCGGTTACGGTGATCGCGTCGCTTGACCCGCTCCATCCGGAAGGTATCGCTCCTGATGTCCCTCGTTCTTGACCCCGCCGCCCAGGACCTCCTCTTCCGCGAGGCCCGCACTGCCAACACGTTCACCGACGAACCGGTGACCGACGAGCAGGTCCAGGCGATCTACGACCTGGTCAAGTACGGCCCCACGGCGTTCAACCAGTCGCCGCTGCGCGTCGTCCTGGTCCGCACGCCGGAGGGCCGCGAGCGCCTCGTGAAGCACATGGCCGAGGGCAACCGGCCGAAGACCTCCACCGCCCCGCTGGTCGCGCTCCTCGTCGCGGACAACGAGTTCCACGAGGAGCTCCCGGCGCTCATGCCGCACTTCCCGCAGGCCAAGGACGCGTTCTTCTCCGAGCGCCCGGTCCGCGAGCAGTCCGCCGCCCTGAACGCCGGCCTCCAGGCCGCCTACTTCATCATCGGCGTCCGCGCCGCCGGCCTCGCGGCCGGCCCGATGACCGGCTACGACGCCGCGGGCATCGAGAAGGAGTTCCTGGACAGCGACCACAAGCTGCTCATGGCCGTCAACATCGGCAAGCCGGGCGACGACGCCTGGTTCCCGCGTCTGCCGCGCCTGTCCTACGACGAGGTCGTCACGACCGTCTGACCCGCACACTCCGGGGATCCCGGAAGCAGCAGCGGAAGAGCCCCGCGACGCCGAGCGTCGCGGGGCTCTCGCGGTCTCACACGCGGCCCGAACCAGCGTCAGGAAGCGGCAGGAGCGCCGGACGCACCGGCAGCACCAGCACCAGCACCAGCAGGAGCATCCGAGGCGTCGTCGGCGGCGGAGGCCGTCTTCAGCGCACCCGCCATCTCCGCCAGCCGGTCCGCGGGCGCCGAGCCGGTGACCACCGTCGTCACACCCTCGGCGTGCAGCACCAGCGCGTCGTACTTGGAGCCCTTCCAGACCTCCCAGGACCGGCCCGAGACCTCGCGGGTGCGCCCGGTGTTCTCGGCGTGCTGGCTGACCTGGGGCACGTACTTCTTCGCCGGGACCGTCGACTGCTCCACGGCCACGTACTTCTCGTCCGGGTCGAGGAAGCCCAGGTGCCACCCCGAGCCGTTACGCCCCTCGTACGAGACGGAGGTCGGCTTCCAGCCCTCCGGCAGCCCGGCAGGGGCAGCCACCGGGTACGGGGCGGCGCGACGGGCCGTCGCGAGCTCGACCCGGTAGTCGACCGCCTTGATCGGGTCGGCCTTGTCGTCGTGCGGGATGAAGATGTAGACGACGCCCGCCACTGCGGTGATCACGAGCATCGACAGGATCATGTCCCGGACGGTCTGCTTGCCTCGCTTGCTTGCCACGGACTCAATGGTGGCACGGTGCACCGGAGGCCCCGCCAGCGGGCACCCGCTCATCCGTGCCCCGGTCTGCTCATTTTATCGACCTACCGATAGAGTCGCAGCACCCTCTTTCCGGTCGTCGTCGTACAGAAAGGTGCGCTCCGATGTCCGAGCATCATCTGCCGTCCCAGCTCGAGGTCTCACCCGAAGCCCCCGACCGCAACCTGGCCCTGGAGTTGGTGCGAGTCACCGAGGCCGCCGCCATGGCCGCCGGGCGCTGGGTCGGCCGCGGCGACAAGATCGGCGCCGACGGTGCCGCCGTGAAAGCCATGCGCACGCTCGTCTCCACCGTGTCGATGAACGGCATCGTCGTCATCGGTGAGGGCGAGAAGGACGAAGCCCCCATGCTGTTCAACGGCGAGCGCGTCGGCGACGGCACCGGCGCCGAGGTCGACATCGCCGTCGACCCGATCGACGGCACCACGCTCAACGCCAAGGGCATGCCCAACGCCATCGCCGTGCTGGCCGCGGCGGACCACGGTGCGATGTTCGACCCGTCGGCCGTCTTCTACATGGACAAGCTGGTCACCGGTCCCGAGGCCGCCGACTTCGTCGACATCAACGCGCCCGTGTCGGTGAACATCCGGCGCGTCGCGAAGGCCAAGAGCTCGGCCCCGGAGGACGTCACCGTCGTCATCCTGGACCGGCCCCGGCACGACGACGTCGTCAGGGAGATCCGGGAGACCGGGGCCCGGATCAAGTTCATCTCCGACGGGGATGTCGCCGGGTCGATCATGGCGGCCCGCGAGGGCACCGGCGTCGACCTGCTCATGGGTATCGGAGGCACTCCCGAAGGCATCATCTCGGCCTGCGCCATAAAGTGCCTCGGCGGTGTCATCCAGGGCAAGCTCTGGCCCAAGGACGAGGCCGAGCGGCAGCGCGCGCTGGACGCGGGGCACGACCTGGACCGGGTCCTCTCGACGGACGACCTCGTCCGCGGGGACAACGTCTTCTTCGTCGCCACCGGAATCACCGACGGCGAACTCCTGCGCGGTGTGCGGTACCGCGGGGAGACGGCGAGCACCGAGTCCCTGGTGATGCGGTCCAAGTCGGGCACGATCCGCAGGATCGACTCGACGCACCGGCTGGCGAAGCTGCGCGCCTACAGCGCGATCGACTTCGACCGCGCCAAGTAGTCCCGGCGCCACGACTGAAACTGCATGACTGCACGACTGTGGGGGCCGCCCGAGCAGGGCGGCCCCCACAGTCATGCCGCGCGCTCAAGCCTCCAGGGCGAGAGCGGAGTCCATGGACGACCAGGACCGGCGCAGGAGCGCCGGCAGCTCGCCCGGTACGCAGTCGGGCAGCCACTCGTCCAGCGTGCAGCGCCAGGCGGCCACGAAGAACTCGATGAGGAGCCGCAGTTCGAAGCGGTTCGCCGCGTCGAGCCGGTGCGCGATCTCGGCCTGGACCTCTGCGCAGTGCCGCAGCGAATACCCGTCGAGTGCGGGCGAGTCGGCGATCAGCCGGAGGGTGAGCGGGAAGCGCCGGTACCAGTCCTCATCCATCCGCTCCAGCGTGGTCAGCATCGCGTCGAGGAAGACATCGACCAGGGGCCCGGCCCTCTCCATGCCGTCCAGCACGTCCAGATAGACGTCCCAGAGCTGCTTGGCCGCGGTGTGCGCCACATCCTCCTTCGACCGGAAATTACGGAAGAAGGTCCGCCGGGACACCTCCACCTGCTCCAGCAGCGCGTCCAGCGGGGTGCTGTCGAATCCTCGTTCGACGAAGAGCGTGACGGCGGTGTCGGCCAACGCGTGGCGCGTGCGCAGCTTCTTGCGCTCACGCAGCGTGGCGGGCTGTTCGGGGCTGATCACCGAATCCACTCTACCAAGTGCGCCATGAACGCGCATATGCTCTACTGAGGCAAACGCTACACTGTGGCACTTGCCTGTACGTGCAGCACTCGCACGTGCCACTTCACGAGGGGACCTCCCGTGCGCGCACTCGTCGTCGACCACACCTCGCCCGGACATCTGTCACTGGCGGAGGTCCCCGACCCGCAACCCGCTCCCCACGAGGCGCTCGTGCGGGTCGAGGCGGTCTCGCTGAACTTCGGCGAGGTCCACGCGGCGACCGGCCCGGAGTTTCCGGACGGCACCGTGCCCGGCTGGGACGCGGCCGGCGTGGTCGTCCGGGCGGCCGCCGACGGCTCGGGCCCGGCCGAGGGAGAGAGGGTCGTCACCCTCGGCTGGACCGGCTGGGCCGAACTGCGCGCCACACCCGCCACCCTGCTCGGCACCGCACCGAAGGACGCCGACCCCGGGGTTCTGAGCACCGCGCCCGTGGCCGGGCTGAGCGCCCTGCATGTGCTGCGCCGGATGGGATCGCTGCTCGGCCGGCGCGTGATGATCACCGGCGCTTCCGGCGGCGTGGGCCGCTACGCCGTCCAACTGGCCGCCCGCGCGGGCGCGCACGTCGTCGCCATCAGCCGGAACCCCGCACAGGCGGACGGCCTGCGGGCCCTGGGCGCCCACGAGGTGCACCCCGACCCGGCCGCCGTGGGGGAGCCGGTGTCAGCCGTCCTGGACAACGTCGGCGGACAGCACCTCGTCGACGCCTTCGCCTCCCTGCTGTCCGGCGGCACCCTGTTCAGCGTGGGCCGCTCCTCCGAGAGCGACGCGGTGCTGCCACCGGACGCCCTGCTGAGCGGCGAAGGACGGCACGACAGGTCGATCCGCACCTTCTTCCTCCTCGGCAAACCCACCCCCGACTTCTCCACGGACCTGACCTGGCTGGCCGGAGAGCTGGCGGCGGGCCGCCTCGATCCGGGCATCAGCTGGCGTGGCCCCTGGACCCGCCACTCCGAAGCGGTACAGCTGCTGCTCGACCGACGGCTCCACGGCAAAGCCGTCCTCGAACTCGGATGACGGACGACAGACCGCAGACCGCAGACCGCAGACCGCAGACCGCAGACCGCAGACCGCAGACCGCAGACAACAGGAAGCAGGAAGCAGGAAGCAGGAAGCAGGCGGCGGCTCAGCCGGCTATGCGCCCCGTCGAGGCCGAGGCCTTGAGCTCAATGTCCCGCCTGCGGCGCCGGGCGAGCACCACGCGGCGCTCGGCGGCGGTGAGGCCGCCCCACACCCCGTAGGGCTCGGGCTGCACGAGGGCGTGCTCCCGGCACTCCACCATCACCGGGCATCTCGCGCAGACCTGTTTAGCGGCCTCCTCACGGGACAGCCGAGCAGCAGTCGGCTCCTTCGACGGGGCGAAGAACAGCCCGGCTTCGTCCCGGCGGCACACCGCCTCCGAGTGCCAGGGCCCCGCCTGGTCCTCCCGCGCGGGTGTGCGCTGGGACGGCACGGCGGCGACCTGCAGGGGCTGATGCGGCATGTGCAGCACGGTCCACTCCTGACGACGGCTTCGGCTTCGGCTTCGTGAGCGAGAGGCGATGCAGCACTCCCTACCCGCTGTACGCACGCCTATGCACTGAGTGGCGTCGCCTTCCGACCCCTGGGACGCCACCCCGGCATCCACTGGCCGGAATTCGCCGTGGACCAGCCCCGCGGTGTCAGCCGCCGAGGTGTTTGCGCAACTGCTTGTGGAGGTTGGTGATGAGCTTGCCACGCTTGGGTTTCGCCTCGACGTTCCCGAACACGGAATAGCCGTTCACCACGACCACCGGTGCTTCCGGGTCCGCGGATTCCAGTGTGTCGACCTCGAAATTGCCGAAAATGCCTGTCCCGCTGCCGCGCAGCGAGATGTTCTCGGGCACCTTGATCTCGACGCTGCCGAAGATGGACGTCGCGTTGATGACCGTCAGCCGCTGGCCGAACAGCGCCTCGGTCAGGTCGATCTCCACGCTGCCGAAGAGCGAGAACGCGTTCGTACGGCCGCCGACGCGCCAACGGCCCCTGCGCGTCGAGCTGCTGAAGACCGCCACCAGGTTCTCCGCGGGTCCGGCCGCCGGCTCCGGGCCGTAGCTGTAGGGCGAGGCCTCGGGCCGGGGAGCGCCGCCCGCCATCGGCAGGTCCTTGACCAGAGGTTCGAGCTCGCCGACGGTCTTGGCCCGGTAGACCAGGTCGACCCGCTCCGCATGCTCGTCCGCGGTCAGCCGGCCCTCGGCCATGGCCTCCCGCAGGATGTCCGCGATCCGGTCGCGGTCCGCGTCGGAAGCGCGGATTCCGGCGGGCGCGGGACCGGCCGGAGCGACGGGCTGCTGGGGCTGCTTTTCGAGGTCCACCGCACCAGACTACCCAAACGCGATAGATCGCGACCAGTACCTCACCGGTCTTGCTCAGAATCCACCCGCACCTGATCAAGCTCTCCGGGGTGAGCCTTACCTCACAGGCCCGGCGCGTCGGCGGCGTTCTACCCTGGTGGATGCGCTGCCCAAGGGTGGTCAGCTGCTGTCACCGAGTGAGGAATGGCCGTAATGCCAGAGTTTGCGTACTCCGATCTGCTCCCCCTGGGAGAGGACACCACGCCCTACCGGCTGGTGACCGCCGACGGTGTCTCGACCTTCGAGGCCGACGGCCGTACGTTCCTCAAGGTGGCTCCGGAGGCTCTGCGCACCCTGGCTGCCGAGGCCATGCACGACATCTCGCACTATCTGCGCCCCGCCCACCTGACGCAGCTGCGCCGCATCGTGGACGACCCCGAGGCCTCGTCCAACGACAAGTTCGTCGCGCTCGACCTCCTGAAGAACGCGAACATCGCGGCCGCGGGTGTCCTGCCGATGTGCCAGGACACCGGTACGGCGATCGTCATGGGCAAGCGGGGGCAGAACGTCCTCACCGATGGCGGTGACGAGGAGGCCCTGTCGCACGGCATCTTCGACGCCTACACCAAGCTCAACCTGCGCTATTCACAGATGGCCCCGCTGACCATGTGGGACGAGAAGAACACCGGCTCGAACCTCCCGGCCCAGATCGAGCTGTACGCGACCGACGGCGGCGCCTACAAGTTCCTCTTCATGGCGAAGGGCGGCGGCTCGGCCAACAAGTCCTTCCTCTACCAGGAGACCAAGGCCGTCCTCAACGAGTCCTCCATGATGAAGTTCCTGGAGGAGAAGATCCGTTCGCTGGGTACGGCGGCCTGCCCGCCCTACCACCTGGCGATCGTCGTGGGCGGTACGTCGGCCGAGTTCGCGCTCAAGACCGCGAAGTACGCCTCCGCGCACTACCTGGACGAGCTGCCCGAAGAGGGTTCCCCCACCGGCCACGGCTTCCGGGACACGGACCTGGAGCAGAAGGTCTTCGAGCTGACGCAGAAGATCGGCATCGGCGCCCAGTTCGGCGGCAAGTACTTCTGCCACGACGTGCGCGTGGTCCGTCTCCCCCGGCACGGCGCATCGCTGCCCGTCGCCATCGCCGTGTCCTGCTCGGCCGACCGCCAGGCCACCGCGAAGATCACCGCCGAAGGCGTGTTCCTGGAGCAGCTGGAGAAGGACCCGGCGCGCTTCCTCCCGGACACCACCGACGAGCACCTGGACAGCGAGGGCGACGTCGTACGGGTCGACCTCAACCGGCCCATGGACGAGATCCTCGCCGAGCTCACCAAGTACCCCGTCAAGACCCGGCTCTCGCTGACCGGCCCGCTGGTCGTGGCGCGCGACATCGCGCACGCCAAGATCAAGGAGCGGCTGGACGCCGGCGAGGAGATGCCGCAGTACCTGAAGGACCACCCCGTCTACTACGCGGGCCCGGCGAAGACCCCCGAGGGGTACGCCTCCGGTTCCTTCGGCCCGACGACGGCCGGCCGTATGGACAGCTACGTCGAGCAGTTCCAGGCGGCGGGCGGCTCCAAGGTGATGCTCGCCAAGGGCAACCGCTCCAAGCAGGTGACCGACGCCTGTGACGCGCACGGCGGCTTCTACCTCGGCTCGATCGGCGGCCCCGCCGCGCGCCTGGCGCAGGACTGCATCAAGAAGGTCGAGGTCGTCGAGTACGAGGAGCTCGGCATGGAGGCGGTCTGGCGCATCGAGGTCGAGGACTTCCCCGCGTTCATCGTGGTCGACGACAAGGGCAACGACTTCTTCACCGAGCCCGCCCCCGCCCCGACCTTCACCAGCATCCCGGTCCGCGGCCCCGGCCTCGGCTGACCGCGTACGTCCTGCCCCGGCGGGCCGGGGCAGGACGTACGCGCAAGCGTGCGGGAATAGAGCGGACCCGGACCACGCTCGTTCCAGCAGGAGGTATGAACACCATGGGTGAAGAGGCCGAGGACACGCAGTACCGCGTCGAGCACGACTCGATGGGCGAGGTGAGAGTGCCGGCCCACGCGAAGTGGCGGGCACAGACACAGCGCGCGGTGGAGAACTTCCCCATCTCGGGACAACGTCTTGAGCGTGCCCACATCGAGGCGCTGGCCAGGATCAAGGCCGCGGCGGCCAAGGTCAACGCCGAGCTGGAGGTGCTGGACCCTGACATCGCGGACGCGATCCAGGAGGCCGCGGCCGAGGTGGTGGCGGGGCGCTGGGACGAGCACTTCCCCGTAGACGTTTTCCAGACAGGTTCCGGAACCTCGTCCAACATGAACGCCAACGAGGTCGTGGCCACGCTCGCCACCGAGCGGCTCGGGCGCGAGGTCCACCCCAACGACCACGTCAACGCGTCCCAGTCGTCGAACGACGTGTTCCCTTCGTCGATCCACATCGCCGCGACCGCGGCGGTCACCGCGGATCTGATCCCGGCACTCGAACACCTGGCCACCGCCCTGGAGCGGAAATCAGCCGAATTCGCCGAGGTCGTGAAGTCGGGCCGTACGCATCTGATGGACGCCACGCCCGTCACCCTGGGCCAGGAGTTCGGCGGCTACGCCGCGCAGATCCGGCACGGCGTCGAGCGGCTGCGCGCGTCCCTCCCCCGTCTCGCCGAACTCCCCCTGGGCGGCACTGCGGTGGGCACCGGGATCAACACCCCGCCCGGCTTCTCCGCCGCGGTGATCGCGGAGGTCGCCCGCACCACCGGGCTGCCGCTCACCGAGGCCAGGAACCACTTCGAGGCGCAGGGCGCCAGGGACGGACTCGTCGAGGCGTCGGGCCAGCTCCGCACCATCGGCGTGTCGCTCACCAAGATCTCCAACGACCTGCGCTGGATGGCCTCCGGGCCCCGCACAGGTCTCGCCGAGATCAGCCTGCCCGACCTTCAGCCCGGGTCCTCGATCATGCCGGGGAAGGTCAATCCGGTCATCCCGGAGGCCGTGCTGATGGTCGCGGCCCAGGTCACGGGCAATGACGCCACCGTCGCCGCCGCGGGAGCGGCCGGAAACTTCGAGCTCAACGTGATGCTTCCGGTCATCGCGAAGAACCTGCTGGAGTCGGTGCGGCTCCTCACCAACGTCTCGCGGCTGCTCGCCGACCGCACGGTCGACGGCGTCACGGCGCATGTGGAGCGGGCCAGGCAGTACGCGGAGTCCTCCCCCTCGGTGGTGACCCCGCTGAACAAGTACATCGGCTACGAGCAGGCCGCGAAGGTCGCCAAGAAGTCCCTGGCCGACGGCACGACGATCCGGGAGACGGTGCTGGCCGGCGGATACGTCGAGCGCGGCGACCTGACACTGGAACAGCTCGACGAGGCCCTCGACGTGCTGCGTATGACCCGCCCCTGATGACCCGATCCGACATGTGACACCCGGCGGGTGCGGCCTGCAACGCTCGGTCCCGCCGGGCGCCGTCCGTAAGATCTCTTCATGACAGCGACGGAAGCGGGTACGGGCGCAGGCGCCGGGGCGGGTGCGGGGGACGGCGTGCACTGGGCGCCGGGTGACCGGATCCTCTGGCGTTACCGGGACAACCCGAGACCCGGTGACGGCGGCCCCACGGTCCACATCTGCCGACCGGTCACCGTGGTCCAGGACACCGACGAACTCCTCGCGGTGTGGATGGCCTCCGGCACCGAGTGCGTGAGACCGGTGCTCGCCGACGGCACCCAGGTGCACGCCGAGCCGCTCGCCACCCGCTACACACGCCCGCGCACCACGGTGCGCTCCCGATGGTTCGGCTCGGGTGTCCTCAAGCTCGCCCGACCGGGTGATCCCTGGTCGGTCTGGCTGTTCTGGGACCGCGGCTGGCTCTTCCGCAACTGGTACGTCAACCTGGAGGAGCCCCGGTCACGCTGGGCGGGCGGGGTCGATTCGCAGGACCACTTCCTCGACATCTCGGTGCGCCCCGACCACAGCTGGGAGTGGCTCGACGAGGACGAGTTCGCCCAGGCGCAGCGCGTCGGGGTGATGGACGCGGCCACCGCCCGGAGGGTGCGCGAGGCGGGTCTCGCGGCCGTCGAGGTGATCGAGCGCTGGGGTACGCCGTTCAGCGACGGCTGGGAGCACTGGCGGCCCGACCCCCGCTGGCAGGTCCCGCCGCTGCCTGATGACTGGGACCGCACCCCCGCCCCCACCCGACCGTGAGACCCTTGATGCACCCCAGGGGGGCAAACGTAGGATCGCCTTCCACGACCCGCTCCACCGGACCGGTACGCCACAACCGGCCTGAAGGGCCGGGGGCCTGACCACCAGTCACCGCACGCACCGCATGAGCCACACGGCCCACCGAGCCGGACGGTTCATGCGCACGAACCACTACGAGGGGGGTGGAGACATGTTCGCTGTCCGCTGCCCAGCCGCGGGAAGACTCGATACCGGTCATCCTGTCCGCCGTACGGTTTCGGCCCGATTTCCGGGGGCATCCGGTGACAGCCGTTGTTCTCACCGCTCTTGCCGGGGCACAGTGGCGCGACCCCCCGAAGTGACTGCGACTGCCTCATACAACCGGCCCGGACGGACGGAATCCCACGCGTGACGGAGCATCCCACCTCCCACGAAGGCCGGCAGCCCCTCGCCGCCCGGCCGCAGGAACGCGCCCGGCCCCGGCAGGAGGAGGACCCGCCGGGCGCCGCTGCCACCGCCGCGATCCCCGGTCCCTCTCCGGCTCCGGCTCCGCGCCAGGCGAAGGTCCCGGGACCGAAAGCCGTTCCCAGGCCCGCGCCCGGTACGGACGCGCCCCCGCCCGTCGCCGACACACAGACGGTCACCCGTCGCGAGGGCGACCGGCTGCGCTTCGTCGGCGCTGCGACCCGACGGATCGCGCGGGGCATAGACCTGGACGAGATCGTGCTCGGTCTGTGCCGGGCGAGCGTGCCCACCTTCTCCGACGCCATACTCGTCTACCTCCGCGACCCGCTCCCGGTGGGCGACGAGCGGCCCGTCAATCCCTTCGTGCTGCGGCTGCGGCGTACCGACAGGCTGCGGCTGACCGACGAGGAGAGCGAGACGGGTCCCGAGGGTGAGCGGCTGCGGCTGCCCATCACCGACCCGCAGGCCGGGCTGCTGCCCGCCGCCGACCTGTGCGAGATCCGGGCGGGCGGCGCGCTCGCCGAGGTGCTGCGCGGGGTGCGGCCCGTCTTCGGGGACTCCGCCGCGGCACGCGTCGCCCTGCCCGAGCTGCTGGGTACCGGGACCGTGCCGACCGGGCACCGGGCGATCCTGGCCCCGCTGCGCGGCCGCCGCCGGGTGATCGGCGCAGCCGTGTTCCTGCGCGGCACGGACCGCCCGTCGTTCGAGGCGGACGATCTCCTGGTCGCGGCCCAGCTGGCCACACACACCGCCCTGGGCATCGACAAGGCCGTGCTGTACGGCCGCGAGGCGTACATCGCCGACGAGCTCCAGCGCACCATGCTGCCCGACTCGCTGCCGCAGCCCACGGGGGTCCGCCTCGCCTCGCGCTATCTGCCGGCCGCCGAGACGGCCCGGGTCGGCGGCGACTGGTACGACGCGATCCCGCTGCCCGGCAGCAGGGTCGCGCTGGTCGTCGGTGACGTCATGGGGCACTCCATGACGTCAGCCGCGATCATGGGCCAGCTGCGCACCACCGCGCAGACCCTGGCCGGGCTCGACCTGCCGCCGCAGGAGGTCCTGCACCATCTGGACGAGCAGGCGCAGCGGCTCGGCAGCGACCGCATGGCGACCTGCCTGTACGCGGTGTACGACCCTGTCGCGCACCGCATCACCATCGCCAACGCCGGCCATCCGCCGCCCGTGCTGCTCCATCTGGGCGGCCGTGCCGAGGTGCTCCGGGTGCCGCCGGGTGCGCCGATCGGGGTCGGCGGCGTCGATTTCGAGGCGGTCGAGCTGGACGCCCCGGCCGGGGCGACGCTCCTGCTGTACACGGACGGCCTGGTGGAGTCCCGGATGCGGGACGTCTGGACGGGCATCGAGATCCTGCGGGAGCGGCTGGCGGCGACCGCCCAGCTGACCGGGCCCGACCACTCGCCGCCGCTGGAAGCCCTCTGCGACGACGTGCTGGACATGCTCGGGCCCGGCGACCGGGACGACGACATCGCTCTGCTGGCCGCACGCTTCGACGGGATCGCCCCGAGCGATGTCGCGTACTGGTTCCTGGAGCCGGAGGACGCTGCTCCCGGCCGGGCCCGCAGGCTGGCCCGCAGGGCGCTGAGCCGATGGGGTCTGGAGGACCTGACGGACGAGATGGAGCTGCTGGTCAGCGAGGTGGTGACCAATGCCGTGCGCTACGCGGAGCGGCCGGTGACGCTGCGGCTGCTGCGTACGGACATCCTGCGCTGCGAGGTCGGCGACGACTCCCCGCAGCTGCCGAGGCAGCGGCGTGCCCGGGAGACGGACGAGGGCGGACGCGGGTTGTTCCTGGTCAACCGGCTGGCCAGACGGTGGGGGGCGACCCGGCTGTCGACGGGCAAAGTGGTCTGGTTCGAGATGTCCACCCCCTGAGCGCCCTGAGCCCCCGAGGCCCCTGGTACTCACGTGTTGCCGACCTCCCGTCGGCGGAGTTGACTTCAGTCGTGAACGAAGCGACCTGACCGATACCCCACCCCGACGGGAGGACGCTCGTGACCGTGGAAGCCCAGAAGGTTCCGTACACCACGAACAATGCCGGGATCCCGGTGGAGAGCGACGAACACTCGCTCACCGTCGGATCGGACGGCCCGGTCCTGCTCCAGGACCACTACCTCATCGAGAAGATGGCCCAGTTCAACCGTGAACGGGTCCCCGAACGCGTGGTCCACGCCAAGGGCAGCGGTGCTTACGGCACCTTCGAAGTGACGAACGACGTCGGCCAGTTCACCAAGGCGGACCTCTTCCAGCCCGGCAGGCGCACCGAGATGCTGGCCCGCTTCTCCACGGTCGCCGGTGAGCAGGGCTCGCCCGACACCTGGCGTGACCCCCGCGGATTCGCTCTGAAGTTCTATACGGAGTACGGCAACTACGACCTGGTCGGCAACAACACGCCGGTCTTCTTCGTACGCGACCCGATGAAGTTCCAGGACTTCATCCGCTCCCAGAAGCGCCGCCCCGACAGCGGGGTGCGTGACCACGACATGCAGTGGGACTTCTGGACCCTGTCCCCCGAGTCGGCCCACCAGGTCACCTGGCTGATGGGCGACCGGGGCATCCCGAAGACCTACCGCAACATGAACGGCTACAGCTCGCACACCTACATGTGGGTGAACGCGGGCGGTGAGCGGTTCTGGGTGAAGTACCACTTCAAGACCGACCAGGGCATCGACTTCTACACCCAGGACGACGCCGACGCCATGGCCGGCGTCGACGGTGACGTCCACCGCCGCGACCTGTTCGAGTCGATCAAGCACGGCGACCACCCGAGCTGGACCCTGAAGGTCCAGATCATGCCGTTCGACGACGCACCGGACTACCGGTTCAACCCGTTCGACCTGACCAAGGTGTGGCCGCAGGGCGACTACCCGCTGATCGAGGTCGGCCGGATGACGCTGAACAGGAATCCGGAGGACTTCTTCGTCCACATCGAGCAGGCCGCCTTCGAGCCCTCCAACATGGTGCCCGGCATCGGCCCCTCACCGGACAAGATGCTGCTCGGCCGGCTCTTCTCGTACCCGGACACCCACCGGTACAGGATCGGCCCGAACTATCTGCAGCTGCCGCCGAACCGGCCGCGTTCGCCTGTCCACTCGTACGCGAAGGACGGGCCCATGCGGTACGAGCCGGCGCGGACCGGGGCGGTCTACGCGCCGAACTCGTACGGCGGGCCGGCGGCCGACACCGAGCGCTTCGGCGACCCGGCCGGCTGGGCCACGGCGGGCGAGATGGTCCACGAGGCGTACAAGCTGCGCAGCGCGGACGACGACTGGGGCCAGCCCGGCACGATGGTGCGCGAGGTGCTGGACGACGCGGCGCGCGAGCGGCTCGTCCGCAACATCTCCGGGCACCTGCTGGACGGCGTGAGCGGGCCGGTCCTGGAACGCGCACTGCAGTACTGGCGCAATGTGGACCAGGGCCTCGGTGACCGCGTCGCGGCACAGGTCAACGGCGGCTGACGCCGGACAGCGGTGAGGGGCGGGTGCCGGCCGGCACCCGCCCCTCATCCGTCGCTACTGCCCCAGCAGGCCTTCGCCACCCGGCCGCTCGCCGGGCGGGAAGTCCCCGTCGTCGGGGTCCTTCGTGCCGCTCGGGCTCTCGGTCGGCTCCGTCGGGGTCTCGCTCGGCGACTCGACGGGCGGTGACTCCTCGCTGGGCGACTCGCTGGGCGACTCGGAGGGTTCTTCGGGCTCGTCCGACGGGGTCTCCGACGGCTCGTCGGTCTCCGACGGGGTGTTCGAAGGCGTCTCGGTCACCTGCGTCTCTCCGCGCTCGACGCCCTCCAGGTCGAAGGCCGCGTCCGAACCGCCTCCGAGGGCACCCAGGGTGTAGTCCGCCCAGATGTTCGCGGGGAAACCGCCACCGTTGGCCCGGCCGGAGTTGGCGGTACCGGTGAGGCTGACCTGGCCGCCGCCCTCCTTGGTCGACTCCCCGTACAGGGCGACGACGGTCGTGAGCTCCGGGGTGTAGCCGGCGAACCATGCCGACTTGTTGTTCTCCGACGTACCCGTCTTGCCCGCTGCGTCGTAGGCGGAGGTGTTGGCCGCCCTGCCCGAGCCGACGTCGACGACCTCGGTCAGTGCCTTCGTGACGGTGTCCGCCGAGGTCCGGCTGACCACCTGGCTGCCCGTGCCGTCCACGGGCTCCATGGTGCGGTCGCGGTGTTCGGCGGACTTCACGATGGTCGGGGTGACCTTCTTGCCGTGGTTGTCGAGCGTCGCGTACACCCCGGCCATGTCCCAGGTCGAGGCGTTCATGGTGCCGAGGGTGATCGCGGGCCGCTCGGGGAAGTTCTTGTCCGGTACGCCCAGGTCGAGCGCGGTCTTCTTCACGGCGCTCGGGGTGACGTCGACGACCATCTGCGCGAAGACGGCGTTGATCGACTTGTCCATCGCCGTCTGGACGGTCGGGCTGGTGTAGCTGATGTCGTCCTCGTTCTCCGGGGCGAACGGGGTGTCGCTGCCGACGACCGGGCGCTTGCTGGTGCCGTCGTAGACCGTGTTCAGGCCGATCAGGTCGCCGCTCTGGGTGGTCGACCCGTTCTCCAGCGCCGAGGCGAGCACCAGCGGCTTGAAGGTGGAGGCCGGCTGGTAGTCCTGGCGGGTGGCGTTGTTGTACCAGTGCTCGGTGGCCCCGACACCGCCGTACAGCGCGACGACCTTTCCGGTCTTCGGGTCGACGGACGTGGCACCGGCCTGGACGGTCGCGTCGACCTTGTTGCCCTTGCGGTCGAGCTGGTTCTCCAACCGGTCGGCGACCGACTTCTCCAGCTGCTTCTGCCGCTTCTTGTCGATGTTGAGGGTGACCGTCCAGCCGCCGGCGCCCAGCTCCTCGTCGGTGATGCCCTGCCGCTTCATCTCGTCGTTCGCGGCCTCGACGAGATAGCCGGTCTGGCCCTCCATGCCGGGGGCGGCCTTGGGTGCCTCGGGGGCGGGGAAGGTCAGCTTGTCCCGCTCGGCCTTGCCGAGCCAGCCCTCGTCGACCATGTTGTTCAGCGTGTACGCCCAGCGCTCCTTGACGAGCTTCTTGCCGGTGGGTGTGGCGTTGGCCCAGTCGTACTGGCTGGGGGCCTGGAGGACGGACGCGAGGTAGGCGCCCTGGGCGGTGGAGAGGTCCTTGGCGTCGACGCCGTAGTACGCCTGGGCCGCCGCCTGTATACCGCTCGCACCGCGTCCGTAGTAGACCGTGTTGAGGTATCCGGCGAGGATGTCGTCCTTCTTCATGCGCTGGTCGACCTTGAGCGAGATCACCAGCTCCTTGAGCTTGCGGGTGACCGTCTGGTCCTGCGTGAGGTAGTAGTTCTTCACGTACTGCTGGGTGATCGTGGAGCCACCCTGCTTGCCCTTGCCGGTGAGCGTGTTCAGCAGTCCGCGGGTGGTGCCCTTGAGGTCGATGCCCTGGTCCCGGTAGAAGGACTTGTTCTCGGCGGCGACGAAGGCGTGCTGGACCTTCTTGGGTATGACCGCGAGGTCCACCTTCTCGCGGTTGACCTCGGAGTTGCTGCGGGCCAGGAGTGTGCCGTCGCTGTACTTGTAGACGTTGCTCTGCTTCTCGGCCTGGGCGTTGGCCGCCGGCACGTCGACATACACGTAGAGGGCCACGAAGGCGCCCATCACGAGCAGGCAGAGACCGAAGAAGGTACCCAGCAGCTTCCGCCAGGTGAAGAGCCGGCGTATGCCGCCCCTCTCGGCGGCCCGGCGTGCTCCCCGCCCCTGGGCTCGCCGTTCATCCGCTCGACCCATCGCTGTGGTGCTCCTGTTCTTCTGCTCGTACCACTCCGGTCAGACCTGCCAGCTAACACCGAAAGCCCGGACAAAAGGCAAGCGATCCGGTCTTTTCCGGACGTGAGAATCAGCACCTGCTCCTGAAGGAACCGACTCGCGAGGGGTGCACAAGGTTGCGAGAGACGTTAATGTGTAATCACATTGCTAGCGCGGTGACAAGCCGCGGGAAACGGGGGACCCATGTCCGCACCGCACGACCTTCCCGGCAGCACCGACCCCGGCGCCGACCTGACCCCGGACGCACCGGAGATGCCGACGCCCCAGGTCAGGGAGACGACCGCCCACTCCATCCCCGGCGGCCTCGGTCTGCTGCTGACGATCCTCGGGGTGTTCATCGGCGTGGCCCTGTGCATCATCGGCGGCGTCCTCGGCTCCGACGGCAACAACGCCGCCGGCGTCCCGCTCTTCATCCTCGGCCTGCTTCTGGCCATCGCGTCCTTCTTCTGCATGAGCGGTGTGAAGATGGTCGCTCCGGGCGAGGCCCGGGTCATCCAGCTCTTCGGCCGTTACGTCGGCACGATCCGCTCCGACGGCCTGCGCTGGATCAACCCGCTGACGTCCAGCCGTAAGATCTCCACCCGCGTCCGCAACCACGAGACGGCCGTCCTGAAGGTCAACGACGCCTACGGCAACCCGATCGAGCTCGCGGCGATCGTCGTCTGGAAGGTCGAGGACACCGCACAGGCGCTCTTCGAGGTCGACGACTTCCTGGAGTTCGTCGCCACCCAGACCGAGGCGGCCGTCCGGCACATCGCGATCGAGTACCCGTACGACGCCCACGACGAGGGCGGGCTCTCCCTGCGCGGCAACGCCGAGGAGATCACCGAGAAGCTCGCGGTCGAGCTCACCGCACGGGTGCAGGCGGCGGGCGTCCACATCATCGAGTCCCGCTTCAGCCACCTCGCGTACGCCCCCGAGATCGCCTCGGCGATGCTCCAGCGACAGCAGGCCGGAGCGGTCGTGGCGGCGCGCCAGCAGATCGTCGAGGGCGCGGTGGGCATGGTCGAGATGGCACTGACCCGGATCGCGGAGCAGGACATCGTCGAGCTCGACTCCGAGCGCAAGGCGGCGATGGTCGGCAATCTGATGGTGGTCCTGTGCGGTGACCGGGCGACGCAGCCGGTCCTGAACACGGGCTCGCTGTACCAGTGACCGACGACGCGGCTCCTCCTCCCGACCGGCCCGCCCGGCCCGCCCGGCAGGGCGCCACCCGCAAGCAGATGCTGCTGCGGCTCGACCCCGCGGTGCACGACGCGCTGGCCCGCTGGGCCGCGGATGAGCTGCGCAGCGCGAACGCGCAGATCGAGTTCCTGCTGCGGCGGGCGCTGGCGGAGGCGGGCCGCCTCCCGCGCGGCACGACCCCGATCGCCCGCCGTGGCCGGCCCCCGAAGACACCGCCGCCGCCCGATCGACCTTGATCTCCGCCCCCTGCGGCCCCCGCCGCAGGGGGCGCACCCCTGCCCCGACCGGCAAACCCAGGTGCCCAGGCCGGCAGATCAAGCCCCGTCGGCGATCGAGGCGCGGGGGTCCGAGGGCGGAGCCCCCTGGCGGCGGGGCCGTCACCGCGCGCCCACAGCCCCGTATACACAGCAGGTATACACACCGTGTACAGTGCGGGCCATGTCAATCGGTCACACCCTCCTAGGGCTCCTGGAGTCCGGCCCCCGCCACGGCTACGACCTCAAGCGCGCCTTCGACGAGAAGTTCGGGCACGATCGCCCCCTGCACTACGGCCAGGTCTACGCGACCATGTCCCGCCTCCTGAAGAACGGGCTCGTCGAGGTCGACGGCGTCGAGACGGACGGCGGACCCGAGCGCAAGCGCTACGCCATCACCGACGCCGGCATCACCGATGTCAGCGCCTGGCTCGCGCAGCCGGAGAAACCGGAGCCGTATCTCCAGTCGACCCTCTACACGAAGGTCGTCCTGGCCCTGCTCACCGGCCGCGACGCCGGCGACCTCCTGGACACCCAACGCTCGGAGCACCTACGCCTGATGCGCATCCTGACCGACCGCAAGCGCCAGGGCGATCTCGCCGACCAGCTGATCTGCGACCACGCCCTGTTCCACCTGGAAGCCGATCTGCGCTGGCTGGAACTGACCTCCGCCCGTCTCGGCCGGCTCGCCGAGGTGGTCGCCCCGTGACCTCCACCACAGCTCCCGCCCCGGCCGGCTCCCTGCTCGCCGCCCACGAGCTCCACATGACCTACGGCTCCACCCCCGCTCTCGACGGCGCGTCCTTCTCCGTCCACGCCGGCGAGGTCGTCGCCGTCATGGGCCCGTCCGGATCCGGCAAGTCGACCCTGCTGCACTGTCTCGCCGGGATCGTCACCCCCGACTCGGGCACCATCACCTACGGCGGCCGCGAACTCTCCGCGATGCCCGACTCCGAGCGCAGCGCCCTGCGCCGCAGCGACTTCGGCTTCGTCTTCCAGTTCGGCCAGCTCGTCCCCGAGCTGACCTGCGTGGAGAACGTCGCCCTGCCGCTGCGGCTCGACGGCGTCAAGCGCAAGCAGGCCGAACGGACCGCCCTGGAGTGGATGCAGCGCCTCGAGGTCGAAGACGTCGCCACCCAGCGCCCCGGCGAGGTCTCCGGCGGTCAGGGCCAGCGCGTCGCCGTGGCCCGCGCCCTGGTCGCCTCCCCCAAGGTGATCTTCGCCGACGAACCGACGGGGGCACTGGACTCACTCAACGGCGAGCGGGTCATGGAGCTGCTCACCGAGTCCGCCAGGACAGCCGGTACGGCCGTGGTGCTCGTGACGCACGAGGCACGCGTGGCCGCCTACTCCGACCGCGACATCGTCGTACGCGACGGCCGGTGCCGGGATCTGGAGTACGTCGCATGACCTGGCTGCGAGACCTCGGCCTCGGCATACGCTTCGCGGTCGCCGGCGGACGTGAGGGCTGGGCACGGACCACCCTCACCGCCGTCGGCGTGGGTCTCGGCGTGGCGCTGCTGCTGGTCGCCTCGTCCGTCCCCCATCTGCTCGACGAGCGCGACCATCGCAGCCAGGCCCGCGAGGAGACCGAGGCCTCGCGCGACACGACCGTTCCGAAGTCGGACACCACGGTCCTGCAGATCAGCGCCGGAAGCGAATTCCGCGGCCGTGAGGTCGGGGGCTACCTGGTGCGCGCGGAGGGCGCCCACCCGGTTCTCCCGCCCGGCGTGTCCCACTTCCCCGACGCGCAGGAGATGGTGGTCTCCCCCGCCCTGCGGGACCTGCTGGCCTCGTCCGAGGGCGAACTGCTCAAGGAGCGGCTTCCGTACCGGATCAGCGGGACGATCGCCGACCAGGGCCTGCTCTCCCCGAACGAGCTGCACTTCTACCTGGGCAGCGACTCACTGACCCTGTCGACCGGCGGACACCGGCTGGCCGGCTACGGGAGCGAGCCCAGGGACGAGCCGATGCAGCCCGTCCTCGTCGTCCTGGTCATCTTGATCTGCGTCGTCCTGCTGGCACCCGTCGCGATCTTCATCGCCACCGCCGTACGGTTCGGCGGGGACCGCCGCGACCGCCGCCTCGCCGCCCTCCGTCTGGTCGGCACCGACATCCGCTCGACCCGCCGGATCGCTGCGGGCGAAGCGCTGTTCGGCTCCCTGCTCGGGCTGCTGGCCGGTGTGGCGATCTTCCTCCTGGGCCGCCAATTCGTCAGTCACGTCCAGCTGTGGGACCGCAGCGTCTTCCCGTCCGACCTGGTGCCCGCCACGTGGATCGCGGCGCTGGTCGCCGTCGCGGTGCCCCTGTCCGCCGTGGCCGTCACGCTCGTCGCCATGCGCTCGGTCGCCATCGAGCCGCTCGGCGTCGTACGCCGCTCCGGCAGCCGGAAGCGCCGCCTCTGGTGGCGTCTGCTGATGCCGGTCGCCGGGTTCGCGGTCCTCGGACTGACCGGCCGGGTGGACGAATTCACCCCGGTCAACCCGTACCCCATCGCGGCGGGCGCCGTGCTGGTGCTGCTCGGGCTCGCGCTGCTGCTCCCCTGGATGGTGGACGCGTGCGTGAACCGGCTGAGCGGCGGCCCGCTGTCCTGGCAGCTGGCCATCCGCCGGCTGCAGCTCAACAGCGGGGCCGCGTCCCGCGCGGTCAGCGGCATCACCGTGGCCGTCGCCGGGGCGGTCGCCCTGCAGATGCTGTTCGCCGCCGTCAGCGACGACTTCATGCAGACGACCGGACAGGACCCGACGCGCGCCCAGTTCTACGCCAGATCGGAGAAGGTCGACGGGGACGCCGCCGCCCGGACCATCGAGGCGTTCCGGTCCACCGAGGGGGTGGAAGCCGTCATCGGCACCGTCGAGGCCTACGTGATCCAGCCGGGGAAGTACGACGCGGCCGACATGACGCCCACCACCTCACTCACCATCGGCGACTGCGCGACGCTCAAGGAACTCGCCCGGATCAGCTCCTGCAAGGAGGGGGACACCTTCGTCGTCCACTCGGACGACAAGGAGATGAACGAGTGGGTCGACAAAACGGCGCGCAAGGGCAAGGAGGTCGAGCTCAACTCCGAGGTCGAAATCACGCCCACCGCCAAGTCGGTGCGCTGGACCCTGCCGGCGGACGCCAGGACCGTCATGGAGGCCCCCGATCCGCACGGTGAGGACCACACGGGGATCCTGGCGACGGTCGGCGCCCTCGACCCCCGCACCGTCCCCCACGCCGAGACGATCGCCCAGATCAAGGTCGACGAGAGTGTGGAGGACTCCGCCGAGTTCGTACGGAACACGGCCGCCGGGATCGACCCGGCCATGCGGGTCGACACCCTGACCTCGATGACACGCGACCGCCAGTACGCCAGCGTGCAGACCGGCCTGCGGCTCGGCGCCGCGGTGACGCTGACGCTCATCGCCGCGTCCATGCTGGTCTCCCAGCTGGAGCAGCTCCGCGAGCGCAAGCGGCTGCTGTCGGTGCTCGTCGCCTTCGGCACCAGGCGCGTCACCCTCGGCTGGTCGGTGCTCTGGCAGACCGCGGTGCCGGTGATCGTCGGCCTCGTGGTCGCGACGGCGGGCGGCCTCGGGCTCGGCGTCGTCGTGACGTGGATGCTGGACAAGACGGTGACCCGGTGGTGGCTGTTCCTGCCGATGGCCGGGGCGGGCGGCGCGCTGATCGTGGCCGTGACCGTGCTCTCCCTGCCCCTGCTGTGGCGCCTGATGCGCCCGGACGGGCTGCGTACGGAATGACGCCTCGCGAGGGGTGAGCGCGGCCGGTGCCACGCTCACCCCTCGCCGAACACCCGCACCGGCAGCGTCCTCATCGCCCCCCGCAGCGCGGCAGCGAGCTCCTCGAACTCGTCCTGCCGCGCCGAGCCCGTCCGCACGGCGAGCGCCACCCGCCGCGAGGGCGCCGGGTCCTGGAAGCAGCCGGTGTCCAGCGCCTCGTTGCGCCCGGTCTCCACCCGCACCGCCGTACGCGGCAGCAGCGTCACCCCGAGCCCGCCCGCGACGAGCTGGACCAGCGTGGAGAGCCCGGCCGCCGTCGTCGTCACCGGCGTCCCCGGGACGCGCCCCGCCTCCCGGCAGACGTCCAGCGCCTGATCGCGCAGGCAGTGCCCCTCGTCGAGCAGCAGCAACGGCAGATCCCGCAGGGTCCCGCGCGGCAGTCCCGTGCGCCCGGCAAGCGGGTGCTCCTTCTCCATGACGAGGACGAAGTCCTCGTCGAACAGCGGCAGTTCCGTGACCCCGGGCACCCCGAGCGGCACGGCGAGCAGCAGCAGATCGAGCCGCCCGGCCCCCAGCCCCTCCAGCAGCGAGGACGTCTGCTCCTCGTGCACCTGGAGATCCAGGTGCGGGTAGCGCTCATGGACCAGCCTGAGCACGGCCGGCAGCAGATACGGCGCGACCGTCGGGATCACGCCGAGCCTGAGCACGCCGGTGAACGGCGCACGCACCGCCTCGGCCTCCTGCATCAGCTCGCCGAGCGCCTCCAGCACCGCCCGGCTCCGCACAGCGAGACGCTCCCCCGCGGGCGAGAGCAGCACCTTGCGCGTCGTACGCTCGATGAGCTGGACACCCAGTGCCATCTCCAGCGCGGACACCGCTCCGGAGAGCGCCGGCTGACTCATCCCGATTGCTGCCGCCGCGTCCCGGAAGTGCAGATGCTCCGCCACGGCCGCGAAGGCGCGCAGCTGCGCGAGGCTGGGCTGCTTGACCCTAATAGCCTGATTTACATACGCCACTGATAGGCACCTCCGATCATCCGGACCGAGTGTAGCTATTTCCGTGATCAATGCACTCTGTGCCAAGGTGAGCGGTGTCCAACCCCCAGGAACGCCCCCAAAAAGGGATTTCCTACGCTGCAAGGAGAGCGCGTGCTCACTGTCGGTGACAAGTTCCCCGAGTTCGACCTGACCGCTTGTGTGTCGCTGGAGAGCGGCAACGAGTTCGAGCAGATCAACCACAAGACCTACGAGGGCCAGTGGAAGATCGTCTTCGCATGGCCGAAGGACTTCACCTTCGTGTGCCCCACCGAGATCGCCGCCTTCGGCAAGCTGAACGAGGAGTTCGCCGACCGTGACGCGCAGATCCTCGGCTTCTCCGGTGACTCCGAGTTCGTCCACCACGCCTGGCGCAAGGACCACCCGGACCTGACCGACCTGCCCTTCCCGATGCTGGCCGACTCGAAGCACGAGCTCATGCGTGACCTCGGCATCGAGGGCGAGGACGGCTTCGCGCAGCGCGCCGTGTTCATCGTCGACCAGAACAACGAGATCCAGTTCACGATGGTGACCGCCGGTTCCGTGGGCCGTAACCCCAAGGAGGTCCTGCGGGTCCTCGACGCCCTGCAGACCGACGAGCTCTGCCCGTGCAACTGGACCAAGGGCGAGAACACCCTCGACCCGGTCGCCCTCCTCTCGGGCGAGTGAGCTGATCCGACATGGCACTCGATGAACTGAAGTCCGCCCTTCCGGACTTCGCCAAGGACCTGAAGCTGAACCTCGGCTCGGTCATCGGCAACAGCGAGCTCCCCCAGCAGCAGCTGTGGGGCACCGTCCTGGCCTGCGCGATCGCCTCGCGCTCGCCGAAGGTGCTGCGCGAGCTGGAGCCGGAGGCCAAGGCCGCCCTCTCCGCCGAGGCGTACACCGCGGCGAAGTCTGCCGCCGCCATCATGGCGATGAACAACGTCTTCTACCGCACCCGGCACCTGCTGTCGGACCCCGAGTACGGGAACCTCCGTGCGGGTCTGCGGATGAACGTCATCGGCAAGCCCGGCGTGGAGAAGATCGACTTCGAGCTGTGGTCGCTCGCCGTCTCCGCGATCAACGGCTGTGGCCAGTGCCTGGACTCCCACGAGCAGGTGCTGCGCAAGGCCGGCGTGGACCGTGAGACCATTCAGGAAGCCGTGAAGATTGCTTCGGTGATCCAGGCGGTCGGCGTGACCCTCGAATCCGAGGCTGTGCTCGCCGAGTAGTACCCATGAACGAGAAGGGCCCCGAGGACGACCGACCGTCCCTGGGGCCCTTCTTATGTCGTTTCTCCTACGTCACTTTCCCGGTTCGCCCCCAGGACGCGGCGGCTCGCCCCGGTCGACCGGTCCCCCGGCGGGCCGGTCCGAGGGCGGCGAGGTCGGGGGCAGGGCAGAGAGCGCCGTGGCGCCGTGCGGACCGGGGCCCTGGAGCGCCGCGGTGTCCCGTCCGTACGAGCGCAGATAGCCGACCACCGTATTGGTCACCGCGACCAGCGGCACGGCGACGACCGCACCACCGATACCGGCGACCATGCCGCCCGCGGCGACCGACAGCACCACGGCCAGCGGATGGACGCGTACGGCGCGGCCCAGGATGAAGGGCTGCAGGATGTGCCCCTCGATCTGCTGCACGGCGAGCACCACGATCAGCACCATCAGCGCGGTGAACACGCCCTGGGTGACGAGCGCGACGACCACGGCCAGTGCGCCGGAGACCACGGCGCCGACCAGGGGGATGAAGGCGAACAGGAAGATGAAGACGGCGAGCGGGACCGCCATCGGCACATCGAGGAAGTAGATCCCGAGACCGATGAAGATCGCGTCGATCAGGGCCACGATCACCGTGCCCCGCACATAGGCGGTCAGCGTCCGCCAGGCACGCGGGCCTGCGCCCGCGACGCCCGGCCGGGCCTGGGAGGGCACCAGCTTGAGCGCCCACTGCCAGATGCGCTTCCCGTCGTAGAGCAGGAAGAGCGTCGAGAACATCGCCAGCAGCATCCCGGTGAGGACCTCCACCATCACGGTGACGCCCTGGAGCCCGGCGGAGGTGATCTCCTCGGTGTTGGTGCCGATCGTGTCGCTGAGGTTCTTCGCGACGTCGTTGATCTGCTGCTCGGTGACATGGAAGGGGCTGTCCAGGAGCCAGCGCTTCAACTCGTCGATGCCGTCGCGCACCTTGTCGGAGAGCGTGTCCAGGTTGTCCATCACCTGCCACACCACGAACCAGCCGACCAGGCCCATGATGACGAAGCCGAGCACCGCCGTGACGGCGGTGGCAAGCCCGCGCGGCAGGCCGAACCGTTTCAGCGCCGCGACGGTCGGCTGGAGCAGCGCGGTCACCAGCAGACCGGCGACGAACGCGAGGACGACCAGCTGGACGGCGCTGATGATCCGCATGAGCACCCAGAGGGTGCCGGCCAGGACCAGCAGCCGCCAGCCCGCCTCGGCCGCCACACGCATCCCCCAGGGGATGGTGGCCACCGGATCGGGTCTGGCGCCCACGGAAGGGGCGTAGTCGGGCGGGCGAGGCACCTGTTCGGCGGCGACGGTGGAGAGCGTCGACGAGGACACGCTCTTGGCCGCGTCCGCCTCGGCACGGCGCTCGTCCTCGGCACGGCGTTCTTCCAGGCGCGCCCCGATATCGGTGAGTTCGGCGCCCAGCCGGCCGAGCCACCCCGGAAGTTTCGACATGGATCTTCCCTTCCCCCATTCGCTCCGCGCACGCCCCCGGAGTCGTCGGGGTCGACCGTACACACCGGAAGCCCCGCACCGTAGGACGGTGCGGGGCTTCCCGAGGTTGAGCGCGGAACCCGTACGGGGCTCCTAGTAGTAGTTGTTGGCCTGCCAGAAGGACCAGGCGCCGCAGGGGCTGCCGTAGCGGTCGTCCATGTAGCCGAGGCCCCACTTGATCTGGGTGGCCGGGTTGGTCTGCCAGTCAGAGCTGACCGACGCCATCTTCGACCCGGGATTCGCCTGCACCAGGCCGTAGGCGTCCGAGGCGGGGTTGGCCGCCTGGTAGTTCCAGGTCGACTCGTGGTTCACGATGTTGCTGAAGCACTGGAACTGGTCGGCGGGAACCATCTGGCGGGCCATCGCCTGCACTTCGGCCACGGTGTAGGAGCTCTTCGCCGAGCCCGAGAAGGAGGACGCGTCGCGGACGGACTCGCGGCTCGCGCGCTTGGCGTCTTCCTTTACCTGGCGCTCCGCCTCCGCCTTGTCCTCGGCCGCCTGCTTCTTCGACTTGGCGTCCTTGGCGGCCTGGATGCGGGCCGTCTCCTCGGCGGACTTCTTGGCCGCCGCGTCGGCCGCGGAGGCCTGTGCGTCTGCCTGCTGCGTCAGCGAAGCGGTCTGAACCTGGGCCTGCTGGCCCGCGGGGATGTCTGCGAGCAGCGTGGTGTCGGCTGCGGCCGCCTCGAAGTTGTTGTCGTCCGCAGCGGGAGTGCCGCCCGACGCAACGCCCACGACGGCGCCTACGGTGGTTACAGCGGTGGCAGATGCCACGGCGAACCCCCGGACCGAGATCCGGCTCACACGGTGTCCTTCCAGCATCGCCCGCTTAGGTGACCTCGCGGGGCGCAATCGTGCCCCTGACACTGGCCTCCCTACTGCTTGGGTCACGGGAGGCACGGGCCCGGTGGGCACTCCCTTGCGGGAGCGCCGCGTGGTTCTCGCGGGCGGCATACGGACGGCGGTTGTTGAGTTGTGTGGTGCGTGGCGCCTCTGGAGGTGCCCAAGTGCCGTATGCGGGGCCTGACGGAAGCAAGACTCTGCCGGACGGACACGGCACGTTGCAATTCTGTGTTGCGTGTTAAAGGTCACACCCCGTTTGGCGCACGTGTTTTTCGGAAATGACGGCGCAGCACAAAGCCGCCCGGCTAAGCTCCTTGGCTCACCGGGCGGCATCTATGGGGTGTTACCGGTCAGATGTGACCTTCCTCCAGCATTTCGGTCACCAGCGCGGCGATGTGCGAACGCTCGGAACGGGTGAGCGTCACATGCGCGAAGAGCGGATGCCCCTTCAGTTTCTCGACCACGGCGACGACTCCGTCGTACCGGCCGACCCTGAGGTTGTCCCGCTGCGCCACGTCATGGGTGAGCACCACCCGTGAATTCGCCCCGATACGGGACAACACGGTCAGCAGGACGTTCCGCTCCAGTGACTGCGCCTCGTCCACGATCACGAACGCGTCGTGCAGCGAGCGGCCCCTGATGTGGGTGAGCGGCAGGACTTCCAGCATCCCGCGCCCCAGCACCTCTTCGATGATCTCGCGCCCGGCGACCGCCGACAGTGTGTCGAAGACGGCCTGCGCCCAGGGGCTCATCTTCTCGGCCTCGCTGCCGGGGAGATAGCCGAGCTCCTGCCCGCCGACCGCGTACAGCGGCCGGAAGACCATCACCTTCTTGTGCTGCCGGCGCTCGAGGACGGCCTCCAGGCCCGCGCAGAGCGCCAGTGCCGACTTGCCCGTGCCGGCCCGGCCGCCCATGGACACGATGCCGACGTCCTGGTCGAGGAGCAGATCGAGCGCGATGCGCTGCTCGGCGCTGCGGCCGTGGATCCCGAAGGCCTCCCGGTCGCCCCGCACGAGTCGCACATTGCCCTCGGCCGTGACCCTGCCGAGCGCCTTGCCGCGCTCGGACTGGAGGACAAGACCGGTGTGCACGGGGTAGTCGGCGGCTTCGGGGACGTAGAGGGTCTCCTCGCCGAAGAGCAGATCGATCTGTTCCGCGGCGAGGGTGAGCTCCGCCATCCCGGTCCAGCCGGAGTCGGTGACGGCGAGCTCGGCGCGGTACTCCTCGGCGAGGAGACCGACCGATGACGCCTTGATCCGGAGCGGCAGGTCCTTGGAGACGACGGTGACGTCGTACCCCTCGGCCTGCAGATTGCGTGCGACCGCGAGAATCCGTGAGTCGTTGTCCCCCAACCGGTAGCCGGCGGGCAGGACGCCGGGGTCGGAATGGTTGAGTTCGACACGGAGCGTCCCGCCCAGATCCCCGAGCGGGATCGGGGCGTCCAGCCGGCCGTACCGGACGCGGAAGTCGTCCAGCAGGCGCAGGGCCTGCCGGGCGAAGTATCCGAGCTCGGGATGGTGCCTTTTGGCCTCCAGCTCCGTGACCACGACGATCGGCAGCACCACTTCGTGCTCGTCGAACCGGGCCATGGCGTTGGGGTCGGCCAGCAGGACGCTGGTGTCGAGAACATAGGTGCGCCTGTCGGGCATGCGGCGCTTGATGCTGGTCACCACGGAAGGACGTACCCCCTCGGACGAGGTCGGGGAGTGCGACGGAGGTCGCGGAACTTCCCGAAGGAAGAGGACGGACCGGGTTCGGGCCCCGTGCGCGGGCCGAACACCGGCCCTCCGCGTCGGCCGCACGGTGTGCGGTCCTTCGTGTGCAAAGGGCCTCCCGGGCGAGCGGGCAGGGTGCCGCTCACTTGGCTGCGAGGTCCGCCTGGTTACTGACCGGACATCGCCTGAGAGCTGTATTCCCTCGAACACGCGAAGCCATGCCCCTGCCTGCGACAAGGGTCCCCGTTCCGCCCCCTCGTCAGGCCCCGTAGCGCCGGTGACGCGCCGCGTAGTCACGCAGGGCGCGCAGGAAGTCGACCTTGCGGAAGGCCGGCCAGAAGACCTCGCAGAAGTAGTACTCCGAATGGGCGCTCTGCCAGAGCATGAAGCCCGAAAGACGCTGCTCCCCGCTCGTACGGATCACGAGATCGGGGTCGGGCTGTCCGCGTGTGTAGAGGTGCTCGGAGATCAGGTCGGTGGAGACGACCTCGGCGAGCTCCTCGAAGGTCGTGCCCCGGGAGGAGTGCTCGAGCAGGAGGGAGCGGACCGCGTCCGCGATCTCCTGGCGCCCGCCGTAGCCGACGGCGACATTGACGATTATCCCGTCGATGCCCGTCGTGGCCTCCTCGGCCTCCTTGAGCACCGTCTGGGTCCTGGAGGGCAGCAGATCGAGCGTGCCGACGTGGTGGACGCGCCACCGGCCGTCGGAGGCCAGCTGGCGCACGGTGTTCTCGATGATGCCGAGCAGCGGGATGAGCTCCGCCTCGGGCCGGTCGAAATTGTCCGTGGACAGGAGCCAGAGGGTGACGACCTCGACATCCGTCTCGCTGCACCAGCCGAGCAGCTCGGAGATCTTGTCCGCCCCGGCCTGGTGTCCTTCCACGGCCGAGCCGCCGGACGCCTTCGCCCATCGCCGGTTGCCGTCGAGGATGACTCCGATGTGCTTGGGCACCTGGTCGTGATCCAGGCGGCCTCCCACCCGGCGTGCGTAGAGCCCGTACACCAGGTCGCGCAAGTTCACTGAGTTCACCCTCTCGGTTCCGTACGGGCCCCTGGCCCGTCCTCCCCCTCGCGGGGGGTCCGGGGCCGTCCCCCGGGGGGATCACCGTGCGGTCCGCAGGGCGCTTTCTCGCGCCGCGGACCGGCATGTCCCGAAGCCGCCACATTACTGCCGCAGCGTCACGGGGGCCCAACCCGGTCTGTCACAACTCCGTGATAAGGAGTAAAAGTGACTGATTCCCTCTCCTACCTCGCCGACGAGTCGCGCTACGACTCCATGGAGTACCGCCGCACCGGCCGCAGCGGGCTCCGACTGCCGGCCATCTCGCTCGGCCTCTGGCACAACTTCGGCGACGACCGTGACCTCGCCTCCCAGCGGGCCATCCTGCGCCGCGCCTTCGACCTCGGGGTGACCCACTTCGACCTGGCCAACAACTACGGCCCGCCGCCCGGCTCCGCCGAGCTGAATTTCGGCAAGCTCTTCCGCCAGGACTTCGCCCCGTACAGGGACGAGATCCTCGTCTCCACCAAGGCCGGCTACCGGATGCACCCGGGCCCATACGGCGAGTGGGGGTCCCGTAAGTACCTGCTGTCCTCGCTCGACGCCTCGCTGCGGCGGACGGGCCTCGACCACGTCGACATCTTCTACTCCCACCGCTTCGACCCCCACACGCCCCTCGAGGAGACGATGGGTGCGCTCGCCTCCGCCGTGAACCGGGGCAAGGCTCTGTACGCGGGCGTGTCCTCCTACAACGCGGCGCAGACCGCCGAGGCGGCGCGGATCCTCAAGGAGATGGGGGTGCCCGCCCTCATCCACCAGCCGTCCTATTCGATGGTCAACCGCTGGGTGGAGTCCGACGGGCTGCTCGACACCCTGGAGACGGCCGGCATGGGCTGTATCTCCTTCGCGCCGCTGGCCCAGGGGCTGCTCACCGGCAAGTATCTGAAGGGCATCCCCGAGGGTTCACGCGCCAGCCAGGGCAAGTCCCTGGATCCGGATCTGCTGTCCGACGAGATGGTGCGCCGGCTGCGCGGGCTGAACGACATCGCGCGGGGCCGGGGGCAGTCCCTCGCGCAGCTGGCGCTCAACTGGGTGCTGCGGGACAACCGCATGACCTCGGCCCTGATCGGCGCGTCGAGCGTGAAGCAGCTGGAGGAGAACGTGGCGGCGCTCGCCGCTCCGGCGCTGACCGCCGCCGAACTGAAGGAGATCGACACCTTCGCCGTGGACACCGCGAGCACCAACATCTGGGCCAACCGCGGCTGACACACGGTCGCCCGGGGGGTCTCCCGGCCCGGGGCACAAAAAACGGGCCGGTCCGTGGGGGGGGTTACGGACCGGCCCGAGGGGGGGTTTCCACCATAACCCTTCGTAAGTGATGCTGCGTGCCACGCCACGAAATTATCACTCTCCGAATTCGGAGGACTGCGCTGCGGGCACACTTCCAGGGTCTCACCAGGGCGTCGAAGCGCCTCGTACAGGACCGTTTCCGTCCTACAGGCGTCCTACATTCGGCCCATGACGACACGAGCCCGCACGACGACCGTCAGCTGGACCCGGGCGAACGCCCGGCGCCTGGACCGGCAGTCCCTCTCCGGGAGCACCCCGCCCGCCGGCGCCGCCGTCCATGACGCCACAGGCGCTGTCGCCACGATGCTCGGGGCGCACGCGCAGGTGCTGTCGGCCGCCGAGCTCTCGGCCGGGCTCCGCGCGCCGGGGGTGACGCGTACGGATGTGCGTACGGCGTTGTGGACCGACCGGACCCTCGTCAAGACCTTCGGGCCCCGCGGCACCGTGCACCTGCTGCCCGCCGACGAGCTGCCGATGTGGACGGGAGCCCTGTCGGCAGTGCCGACGGGGACCGGCCCGTTCTCCAAGGACGCCCGGATGACGCCGGATCAGGTCGAGGCGGTCCTGGCGGCGGTGACCGACGCGCTGACCGGCGCAGAACTCACGGTCGACGAACTCTCGGACGAGGTGATCGCCCGCACCGGCCCCTGGGCGGGCGACCTGGTGATGCCCGCGTTCCAGGGGATGTGGCCGCGCTGGCGTCAGGTGCTGCATCTGGCGGGCCACCGGGGCGCCCTGTGCTACGCCCCGAACCGGGGCCGGAAGGCCACGTACACCAACCCGGGGACCACCCCGATGCCCGGTCCCGAGGCGACGGCCGCGCTCGTACGGCGCTATCTGCGGGCCTACGGCCCCGCCACGCCCGTCCACTTCGCCCAGTGGCTCGCGGCGCCGCGCGGCTGGGCCGGGCAGCTCTTCGACGGCCTGGCCCGTGCGGGCGCGATCGAGGAGGTGGACTTCGAGGGCTGTGGGGCGGCCTGGGTGGAAGCGGGCGACACTCTCTTCCCGTCGGCGGCGCCTCGCGGTGTGCGGCTGCTCCCCTACTTCGACGCGTTCAGCATCGCGTCACGGCCCCGCGAGCTGCTCTTCCCCGGCGCGGCGTACACCCGCGCACTGGCCGGCGGCCAGGCGGGCAACTTCCCGGTGCTGCTGGTGGACGGCACGGTCGCCGGGGTGTGGCACCAGCGCCGCTCGGGGAAGCGGATCGCGGTGACCGTGGAGCCGCTGAGCCCGCTGGACGCCGGGCGTACACGCGCACTGGAGGAGCAGGTGGAGGTACTGGGCGAGGTGCTGGAGGGCACACCGGAACTGACGATCGGAAAGGTGACCGTGGGCGGTCACGCATAGACGGGGCCGCTCGGACCGGGGCCAGGAGGCTCGGCCGGGCCCGAGGGGCTCAGCCGGGTACGAAGCGGATCGCCAGCGTGTCGCCGCCGGTGATCACGAAGTCGCCGTTCTCGCACCGGATCACCGCCTCGCGCACCTCTCCGTGCTCCTCGCGCCGCTCCTGCGTGCCGACGACCGTCCACGCCCCGCCGTACGGAGGAGGAGGCAGCCGGCCCAGGTGCTCGAACTGCCACTGGCCGGCGGGCACACACCAGTCGGGAAGGGCGGGCCAGGCTCCGGAGGTGATGCCCAGCGTGCGCCCCGAGGCACAGGTCAGCAGCACCGACTCCCCGCCCTCCAGGACGAATTCGATGGCTTCCGGCTCTCCGGCGCGGCCCTCGGGCCGGTAGAACAGGCCGTGGACGGCGATGATCCGCGCGCCGGTGAGCCAGTCGGCCTTCCCGTGGCGCGGCCGCCCGGCCGGCGGGCTGATCTCTTCGCCCGGCATTTCCCTTCCCACCGACATGACCCGCTCCTTCGTTGTGCGCTCAACCACCAGGGTCGCACTACTCATGGGTAGGACGGAGGGGCAGCCGGGCCCGTTGCATCGGCGGTCTGTGAAGCCGACCTCAGCGTAGGGCCTTCGGTGAGTGTCCAGGTCCCGGCTTCCGCGCCTCGATCAGAAAGCGGGCGCTGTGGGCGACGAAGGGACCCGTCTCCTCGATCTGCCGGTGGAGTTCCCGCAGTTGGGGGAGGTAGGCGCCGACGGTGAATCCCGGCACCATCCAGATGACCTTCCGCAGGAAGTAGACGACGGCGCCGATGTCGCGGAATTCGACACGCAGGCGTTCGGCACGCAGATCCGTCACATCGAGCCCGGCGGCCTCCGCGTCCCGCCGCGCGCGCTCCGGGTCCCGGGCGCCGCGCTCATCGGCTGACCGTGGCCCGAGGAAGTACTCGACGAGCTCGAACACGCTCTCCCGGCCGACCTGCTGGGAGAAGTACGTGCCTCCCGGGGCCAGCACCCGGGCGATCTCGTCCCACCACGTCGTCACCGGATGCCGGCTGACGACCAGGTCGAAGGCCCCGTCGGCGAACGGCAGCGGCGGCTCGTCGGAGTCAGCGACGACGGCGACGCCCCGCGGACGCAGCAGCTCGGTCGCGCGGGCGACGTTCGGCGGCCAGGACTCGGTCGCCACGGTGAGCGGCGCCAGCACGGGCGCGGACGCGAGTACCTCCCCTCCCCCGGTCTGGATGTCGAGCGCCGCCCCGGCGCGCGCCAGCCGGCCCGCCATGGCGCGCGCGTACCCCCAGGAGGGCCGCTGTTCGGTGGCGCGCCCGTCGAGCCAGGAGAAGTCCCAGCCCTCGACGGAAACGGCGTCGGCCTCCGCGACGAGGGTGTCGAAGCGCTCGTCGGAGGCCGAGGGGACGAAGGGTGCGGACGATCCGGTCATCGGGAAAGGGTGCCAGCCCCTCGCGGGCGGGCGCGACCGGATATCTCAGGCGGCGAGGCCGCCGAACAGCAGGCCTGCCAGCGCACCGGCGATCATGAACGGCCCGAACGGGATGCCCGTCTTGCGCCCCGCGCGCCGCATGAGCATCAGCCCCGCCCCGTACAGCGCGCCGAGGAGGAACCCGACGAAGCAGCCGACGCAGAGCACCGCCCAGCCGTACCAGCCGAGCGCCACGCCCAGCGCGAGGGCCAGCTTCACGTCACCGAAGCCCATGCCGCTCGGGTTGATCAGGAAGAGCACGAGGTAGAAGACGCCGAGCGCCACCCCGCCCAGCAGCGCGGAGATCCAGGCCCCGCCGGGCTCGGGCAACAGCGCCGCGCCGCCCAGGAGTACGGCGACGGCACCGGCCAGGGGCAGCGTCAGCGTGTCGGGCAGCCGGTGGACGCGCCGGTCGATCGCGGCGAGGAGCACGGCGACCGGGGCCAGCAGCAGCCAGACGACGGCCTCGGGGCGTGTCCCGGTGGCGGCGGCGAGGGCCACGCAGGCGAGCACGGTGGCCACCGGGGCGAGCACGGCGGGGGCGTAGCGGCCCCGCGCGACAGGCTCCGGGTCCCGCGCGGCGGCGCCTGCCGTGAGCGAGGGGACGGCCACGGCGCACGCCGCGCACCTGGCCGGGCCGAGCCATCCACGGGCGGGCCCCGTGAGCGCGTGCCCGGCCGGGCACGTGTCCCTCCAGGCCTCGTCGGGCTCCACGGAGAAGCGGTACGCGGCGCGCGGCAGCAGCAGTCCGGCGGCGGCGCCCCAGAGCGCGGCGACCGCAATCAGTGTGGCGTCCACAACAGGACCCTAATACCGGCCGTACGGCGGGGTCTTGGGTCCGAGGGCCCAGAGCGGGCCGTTCGGGCCCCGCGCGCCGGGTGCGGCGGCTACCGTCGGCTCCCATGGGGAAATGGCGTAACGGCAGCGGAACACTGACGGTCGGGGCGGACCCCGGTGCGCGGGAGGGGACGGACTCCGGTGCGCGGGAGGTGCCGTTGCGGATCGCCGCCTCCTACCGGGCGCGGACGCGTGGGCTGCTCGGGGCCGACGGCGTGGACGGCGCCCTGCTGATCACGCCGTGCGGGAGTGTGCACACCTTCCGGATGCGGTTCACCATCGATGTGGCGTACCTGGACCGGAAGTTCGAGGTGCTCGCGGTCCGCACGATGAGGCCGGGGCGGCTCGGTCTGCCCAGGCTCCGCGCCCGCCATGTGGTGGAGGCGGAGGCCGGGGCGATGGAGCGGTGGGGCCTGCGGCCCGGGACGCGGGTGCGGGTCTCCGTACCGGCTACGGAAGGTTCGCCGCCTGTGCGGTGACGAGCTTCGCCGGGATCTCCGGCGCGGTCGCGTCGACGAAGTTCGCCGCGTAGAAGGTGACGACCGTCGATCCGGTGCGCACGAGGTGGAAGACGAGCGGGACCCTCTCCCCCGCCAGGCTGCCCGTCACCTGGTAGGCGAACGACTCCTGGCCCACGTCGGCCGCGGGCAGCTTCTTGACCCCGGTGTAGGTGGAAGGCCCCTCGTCGCTCGTCGTACGGAACCCGCCTGCGCAGGCTCGCACGGCCTCGCGGACCGAGCGCAGCAGTTCCTCGGCCCCGCCCTTCGGGTGCGAGGTGAGGATCTCGGTGACAACGGTCTGGTCGTCGTCGCCCTCCTCCGTCGTGTCCATCGCCGTACGGAAGACGGTGGCGGCCGGGGCGGGTTCGGGCGAACCGTTGATGATCGCGGCGATCGGCCGGCAGGCCTCGTCCCCGGACTTCTCCGTGCCGCGGTCGTCGGTGCCTTCCAGAGGCGCGATCTCGTAGCCCGGCACTTCGTCCGTGACGAGGGCGACCTCGGCGAGCTCGGCCTCGCTGAGGGTCCTGCCGTCGCTGCTGGGCTCGGAGCCAGCCTCAGGCGTGGCATCGGCGGCCGGTGTCGGGGAGGCGGAGGCCTTGCCGCCGGCCGCCTTGCCGTCGCCGCCCTCGCTGTCGTCCGCCCCGCAGCCGGCGGCCGCCAGGCAGAGGACGAGCGCGCCCGCCGCCACAACAGTCGTACGTACCCTCATCGCTCACCGCTCCTGACCGCCGCGCACCGGACCAGCACGGTAGCAACCGGGCGTTCCTCGCGCGTGGGTCCCTGGGCCCAACTCAGGGCGGCCCCGACCCCAGCAGCGTCCACGCACCGTAGGCGGCGGAACCGACGGCCAGCGCGGCGACGACCGTGCCCGTACGCACCGTCGTGCGCAGCCCCGCCAGCGCGACGGCCGGGGGCAGCAGCAGGGGGAACGCGGGCATCATCAGGCGCGGCCTGGAGCCGAAGTAGCCGGAGCCGACGAGCGAGATGAGGACGACCGCGACGCCGTACACCAGCACGGGCAGCGGCTGCCGCTGCCGTACACACAGGAACACCAGCCATCCCAGGAGTCCCAGCGCGGCGCAGAGCCCGAGCGCTGCGGGCAGCGGAAGACCGGCGATGAACACGGCCAGCGCCCTGCCGCCGTCGATGCTGTTGCCCCACTGCGCCTGGACGTCGAAGTAGGCGAGGGGGCTGCCCTGCCGTACGGCGACGAACACCACGTAGGCCAGCCATCCCAGCGGTGCCAGGCAGACCCCCAGCAGCATGCGCGCGTTCCGGCGCAGCAGGCCACGCCGGTCGCCCGCCCGCCAGTCGCGTACGAGGACGGCCACGGCCGTGAGCGCGAGCGCGGCGATGAGCGCGGCGGCCGACGGCCTGGTCAGCCCGGCGAGCACGCACAGCGCGCCCGCGGCGATCCAGCGGTCCCTGAGCACGGCGTACAGCGACCAGGCGGCGAGCGCGGTGAACAGGGTCTCGGTGTACGCCATCGACTGCACGAACGCCGTCGGGTACGCCCCCCACAGCGCGGCCAGCAGCACCCCGGCCCGTGGCCCGTACAGCCGCGCCCCGACCGCGAAGATCCCCCAGGCCGCGAGGAGCCCCGCCAGCCAGGCGACGGCGATCCCGGCGCCGTGCACGGTGAACGGGGTGACCATGGCCAGGCCCCGCTCCAGGGCGGGCAGGAGCGGGAAGAAGGCCAGGTCGGAGTGGACGCCGCCGTCCGGGAGTGTGACGCTCCACCCGTAGCCGTTCTCGGCGATCCGCTGGTACCAGACGGAGTCCCAGCGCCCGCCCAGCAGATGCAGGGCGTCCTTCCCCGCGGCCGACGCCGATACCCAGAAGACGAGGAGCCCGACGGCCCTGACCGCCGCGTAGGCGCCCAGGGCGGGCACGGCGGCGGTGAGCAGGGACCTGACGCGCGGGGTGCTGGGGGTACCGGGCGCCGCCGGGCGGGGACGCGTCTGCTGATCGGGCATGGGGCCGATTATGTGCCCGCCGCCGTGCGGGTCACCAAGCCGGGCCGGGCGGCGGCGCTCCGCCGGCCCGTAGTACCTCCACACGCGGGAGGTCCCGGGTGCCGAGCCCCCGGCCGACCAGCGGGGCGACGGTGCGGATGAGCTTGAGCTGTACCGAGCGCAGGACGCGCAGGGTGTGGTCGTCGGGCCAGCCGGTCGTGGTGGACCACTGGTACCCCGAGCCGACCACCTCGCTGACGAAGGCCAGCTCGGTCGCGAGCAGGGCACGCGCCCAGTCCATGGCCGCCAGTTCCCCGTGCTGTGCCAGGTCGCCGCAGATCGTCATGGAACGGCGGCTCAGGTCCTGGGCGCCGTCGAAGCCCATGGCCACGGCGAACTCCTCCGTACAGCGGGCTGGACCGCACCACTCCATCAGCCCCTGTTGGAGGAGGCGGGACTCCTCATCGGTCAGGCCCAGTTGTTCAGCCGTCGGCACGCGCCGTCACCCTCCGTTTGCGGCCCGGCCCGGCGCCGTGGGGGGTGCGCCGGGACGGGCGTCGATCACTTTCAGCGCAGACGCTAGAGGTACGGCGGCAGCCCGTCTTGGGCCCAGGGGCCCAAGACGGGCCTTCGTTCGGATCAGGCGCGGTCAGCTGTCCCAGGGCGGCTTCGCCGGTCGGCGGTGCCACCACCAGCCACGTCCGGCGACCGCCGAACCCGACCGGGTGAGGCCCCCGAGCAGCGCACCCGCGTCGTCCTCGGTGCCGCGCCGGAACAGCTCGTCGAGCTCCGCCACGGCCCTGACGAGGGGCTCGCGTTCCGCTCCGGCGATCTCGGCCAGCGCGCTCAGGCGTTCCCGGGTGCGCAGATCCTCGACATACAGCTCGAAGGGATAGCGTCCGTCCGGCGGCCACCCGGTGTCGAGCCGGCGCACCAGCCGCTCCCAGAGCAACAGCGCCTCGCGGGCGCGGTTCACCGTGCCGGCGGGCGGGGCGTCGCCGTGCGGATCGGTCGCGGTGGCGAAGGCGTCGGCCACCGGGGTGTCCACCCGGTCCTGGTGCAGGATCTCGCCGATCACCCCGACCCGGGCGGCGGGGAGCTGCTCCATGGCGGCCTCGACCTGATCCACCACGAGGACCGGGGGGCCGTCATCCGCTCCCCCGTACGCATCCCCTGACGCGGCGCCGTCCGCGCCCCCGGCAGCGCCGCCTTCCGCTCCGCCTTCCAGCACCCGCGCCCGTGCGACCGTGCCGTCGGGGCCCGCCGCCCAGTACGCCGATGGCGGCTGTTCCCGCGCGGAGTACAGGACCGTCGTACCGAGCCGCACCGCGAGCCTCAGCGCCGCATCGGCCTCGGTCGGCGGCGTGCGTACCGCGTCCGACACGGAGATGTCCCAGGAGGCGGCCAGGTCTCCCGCCACGGAACGGTGCGTGCAGAGCACCGGAGCATCCCAGTCGCGCTCGTCCGTCTGCCCGGTGTCCTCGTCGGCGACGTCCACGTACCGGTTCTCCACCCCCAGCAGTCCTGCCAGGGCTGCGGCCATGGCGGGCGGCGCGGGCCGGCGCACGGTCAGAAAGTCGTAGAACGCCGTCACGAATATGTCCCGTCGTAAACCTTCTTGGCCTTCTCGACCACCTCTGGATGGTCGGCAAAGCGGGGGTTCCTTGTCAAAGCGGGCGAATCGGTCTTGCCGCCCGCCTTGGCGATCTCCTTGAGCGCCGCGTACTCGTTCCTGTCGAGTTCCACGAGGCCCTTGCCCGAGATCGGGAAGGTACGGCCGTTCGCCTCGACCCCGTACTTGCGCCCGTCGATCTCATAGGCGCTGCCGTTGTCGACGAGCTTGGCCTTGCCTTCCGCGATGCCCTTGATGTCGCTCTGGATGTCGGCCTCGTTGCCCTTGAGGATGACGGTGTTCTTCTCCTTCACCATGCCGTTCTTCGCGCCGGTGACGGTGTGCCGCGGATGCGGGGGCTTGAGCTTCTTGCCCGCGGCGGGGCCGCTGACGCTCGGATCGGTCTCGAACTCGCAGTCGTTGTTGTGCACCAGCGCGCCGGCCGCACCCACACCCACGTAGTAGGTGTGGATGCCCTCGACGGTCAGGTCGTGCGTGGTCCGCCGCTCCGTGTAGCGGGACACCCCCGTCACCACGAGCGAGGTACCGCCGGGCAGTCGGAGCCGTTCTCCGACCGCGATGTCGCCGGCGTCCACCCAGTCCGGCGCGATTTTCCCGCCCCTTCCGCCCCCCGTGAGCCAGAAGGGGTGGGTGTCGGTGGCCGTGATCCGGCCCGCCGAAGTGGTCAGCCGGGTGAACTGCTTGTCGTCGTACGTCGTGAAGGTCTCCGTCACGCGCCGCACCTGGGTGACACCGCGCACCGGGTCGGTGGCGAGCACTCCGTCCCCGGTCCGCAGGGACTCGATGGGACGCCGCTCGCCATCGGCGAGCAGCACCGGCGTGCCGGACGGGAAGCTGTGGCCGACGAGACAGGAGGCGGGCTTGCTGTCGGGCTCGTCGCCCTTCCCGTCGCTCTTCCCGTCGCTCTTCCCGTCGCTCTTCCCGTCCTTCTTGGCAGGCTTCTTCTTCTCGGCGTCGAGCTTCTTGCGCGCGCCGGCGAGCTCCTTCTCCGCTTCCTTGACCTTCTTGCGGTTCTTGATCAGGCCCTTCAGCCCGTCGTACAGGTCACCGCCGTGCTTCTTGAGCGCCTTGATGAGCTTGACGGCCTTCTTCCACTTCCACGGCGCCCCGTACTTCGCCGCGAGCTTCCCGACCGCGCCCCCGATCAGGCTCAGCAGCACATTGATCAGCGTCTCCGTGCAGGCGCCCATGTCGCCCTTGGTGATGCAGTCCAGGGCGTCGGTGATCCCCAGCTCGTCGGCCAGGATCTCGGCGAGTTCCCTCGCCGCCTCCAGCGCCTTGTCCGAGCTGGTCTCCTCCGCCTTCTGCGCGTCCTGGAGCTCCTTCAGCGCGGCGTCGTAGTCGATCTGCGACGAGGACTTGGGGGTCCCGTCGTCGGACAGCGGCAGGCCGTCCCCCGGGGCCCCCTGTGCCCCGGGGTTCCGGCCGCCGCAGTCGTCGCCGCCGGTGACCCGGCAGACCTGCGCACTGATCTTCTCGGACAGTTCCGCGCCGATCCCCGTGGCGACCAGCGCACCGACGATCGCCGCGACGACCATGACCAGACCGATGTACTCGATCGCGCCCTGACCGCGCTGTCCCCCACGCGAGCGTCGCAGCCCCAGCAGACGCACCCCGGTCCGCGGCATCCCATACCGCGGCCGGCGGCGCACCCGACGACGCGCAACCCCCCGACCAGTCATACCGGCGACGCTAACTACCGGACATTGACGCGGTCTTGGGCCCGCAGGCCCAAACCCTCGCCCTTCGTACCCAAAAAGGCCCTGCGGGTACCCAGGTGCCAGAGGAGGGCCGCGGCGGTGACGCCCGCGGCAGGCAGGCCCAGTTCGGCCGGGGAGAGCCCGGGCCACTCCTGGGCCAGCCCGCCGAGTCCGCCGCCGAGTGCGACACCGAGGGAAAGCGCCGAGGAGTTCAGGCCGAGCAGGACCGGCGCCGCGGCGGGGCTCAGCGCGATGAGCCGGAGCTGCTGCGGTACGGCGACGACGCCGACGGCCACGCCCCAGACCAGGGCCCAGACCAGGGCAGGCCAGAGGGCGCGGGTCGCCGACGGGGTCAGCGCCAGGGCCACGACGGCGAGGGCGAGGGCGCCGGTGAGGACGCGGCCCGGGTCATGGCGGTCGACGAGTCGTCCCGCGGCGAAGGTCCCGGCCAGGACGCCGGCACCCCAGGCCAGCAGGACCAGCGTGAGCAGCGGTTTCCGGCCATCGGTCGCGTGGTCGAGGGCCGGGCTGATGTAGGTGTAGAGGGTGTAGGCACCGAGGAAGGCGAGGGTGGTCACCGCCAGCAGCGCCAGGGTTCGTCCCTGCTTGAGCGGACGCAGCCGCTCGGGCAACGAGGCGGCGGGCAGCCGTACTTCGGGGAGGCCGACGGCGATACCGGCCGCCGCCACCAGACCGATCCCCGCGACGGCCCAGAGGGTGATGTGCCAGTCGGTACGGCCGATCAGCGTGCCGAGCGGCATCCCGAGCGCGGTGGCCAGGGACAGGCCGCCCAGGACGAAGGCGAGGGCCCTGCCCCGGCGTTCGGGCACCGCGACGGCTGCCGCGGTGCTGGAGGCGGCCGAGGTGATGACCCCCGATCCGACAGCGGTGACGACGCGGGCGGCCATCACCGCCGTATAGCTGGTCCCTAACGCCGTCGCGGCGTTGCCGGCCACGAACACACCCAGCGCGATCAGCAGCGCCGACCGCCGGTCCAGGGCGCTGGTGAGCGCCCCCATGACCGGCGCGGACAGAGCCATCGTGAGGGCGAAGACCGTCACCAGCTGACCGGCCGCCGAGGTGGAGACATCCAGGTCGGCGGCGATGGAGGGGAGCAGGCCCGCGATGACGTAGCCATCGGTGCCGACGGCGAACGTCGCCACGGCCAGGGGGAGTAGTCGCTTCAGCATGGGTGGTGCCGCCCTTCAGGAGCACTGCCTGCGGAGAGTGAGTGAGCGGCACTGTAGAGAACTAATGGACGCTTGTCCATGCATCAATGAATGAGTCGGCCCAGTGGGTAGGCTGGGGTTCCGAGACGGACGGAGCGATGAGATGCGCGAGGTGTCCCAGCCGGCGGCCGAGGCGATCCGGATGGTGGACGTACTGCGGGCGCTGGCCGACCCGGTGAGGCTGGAAATCGTCCAACGGCTCGCCGTGACAGGCGAGGAGACCTGCGTCGCCCTCGGCCGCGACCTGAACGTCCACCAGACGACGCTGTCCCACCACTACCGGGTGCTGCGCGAGGCGGGCATCACCTGGACCACCGTCCAGGGCAGGTCCCGGCTGGTGCGACTGCGCCGCGACGACCTGGACGCGCTCTTCCCGCAGCTGCTCGACTCCGTACTGAACGGAGCCCGCCGCATGCCCGCACACGGCTGACAGCCGCCCGTTTTGGGCCCGTCTTTGGGACCAAGGGCCCAGGCAGGACGCGTGACTCGCCCGTACATTCACCCTCTGGAGCCAACACAGCAGACGTCGGCGGGAGGGTGAGACCGTGCACGGTGACGGGGGCTGGGAAGACGGGGGCACGAGCCGTACACCACCGGGCAGCGTCAGACCGGGCGGCGGCGGGGGCGGCTGGTTCTTCCCCCTGAGCCGGAGCTGGGCGGTCGGCGCCCTCGTCTACGTCCTCACCGCGCTCCTGATGGCCCGGACGCTCGTCGAGACCCTCGCCACCGACGAACGGCTCGAAACGTTCGGCTGGCGGCTGGCCCTGCTGCACCTGCCCAACGTCGCCGTGACCGTCCTGACGGTCCTGGCGGCCGCCCGCACCCTTCCCGCCCGCCAGCGCGCCTCCCGCTTCCTGTATCTCCTCGGCGCGCTCGCCGTCCCCGTCGCCGGACTGGCGTACGGCTACGCCGTGGCGCGGGACGTGGTGGACAGCGAGGGCCTCCTGATGCCCGCGGTCACCGTGGTCACGGGCGCCGCAGTGGGACTGGCCCTGGACCGCCTGGCGGAGGACGGCGACGACGCAGCCGCCGGGTACCCCGCGACGTACGCCCAGTCCGAGTCCCACTCCCGCTCCCGTTCCCAGTCCCACTCCCGCTCCCGCTCCTACGACTGGCGCGACGGTGGCGCGACGGCGACCGAGTACCTGGGCGTCATGGTCCTGGTGGCCGCGCTGGTCGGCGCGCTCTCCCTGGCCGGGCTCGGCGGCCGGATCGGAGACGGGATCCGCTGTGCCATCGCGTCGCTCACCGGCGAGAGCGGCGGCTGCACGAAGGGCGGGGACGACACGGCGGAGCCGAAGACCGACGCCGACTACGAGCCCAAGCTCTGCCAGCTCTCCAGCGTCTCGGACACGGCGGGCGGCAAGGTCAAGATCGGCTGGTTCGAGTGGGGCGAGGAGTACGGCTTCCAGCAGAAGGTCACCCAGGCCGACACCGATGTGAACGAGGACGGGAAGATCGACGAGAACGACAAGCTCGTCCACATGACGTTCACCGACGCGGCCTCCGCAGGCGCCAACGCCAGCACACCGGGCGTCAAGCTCGGCAGTCTGGGCAAGGCAGACGTCGACATCGGCGGCGGCATCAAGATCACCAATGGTGACACCTGGGTGTTCAAGAGCGAGGCGGAAGCCCAGAGGATGCGGGACGACATCGAGGAGATGAAGATGTGGGAAACCTCGATGAAGCACAGCGGCGGCTACGGCGGCGGCTGGTACTCCGGCATGAAGTGGGCCGAGAAGAAAGAGGACATCGAGAAGAAGATCGGCGACAAGAAGATCTCCTACTCGACCCTGGGCATCAACGTGTACGCGGACGGCGGCCTCTCCATCAAGGCGGGCGACGAAACCGCGCTCGGAGCCAAGCTGGGCGGCAAGGCGAAGCTCTCGCCTGAGGTGACGATCACCAAGGACGACATCAGCGGCAACGAGTCGTACACCTACACCGCCAAGCTCGACCTCGAGGGCAAGGTGAGCGGCAACGCGGGCCCGCTGGGCGGCACGGCCGGCGCCAAGGACAGCCGTACGGGGGCCGTCACCGTCACCCGTGACCAGAAGACCGGCAAGCTCGTCCGCATCGACATGACGCAGACCGTGGAGCAGACCTCCACCTCCGACAAGGCCGAGATCGGCGCCGACAACGGCCAGAAGGGCTCGGACAAGCGTGGCGGCAAGGGCAGCGTCACCGACACCTCAGGGGAGACGGGCATCGAGGTACGGACGAACTCGGTCGTCTTCGGCGAGGACACCGACGAGGCCACCGAGGCGAAGCGCTCCCGCGCCGAGGAGTGGCTCGACGGCTCCGGCAACAACACCGCCCCCTTCGAGTACATGTTCGGCGACCATTCCCCGCAGGAGAAGCCCAGCGGGAGCGACCCCTTCGAGCAGCTGATGTACGAGGACGGCCTGTCCAGCACGATGCGGTACCACGGCGATTCGGACGCCCAGGAGTTCGGCTTCGAGGTCTCGCTGGGCATGAGCCTCGGCTTCTCGATCTCCGGCGAGCACAAGGAACAGACACTGACGGACGCGCAGTTCCTCGGAGCCCCGCAGGACGACAAGCGCGCGTACCTCCCGTACAGCTACTGCGCACAGTGACGGACGACCGGAAGAACGGAAGGGCGGAACAGGCGATGACATCGACGAGATCAACGAGATCGACGAGATCCAGGGCGTCAGGCGCGGCCGCCGCCGCGGTCACCGCCGCCCTCGCCCTGATGCTGCTCGGCGGCTGCGGCGGCACGGACGCCGCGGCGGTCCCGGACGGCTGGGGCACGCTCGACACGCGGAGCGTGTCCGTCGGCTACCCGGAGGACGAGGGCTACGCACCGCAGCCCGCCTCGGCGCGCGGTAAGGGCAACGCCGCGGTCGCGCTCAAGGTGGAGAAGGGGACGCGCACCGGCATGGTGTCGGTGCAGCTGGACTTCGCCACGGGTGTCAGCGACGCCGGTGAGGCGGCCGCCGCCGCGGGAGCCGGGATCGGCCTCGGAGCGACCCGCGGAGACACCCGGGACGTGCGCCTCGCCGGCGAGGAGAGCGCCCGTGAAGCACGCAGGATCGATTACGAGTTCACCTCGACGGGCGAGGATTCGACCCCGGCGAAGGGCACCCGGATGACGGGGGTCGTGGTCGCCGGTGTCGACTCCAAGGACGTGCCCTTCGCGATCCGCATCAACGCGCTGAAGGACGCGCTGAGCTCGGCGGACCTGGACGCCTTCGTCAGTTCGATCACCATCAAATAGCCGCGGCTGAAATGAACTCCACTGAGCCTCCGCCAACTTGAAGTCGCAGGTCAAAGGGCTGGTATGACCGGCTCTCGGGGTGCTCGTGCTGGTCGTGGGCGACTGTCTGCGGAGTAGATCATCTGACGGAGCCGGACGTTTCGCTGGTTTCTGCTCGCTGGGGTCAGGCGGCCATTTACGATCCGTGCATGGATCCCGAGCTGCTGGAACGGATCACCGCGCGACGCGCGGAACTGGACCAACTCGAAGAACGGCTGGCCAAGCAGCTGACGGAGGTACGGGCCGAGCGCGACGAACTCGCTGTCGCCGAACGAGTCCTTGAGCGGGTGAGCGAACAGATCGCTGATGTGCGCGTCTCGGCCTCGCCGGTGCCCGCGCAGGTGGGCAACCGGGCGGTCATGCTGATCCCACACCGCACCTCCGATGTGGAGGAGAGCCTGCTCCCGCCGGACTACCAGCGCATTCTCGCCACCGTGCGGCAGGCCGCGGGACCGGTCATGGCTCGGCAGGTCGGCGAGTTGCTGGGAGTGGACGTCAGCGTCCGGGCCAAGCTGGAACCGCTGCGCGGGAAGCTGGTCAGACTCGTCGACCGCGGCTGGCTGCGGAAGCTACCCGACGGCCGGTTCGCCACCCGTCTGTGACCGGGTGCAGGTGATCACGTACTTCGCTCCATCCGACAGATCGTTGTCAGCGGATGGGGAGCTGCTCGGCTCTCCTGCTGAAACTCGCGATAGAAGTTGCCCATCACCGCGGCGACCGGTGCGTATCGGACAAGGAGGGACGCGATTGACGCGGGAACCCCCTGCGGTTGCATCCCTTGGGCGCACGTATTCACAAACGCCTTGCGTTCTTCCGACGTGTACCCGTAGAGAGCGACGGCCAGCCAGTTCACCAGGTGGGTGACGGCGTAGCACTGGTCGTAGGTGCGGTGCTGGTCGAAGAAGTCGGCCTCGTCCCGTGTGAGGTCGAAGCGTGAGGAGATCGCGAGGCCGTAGTCGGTGAAGAAGAGCCGGTGGCCGTCGGTGAGGATGTTCTCGAAGTGGGCGTCGAAGTGCAGAAGCCCGCGGTCGTTCATGAACGCGATTCCGGCTTTCAGCTCGTCGTCGACCATGCGGCAGGCACGCTCGGCCGCCTCGTCGCCGGCCCCGGTCTGGACGCCCAGCCAGTCGTGCAGGTTCTGCGGGATGTACTCCAGGAACAGCACGAGGCTTGCCGTGGACTGCTGGAGAGCTTCGATCCGTTGGCGTACCGCTGGTCCGCCTCCCCAGTAGGCGACAGCTCGATTTACATCGGCCAGTTCCTCGGGAAGCGGCTGACCGGAATCCGGGATCACCCGCCAGTGGTACATCAGGGGAAAGCCCTCGTGGTCTCCGGCGATCACCCAGTTCGTCGTCATGGTGTGCGCGGCCAGCTCCCGCCAGGCCCCGAATCCCGGGGCGCCGATGGTACCGATGCCGTAGTGGCAGAAGCTCGGGAGTCCGAACAAATTCGCGGTGGAGTGAACATGCTCCGGCCGTCGCTCCAGATCGGTCAGCCGTACCTGCTTGACGAAGACCTGGCTTCCCTCGACCTCCAGCAGAACCGTCTTCCCGCCGATGCCTGACCCCAGCGGTGCTCCGGCGTCGACGAACTTGCGCAGACTGTGGTCACTGCGCAGCGCCAGCGATGTGGAAACGGCGCCGTGGGCGGCCAGACGAGCATCGCGGGACGTATCAGGGCCCTTCACTCACGCCTCCACAATCGTGCCCCGCTCTTGTTCAACGGCTTCGGCAGACACCGGGACGCGGCCAAAGGTCACTCTCCCACGTCGGGGCCGGCGAGATGTGGCGTAACTGGAAGCCCTCCGGATGCCGTTGAGGCTGTGTGGCGAAAACCGAAGAGCCTGCCGACAAATCCTGCGCACTCACTTACCAGTGCCGTCTGCCTCTGTCCACGCGCACCGTCAACCACCTCGCCGACCTGCTACGGCGTCATCTGAAGACGATTCGGTCCCGGTGGCGGATCCTGCCGCCCGGGAAGATCGCGGTTATCGTCCTGGCCGTGCTGCGTCACGACCAGCGCCTGGCCGACATGGCCGGCGGAAACGACGTGTCCGAGTCCACGGTCCGCCGCTGGCGGGACGAGCTGATCGGGCTGCTCGCCGCCCAGGCCCCGCGCCTGGACCGCGCCGTGATGAAGATCGCCAGGCAGGGCGGGGAGGTGGTCCTGATCGACGGCACCCTCATCCGCACCAGACGCCGCACCGGCAAGGCCGACCGGCGGAACTACTCCGGCAAGCACCGAACTCATGGCCCGCACTTCCTCGCCCTGACCGACGAGAACGGGCGCCTGATCTGGATATCCGCCGCGCGGCCTGGCCGCACCCACGACAACACCGCCGCCCGCCACGACCACATCCAGGCCCACCTGCGCGCCGCCGGCCTCGGAGCGCTGGCCGACCTCGGCTTCCGCGGCCTGGACAACGACATCCTCGACCCCGCGATCGTCACCGGCTACGCCGCCAGCCGCACCCACAAACTCACTACAGGCGAGAAGGAAGCCAACCGCGTCCTCGCCGTCGGACGCGCGCCGGTCGAGCACGGCTTCGCCCACCTCAAGAACTGGCGGATCCTCACCAAGCTCCGCACCGACCCCGACCGCGCCACCCAGCTCCTGCGAGCCCTGCTCGTCTTGACGAACCTCGAAGTCAACCGCTGACGGATGATATTCATCGTGGACTTCCGCCCACGACCAGCATGAGTACCCCAGGGACCGGTCATACCAGTCCGTTGACCTGCGACTTCAAGTTGGCGGAGGCTCAGTTCAGTTCACAGATACTGCTGGATCCAGAGCCCGGCCAGGCTTGCGGTGAGCAGTCCCGCCCCGTAGCACAACCCGCGCACGAAGTGGCCTGCCGCCGCCCGCCGCTGGGAGTGGGCCCACTGCCGCAGAGGACGCCGCCGCCCGGCCGGGGCAAGGGGCGGGCGCACCTCCCGCACGTTCCGCGTGTCCCGCACCTCCAAGACCTCCCGCACCTCACACGCCTCCCGCATGTCCCGCACATTCCGCATGTCCCGCATCAGCGGCTCGTGAAGTCGCGCAGGTGATCGGCCAGGCGGCGGTCGGGGCGGCTCAGTATCGGGTTACTGCCGTCCCCCGCCAGCCGGTCCACCTCCATCTCCAGCAGCCCGGTGGGCGGCGTACTGGCGTCCGAGCCGTTCTTCCGTACATACGTGGCGACCGTTTCCAGGCACCCCAGGAGCACGTCATCAATGCTCTCGGCGCTCTCGGTGCCGGAGCGCGCGTCGGTGACCTCGTACCGCCAGTGCGCGGCCTCGCGGCTCTCCCCGAGGGACAGGTGATGAAGGTGCAGGCAGTAAGCGGACACCCGGTGTCCCGCCCCGGCCGAGAGCTGCCACCAGAACTGGGCACTGTGCGGATGCCCCGTCAGACGGAGGAGGCAAGCGAAGACGGCGGCCCCTTCGACGTCGAACGTCGTCTCCGGCAGCGGCACGGCGAGTCTGTCGATATGCCCCGCCGCGCCGGGCGCGTTGATCATCCACCGGCAGACGGTGGTCAGCCGGTGCCCTGCCTGCGCGGCCCTAGCGGTGTCGGTCGCCGGCGCGGACCGGCCCGCGTCGGCTGCCAGCCGGCGCAGTGCGGCACCCACGTCGAATTCCGCGGACTCCGTGACGGTGACGCGTGCCCGTTCCAGGGCGTCGTCGATCGTGGTGCTGGTCGCTGCGGTCACTGTCCTCCCTCATCTCCCTGCTTGACCCGGGTGGTGCGTACGGGCAGTCCCAGTTTTCTGCTCAGGCGCTCCTTCGCCCTGCGGCAGTGGTAGTTCACGGTGCGGTCGTCCAGGCTCATGAAGCGGGCGATCCGGCTGGTCGGATAGCCCAGGAGGTAGCGCAGGACGATCACCGTGTACTGCCGGACGGGCAGTTCGGAGATCGCCTCGTACAGACCGATGCGGCTCTCGGCGAGTTCCAGCTCGCCTCGCAGCGCCCGGAGATGCTGTTCGATCGGCCCGTTGATGATGTACGCCGGATCCCTGCCCTCCCGCGCCAGCCGCCGCGTGACATGACGGTGCAGCACCGCGAGGGTCCGCCGCTCCAGCTCGTCCTCCTGGAGCAGCCCGTCCCATACCGCATGGATCTCCAGGAAGACCTCGTGGACGACGCTTTCGGCGGCGGACCTGCTGCCGCAGTGGAGCTCCGCGTACGCGTGGAAGAACTGCTGATGGCTGAGGACGAACGCCTCGAAGTCCAGCGGCAGCGCTAACGGCTCGTCCACGTCGCGCCCCCTGCCCCTGCCACCCGAGGGCCTCCCGCTCCCCCGGACGTCGGCATAGGCCTCGGCACGGACCTGGTCGCGGACCCCGTCACGGACCCCGTCACGGAGGTGGTCCCGAAGGTGGTCCCGAAGGTGATCCTGAAGTTGATCCCGAAGGTGGTCATCGCGCATGGGGACCTCCGGCACGCGGCGCTCTGGTGGGCAGCACAGCACTCTTCACGGGATTCCTCTTGGTTGCGGGGGCACCAACTGCCGGCGTTTGCGGCCAGGTCGGCTTCTTGGGTCCCACTCAAGCGAATCCGGGCCCATAGGACTCATTCGCGGTCAGAAAAAATTACCGGACGTGCTCATTCGACAACCAAGCGCAAGATCCACACCAGCCGTCAGCCCCATCGCAGCATGCGTGAGCAGGCGTAACCCGCAAACCGCCCACCCGAACGACCACCGCCCCACCCACCAGTTGTGGCACAGCCCACACCCCACAACCACTGCCCGCACTCCCGCAAAACGAAAGTTATCCACAGGCCCAAGCGGCAATCCCACGCCCGGCGCATCCTCTCCCCATGACGAAAGACCTTCAGCACTTCGCCCATCGAGGCATCCTGCTCACCCGGGAAACCATCGCGGCCGGTCTGCCGCCACGGCGCCTGAACCGGTCGCTCAACGCACAGGGCTGGCAGCACCTCCTGCGCGGGGCCTGGGCGGCACCGGGCATGGAGCTGACGCCCTGGCTGAAGGCCCGCGCCGTACAGATACTGCATCCCACACTCACCCTCAGCCACCGCGGAGCAGCCTCGCTCCACCAGATCGAACTCCTCCGCGAGGAAGTGGAGTTCACCGACGCGGACTCCCCCACCACCCGACGCCACGGCTTCATCGTGCACCGCTTCCCCCTCACCCCGTCCGACACCTGCACCCGCCGCGGGTTCCGGGCCACCACCCCACTACGCACCCTGCACGACCTACTCCTCTCCGGCCCGAGGGATGAGGCACTGGTCGCCGTGGACTCAGCCCTGAGCACCCGCACGATGAACGGAACCCGCCGCTCACGCCTGCTCACCCCCGACACCCTGGCCACAACCTTGGCGACACAACCCACACCTGCACCTGCACCCGCACCCGCACCCGCACCCGCACCCGCACCAGACTCCCCACCCGAGCCCCTACCCCCACCCACGCCCACGTCTGCGCCCCACCCACTTGACCGCGGTGGCGGTGCCAGCGGCGCCGGTGGCAGTGGGGGCGGCTGTACCGGTGCCATCGACGACGGCGGTGTCGGCGGCAGCGACGGGCGCGACGGTGCCGACGGCAGCGACGGGCGCGACGGCGGCGGAGTCGGCTGTATCGGTGTCGGCGACGGCGGTGTCGGCGACGGCGGTGGCCGACACCGACACGCGGCACGGGCCGAGAAGTGGCTCGCACTGGCCGACCCACAGAGCGCCTCACCCGCGGAGACGGTGGCCCGCCTCCGGATGCACGACGCCGGTCTGCACCCGGTCAGCCAGGCGGAGCTGCTGACTCCGGCGGGCCGGCGGATCCGGGCCGACTTCCTCTTCCTGCGCGAGGGTGTGGTGGTGGAGATCGAGGGTTACGCCTACCACGGCACCCGCGAGGCGCACCGCCGTGACCTGGACCGCTTCAACGCGCTGAGCGCGTGCCCCGGCGTACGGCTGATCCTCCGTTTCCCCGCCGCGACGGTGTTCCGCGCCCCCGACCGCATGCTCACCGAGATCCGCGCCGCCCTGGCGACCGCAGCGCGGGCGCCAGGGCGCACCCGAAGGGGGATTAGAGACGCACAAACCATCACATTTAGGTCACCCACCCGTCCTCAACCCCCCACTCCACCTCTCACTGCCGCTCCCGCTCCGTACGCCGCCGGCATGCTGTTCACGATCCCGTGAATTCAGGCGCTGACATCGACGTACTGGCGCGATTCGGTCGCGCCCTGGCCGATCCGATCCGCTGCCGCGTGCTGCTCGCCCTGCGTGAGGCCCCGGCCTACCCCGCCGACCTCGCCGACGCCCTGGAGATCTCGCGTACCCGACTGTCGAACCACCTGGCGTGCCTGCGCGACTGCGGTCTGGTCGTGACCGCTCCCGACGGGCGGCGCACCAGGTACGAACTCGCCGACGCACGCCTCGGGCACGCGCTGGATCGCCTGCTCGCGGCCGTGGTCGCCGTCGAGGCGGACAAGAGCTGCCCGGACGCGGACGAGAAGAGGTGCTGCTGAATGACCGCGATGTCGCTCGACCCCGGCCCGGCATGACGTACTGACCCGGCGTGACGTACTGACCCGGCGGATACGCCTGTTCGTCGCCGCGACCATCGCCTACAACGTCGTCGAGGCAGTCGTCGCGATGACCGCCGGCGCCCTCGCCTCCTCCACCGCACTGATCCGCTTCGGCCTCGACTCCGTCATCGAAGTGTCCTCCGCCGCAGCCGTCGCCTGGCAGTTCTCCGCGCGCGACCAGGCCGTCCGCGACAGCCGTGAGCAGCGCACCCTGCGCATCATCGCCGTCTCCTTCTTCGCCCTGGCGTTGTACGTCGCCGTCGACGCGGTACGCGCACTGACCGGCACCGACGAGGCCGTCCACTCGATACCCGGGATCGTCCTTGCCGGTCTGTCGCTGGCGATCATGCCGTTCCTGTCGGCGGCCCAGCGCAGGGCGGGGCGCGAACTCGGCTCCGCCTCCGCGGTCGCCGACTCCAAGCAGACCCTGCTCTGCACGTACCTCTCCGCCGTGCTCCTGGTGGGCCTATTGACCAACCTGCTGCTCGGCTGGTCCTGGGCCGACCCGATCGCTGCTCTGGTCATCGCGGGCATCGCCGTCAAGGAAGGCCGCGACGCCTGGTAGGGCAAGGGCCGCTGCGGCGCACCCGGCCCATCCGTCGCGCCAGCGACGGCGACGACGGCGACGACGGCGACGACGGAGACGGCAGCGACTGCGGCGACTGCGGCGGCAGCGGCAGCAGCGGCAGCGGCAGCGGCAGCGGCAGCTGCGGATCGCAGCACCTGCGGTTGCTGCCACGCCTGAGCGCGGGAGAACGGTGCGGGCTCCGGGCTTGACCTTCGAGTCGGGTGGAAGGTTTAACGTTGCAGGCATGCGGACGACCATGCGGATCTCCCAGCTGGCAGAACGCAGCGGTGTTCCGGCCACCACCCTGCGCTTCTACGAAGGCGCAGGCCTGCTGACGGCCGGCCGGACCCCGGCCGGCTACCGGTCCTACGACGAAGGCGCCGTGGAGCGGCTGGCCTTCATCGGCGCTGCCAAGCACCTCGGTCTGCCACTGGACGAGATCGCCGAGCTGCTCACCGTCCGGGAGAACGGCGCTTGCCACGAGGTGAGGGCCGACCTTCGACCCCGCATCGCCGCGCGCCTGGACGAGGCCGAACATCGCGTCGAGGAACTGACCGCGTTCGCCGCCTCCCTGCATGCCGCACTGGACCACCTCGACGCACTACCCGCCCGTGCAGACCGATGCGACCCGGAGTGCGGCCCCCTCTCGGCACAGCCGCCGGCGGTGGCGGCCCCTGTCGATGTGCGGCTCAGCAACAACCGCAAGGCAGCAGCGGAGCAGGAGGAACGCTGGCGGGCCGCCCCCGTCGCCTGCTCACTGAGCGGCGACGGCACCGGCACCACCGACAGCACCAGCGAGCGGGCCGAGCAGTGGCACCGGGTTCTCGACGGAGGTGACCGAACCCCCATCGCCGACGGTATACGGCTGACCTTGCCCGCCGACCGGGCCGGCGAGGTCGCGGGGCTCGCGGCCTCCGAGCAACAGTGCTGCCCCTTCTTCGACTTCCACCTCCACCTCGCAGGACCCCGCCTCCTCCTGGAGGTCCGGGCGCCAGCCGAAGGCACGGAACAGCTCGCCGACCTGTTCGGCACTGCCGCCTGACTCCCCCTACGCCTCAACGCCCTCTGCCGGAAAGACTGCTGCTGTGCTCGTCGCCCGCTCCTTCGCCCTGTTCGTCGTCGCAGCCCTGTTCGAGATCGGAGGGGCCTGGCTGGTCTGGCAGGGCATCCGCGAGCACAAGGGGTGGATCTGGGTCGGCGCCGGCGTGATCGCCCTGGGCCTCTACGGCGTCGTGGCCACCTTCCAGAGCGACGACAACTTCGGACGCATCCTGGCTGCGTACGGCGGCATCTTCGTCGCGGGGTCGATCGCCTGGGGCGTGGTCGCCGACGGCTACCGGCCCGACCGTTTCGACATCATCGGTGCGTTGATCTGCCTCGCCGGCATGGCCGTGATCATGTACGTCCCCCGCGGCAACTGACACCCGCCGGCAGCCCGTCACCGCTGCCGCGCGAGTCGCTGTCACTCGCCTCAGCCGGCCCGCCGCATGATGGCCGGTGCCGTTCCACCGTCCCTGGACGCCGAGCGTCTGCGCATCCACCTACTGCACTGTCCTCCCTCGGCCCAGGGAGGCTCATCGACGTAGCCCGGCCCTGGTGCTCGATGGGGCAGGGGTTCCGGACGGCGATAACGGGCATACGGGATCTCCGCTCGTCCTCAACCTCCCCATCACCTCGCGTTGTACGGCGGCCGGGCGCCGCCCGGAGGTAGGCGCGCCCGCGGCGCGCACCCGTGCAGCCGCCGACGTCACTGCGGGACGTCACTGCGGGAGGAGGACCCAGGACTTCACCCCCTGCTGGGGCGGCCGGGCCTCGCCGCTGCCCCACTCGCCGCCCCAGTCGTCGACGACGGCCGCCAGCAGCCACAGGGCGGTACTGCGCCGGGCCTCGCAGAGGGCGCGGGTGTCCGGGTCGGCGTGTCGTGGGTGCTGGTCCCAGACGACGATGCGGAGGGCGCTGTCGCGGTGGCGGAGCGAGAGGTAGAGCTCGCGGCCGGGGGTCAGCGCCGCGTTGACGGCGATGAGTTCGGTGACGGCGTGCGTGACCGGCCAGGCGTGGGAGCGGAGCCCGTACGCGGGCAACGCGGCGGTGGCCGCGTGTCGCCCGACCGCCGCGCTGCGGGGGTCACCTGGCAGCGTGAGGCTGAGGATGAGCCCCCGGTGCGGGTGGGGGCTCAGAGGCGGGCGTTGCGCCCTCGCGGGGCAGAGGGCGGCTGGTGCCGGTTGTCGTACTGGGGGCGAGTACGGGCTCGGGTACGGGTGCGGGTGCGGGTACGGGTGCATGGGTGGCTGACTCCCTTGTACGGGTGGCCGGTTGGCGGTCACCGCCGCTGCGGCCGAGCTGTGGCCTGTCTCCCTGACGCGGGCCTGCCCCTCCCAGGGCAGGAGGTACGGGCAGGACCGCGCGATGCACTTCGGCTTGGACGCTGAGTGTGCGGTGCGGTACTCAAAGTAGTTGCGATGTGGCACAGGTGTCTCCATTTTGGAGGCAATTGCCTCCGTACGAGTGGACTCGATCTCCGTCTCAGCGGCAGACTGTGCCTACCGTTGGCGGAGGAAGAGGACCATGCCGAGCAGTTCCACACCTACCGAGCGGCAACGGCGCCTTGGCGCCGAGCTCCGAAAGATGCGCACCGCCGCAGCGGCCACAACCGCCTACGCGGCAGGCTTGTTGGGAGTCGACAGGACGAAGATCTCCAACATGGAGGTCGGTGTCCGGCCGGTGGCGCCTGAGCGCATCCGCACGCTCGCCTGCAACTACGCATGCTCCGATGCCCGTTACGTCGATGCACTCGTGACCATGGCCGAGCACCGCGAGCCGGGCTGGTGGGAGCAGTACCGGGGCACCCTGCCGTCGGGCCTGCTCGACATCGCCGAACTCGAATGGAATGCCGTGCGCATTCGGACGGCCCAAACGGTCCACCTGCCGGGCCTGTTGCACACCGATGGGTACGCACGCGCGGTGTTCAGCGCGGTGCTGCCTGCGCTCTCGCGGCTGGAGGTGGAGCTACGCGTGGTCCACCGCCTGGACAGACAGCAAGTGCTGAACCGTGCGGACCCGGTCGACTACGTGGGCTTCATCCATGAGGCCGCGCTTCGGATGCAGTTCGGCGGCCGGGAAGTCACCCGGGACCAGCTCGGGTATCTGTGCGAAGTGTCGGAGCGCGAGAACGTCGAACTCCGGGTCATTCCTGTGGATCGGGGCGCCTTCCCCGGGGCGGGGCACGCACTTCTATACGCACACGGCGTCGTGCCGCAACTGGACACCGTCCAGTTGGACTCCGCGCACGGTCCGGAATTCATGCACGCTGAAGCGCAGTTGACCAAGTACCGAGCCCACCTGAACTGGATGGAGGGAGCGGCACTGGGCGCCGCCGAGTCACGGGACTTCATCCGCACCGTCGCACGTCAACTCTGAGGAGCCTCACCATGGTCGAGATCAACTGGGAAGATCCCTACTGCGGCGAGGGGAACAATTGCTTCCGGCTCGGGACGGACAGCGAAGGCAACGCGTTCGTCGCCGTCCTCGGCCAGGAGGATCGTTACCTCACCGACAGCCGCGAGTCCCTCCAGCAGATGATCCGCGACATCAAGGCCGGCAAGGCCGATCACCTGCTGTAGGCCACATCCGTATCCGCGTCCCCATCTTCTGCCGGGCGCCTGCGACGGCTCGCGAGCTGCCAGGCGCCCAGGCCAAGGACCAGCACCGTCCCGGCGCCGATCCCGGCGAAGCCGATCGTCCGCATCGTGGGGTCCGCTCCCCCGCCCCCGGGGCCCGCGCCGTCGAGGCCGAAGCCTGCGGCTGCGGGGTCGCCGTCGTACGGCGGGCCTGGTTGCGCCTCGCCCTGGAGGCCGACGTTCAGTGTCATGGGGACGCTGCCGGAGACCTTGGGGTCGAGGGTCACCTGGACGTAGTACCAGCCCTGGAAACGCATCGCCGATTCCGCCTCCGCGCCGGTCGTGAACCGGTTCGCGTAGGCGGCCGGGGCCGTGCCGAGATCGGTGCCGGCAGGGGCGCCCCGGTAGCCCGTGCTCTTGTCGGCGACGAGGCCGCGAGCCGTGTTGTACAGGGCGAGCCGTAGCCCGTTGACGGCGAAGGCCGAGCTGTCCGAGGTGGTGTTGGCCAGCTGGGCCCGGAGGAACAGCTGCTGTCCCCAGGCGACCGGCACCCGGTAGAACCGGCTGTCCCCCGGCTCAAGGTCGTCCCTCCAGGTGCCGTCACCGATGGCTGCGGCGTCGTTGAACCCGGTGCCACCGCTCACCTTCTGCGGGGTGCCGCTGCTCGGGGAGGGCGCCTTCGAGCTCCAGCCGGTCGGTGCTTCGGGTTCGTCGGCGCCGGGCTTGAGTCCGGGCTCTGCCATGTAGGTCAGCTCGATCGGCCACTTGGCCGTGCCGGTTGTCCGAGAGCCCGCCCAGGACACGGTGTAGAGGTAGTCGCCTGCCTCCTGGCACTGACTGCTGTCGCCCTGGATGCGCCGTGACGCGTAGCCCGCGAGCGGGCGGGTGGTGTCGCCCCCGAAGTAGACGGACGGGTTGGAACTGCACGGCGTGCCGTTGGCCGAGGTCAGGGAGATCTGGATGCCGTCCAGGATGCCGCTCCTGGTGCCGGGGGGTGGGGCGACCACGGTGGAGATGAACGCGTTGGAGGTGTCGTCCAGCCGGACCCGGTAGTACTTCTTCTGGCCCGGTCCGATGGTGTCCGAGTAGGTCTTCGCCCGTTCCAGCTCGGGTCCGTCGGCGCTCGACTCCGTGCCCGTGACGGGTACCGCTCCGTCGGCCGGCTCGTACGAGGCGGCGCCTCCCGGGGCGTCGCTCATACGGGGGGACGCCATCGCCTCTGTCCCCGACAGGGGCAGAAGCAGGGCGCAGAGCGCTGCCGCTCCGGCGGCGAGGCCGCCTCCGGACCTCGACATCATCGCGCTCCTACCCTCCGACACTGGGACCCCTGCTCGCGCAGGGCTCGGCACCGAGACCGGTCGGCCACGGTACCGGGCCACCATGCACGAAGCCCTACTCGAAAGAGGGAAGTTGGCCCGATCAAGGCCCGATCATGCTGGTTTCCCACCCCACTGCTTGCGCGCGGCTCTACGCTCGTGCGGTGTTCACATATTCTCAGCGAGGCCTGAGCGCCGTCACCGGGGAGAAACCGTGGACGTCCCGACACTAATTCTGTTGGGTGCCGCGGGTGGTCTGCTGCGTGGGGTCCTGGACCTGTACACCCGGTTCGTGTCGTGGCAGGCCGATCGGCGCGTCCATCGGCGGTTGACCGCCGAGGGGACGGCGGGCGACGTACCGCCGCAGTTCCGCGCGTACTTCGATCCCGCCGTCGACATCGTCGCGGCCGTCCTCCACAGCGGGATGGGTGCCGGGGCCGCCGTGCTGTTCGGCACCACGGGCCAGATCGACGGCGAGTACGCCACGCTCGTCGTCGGGATGTCGGCGCCCATGCTGCTCACCCAACTCAGCCGTATCCAGACGGTGAACGAGTCGCTGACGGGTGTTCGCGAGCCGGTCGGGGCGGTAGCGGCAGCGACAGCGACAGCGACAGCGACAGCGACGATGGAAGAGGCCGCCGAGACAGGGGCGCATTCCACGGGCGGCGTCGCGGACCCGGGTGGTGTCGAGCACCCCGGCGGTGGTGCGGATCCCGGCGGTGGTGCGGACCCCGGCGGTGGCTCGGGCCGTCCCGGCGCCGCAGAAGACGCTCCCGGTGTCGCAGCGGCGGCCGACGCGCTGTCCGCCGCGGTGCCCCGGACGGAGCCCCCTGCCGCCCCGGCGCCCGCGCCCTCCGTGTCCCCCGCGCCGTCCGAACCGGATCTGCCTCCTGTCTCCCCTGAAAGTCGGCCGCTCCGCGTGCCGCCCATACCTTCCCCCAGGCCGACTGCCGCGACCGCGGACGCCGGCATGCGGGATCCCGTACCCGGCGAGGCCCGCGCCGGGCGGGCACAGCTCCCGGATCCCACGCGCCCCGGGGACGCCCCCGGAGACCCGGCCGAGGGGACGGGGCCCGGCTTCGACGGCCGACACGCGCGACGGTGGCGGCAGGGCCCGGCGATCGGGGAGGAGGGGCTGTGAACAGCCATCCGTACCTGCTGAACGAGGATCGCCGGGAGTACGAGCGAATCCTCGACCAGGTATTGCGTACGTCCGGCGAACACCCCGAACTGGCCGCGCCGGGCCGGCGGATCGCTCTGGAACAGCTGCGCAGCATGGCGCTCAGCGCCACCCCTCACATCACGGCGGCGGCAGCGGACGAGTACCAGCACTATGTCGCGGTCCGCGACGAAGTCCGTGAGTCTGCGTCCCGGGATGAATCCCGGGAGGCGGTGCGGTCGGCTTCGCTTGCGCAGTCCACCGACCAGGGCGCGCGGGCAGATCTGGGCCGGCGGTTCGGGGCGGCCGTCCTGGGTGCCGGGCAACCTGGCACCGGCCGGACCGCCGACGTCGTCGCTCCGTCGCGGTGGGCCAGGATGACCTACGGACGCCGTCTGCTGGCGGCGCTGCTGGGTCTGCGCGTACGCCCGGAGGCGCCGTCGGCGGTGGAGGCGGCTTCGAGGTCACCACGTACGTCTGCGCAGTCCACAGGCGGCCACGGACGTCAGGCCGTCCGCGAACCGCTGGACCTGGAGGCCTTCCATGGGCCCGGAGCCGGTCTGTTCGGTGCCTTCGCCGTCCTCGCCCCGCTGCTCACAGGAGCTGCCGCCCTCTTCTTCCTCCTCATCGGCTTCATCCTCGAAGTGGTCACCTCCGGCTCGGGGTTCAGCCGGTCCTTGTTCGCCGCCGGCTGGCTGCTCGGGGCCCTCACCGTGGGCCTGATCGTCATCTGGGTGGCCGGTCAGGTGGTCGCTGCCCGGCGCGGCGGCCGGCGCATCTCGGCGGCCACCCCCCGGGGCGGACTGAGCGAGGAGCACGTGGAGTGGGCCGCGGAAGCCTGGCGGCAGGCCCTGCTGGAGCGCGGCATCCTTCCCTTCCTGCGGGAGGTCCTCGCCGATCCCGGCGGGCGCGCCTCGTACTGGGACGCCACCGACTCGCCCGTCGGCCGCGTTCCCGGGCTCGGCTACTCACGGCCGAGCTTCTCCGGCCCGGGTGATGACCCCAGCGGCCCCCCGGCCCCCCGCCCGCACTTCAGCAGCCCCGACTTCGCGAGCCCGGACTTCGGAAGCCCGGACTTCGGAACCTCGGATCACCAGCCGGAGTGAAGGGCTGCGGCTGCGGTAGCGGCGGGGCGGCCTCTGCGGCGGTGGCGGAGAGTGCGTCCCGGTGTTCCGCAGTCGGCCACGCGCGGTCGTCCACCGTCAGGAACGGTTCGCCCAGCACGGTCGCCGGGGTTCTGCCGGTGAACGCCATGACGTCCCGGTGCAGATGGGGCTGGTCGTAGTAGCCGCTGTCCGCCGCGACCTGGGCCGCATCTTCTCCTGCGGTCATACGGTGCACGGCGTGGTCGAAGCGGACCAGCTTCGCGGCGCCCTTCGGGGGGATGCCGAGGTGCGAGTGGAACCGGGACCACAGACGCTTACGGCTCCAGCCGAGCTCGGCCGCCAGGCCGTCGACCCGGACGAGCCCCCTGCCGTCGACGATCTGGTTCCAGGCCCAGGCGAGCTCCGGGTCCACCACCGGTGTACGGGCGGCTTCACGTCGGCGGGCGAGCAACGCGGCCACGACCGCGAAGCGGTCCTCCCAGGAGCGCGTTTCGCTCAGTTGCTCGCGGATCCGTGCTGCGTCCTTGCCCCACACCTCGTCGAGGGACACCGGAGAACCGGCCAGATCGGCCGGGCAGACGCCCAGAATCGAGCCCGCGACCACGGGAGACAGCCGCACCTGTACACACTCGGTGCGCTCGCCCCACCCCCGGACCCCGCCTCCGGAGCCGAACCCGGGGCCGGCGACGAGGCTGCCCCGATGTCGCCGCCCGGAGCCGTCCTCCACGGTGGACGGGATCGCTTTGAAGTCCAGGATCAGCATCACCGCCGGGTGCGGCACCACCCGCAGGCCACCGGCGGGCGAGGTGGGAACCCGGAAGCCCGCCATATCGACACCGGCCGGCCCGATGTGCCGCTGCGGGCGTGCGACATCCCACGCGGCGGAGTCGTCGCGATCGTCACGTTCACGTTCACTCGTGGTGGACGCCATTACTCAATGCTACGCAGGCGGACCGAGGAGGGAACATTTGTCCAAGCCACCGGTGTGCGCCGGCGGCGACAGTGGGGTCATGACTTCTCCGGACAGGCACCAGCACCCCCGTGTGAACGACGACACCCGAGCCTCCGAGGGCTCGGTCATCGGCCTGGAGCACGGCGACATCCACGTCTGCCAGGACGGCCCGCGCGAGGCCCCTGTGCTCCTGCTCATCCATGGATCCGCCTCATCGAGCCGTTCATGGGACGCTCTGGTCCCGCTGCTGGCCGGGCTCCACCGTGTCATCCGGATCGACCTTCCGGGCCACGGCCGCTCGGCCGAACCGGACGACGGCGACTACGCGCCCCCGGAGCAGGCACGCAGGATCGGCACGGTGCTGGACCGGCTCGGCGTCGAGCACGCCGTGATCGTCGGCCACTCCAGCGGTGGCTACGCCGCGACCGCGCTCGCCGAGCAACGGCCCGAGCTGGTGACCGCACTCGCGCTCATCGACACCGGCCCCAGCATGGGTGCCTTCATCGCCCCGGGGTCCGCCGCGTTCCGCCCCGAGCAGTGGCCACCGCCCGACGAGCAGATCCGCCAATTCGCGAGCACCGGGTTCCGGGCGGGCTACCACGTGCCGCAAGAACTCGTCGAGGAGCTGCGTGGCCTGACCTTCCGCGCGATCACCACAGCGATGCAGGCCTCCATCGCCTACCTGAACGAGCGTGCGCTCCCCGACCGGCTACTGGCCGTCGGCAAGCCGCTGCTGGTGATCTTCGGCGACGAGGACCTCAGATGGCGGCCCTCGTCCGCGGCCGACTACCGCGTCGTCCCGGGCGCGGAGGTCGAGCTGCTGCCCGGCTCCGGACACACGCCCATCATGGAGGATCCGCCAGGCACAGCCGCGCTTCTCCTGCCCTTCGCCGAGACCCACGCCGCTCGACAACGGAAGGGGTGAACGACGCGCCGCGTGCCGGTCCCGCGGAGCCGGCACCGCTGTGTACGAGCGCACCCGCTCCCCGGTGGTCCCTGGCGCGGGTGCGGGGGCGCTCGACCCGAATCGCCGCCACCGTCAGGGCAGTTCAGGGACCGGCCAGGCGCGTGGGCGGGGCACCCGCATTGCCTCGGGCGCGACAGGGGTGTGGGCGGCGGCGGCGTAAAGGTGGCCGTCGCGCAGGACTACGGCGCCGCTGCGGAGCATGGTCGTGATCAGTTCGGCTGCGAGAGCCTCGGGCGTCATGGCCAGGAGACGAGCGGCATCGGTCAGCCAGACGCGGGCGTTCAGATACCTCTCGGTCTCGTCGGCCGGTATGCCGTCGCGGATCATCAGGGCGAAGGCGAAGATCCGCCGTGCGCCGTACCAGACGGCTCCCGCCGGGTCGTCCACGAGCCGCTGGGCACGGCGCAGGGCGGTGGCGAACGCGGCTGTGGGGTCGGTGAGCACCGGCCCGTGGGAGGGCAGGATCACGCGCGGGTCGAGGGCAGCCATCCGTTTGAGCGAGACGAGCGCGGTGGCCGCCGCGTCGGGGCCGTCGAGAGCGAGATTGACCCAGCCGACGTCGTAGTCCGACAACGCGTCCCCGGCCACGAGCAGTCGCTCGTCCGGCTGCCACAACGCCAGATGGCCAGGGGTGTGGCCGGGGGTGCGTACGACCTCCCAGTCGGCATCGCCCAGCCGAAGGGCCCGGCCGTCGTCCAGCGGGACATCCACGGTGTACGGGGCGACGGGCTGGTCGAGGTACTCGGCTGCGCAGCAGCCGGGGTCCCGGCGGATGATCGCCTCGGCCTCCGGGGTTCCGGCAGCGATGGCGGCGCCCTGCGCACGGAGGAGGGCGTTGCCGCCGACGTGGTCGGAGTGCCAGTGGGTGTTCACGACCAGCTCGACCCCGCCTGCGTGTGCGCGGGCCCAGGCCGCGGTCTCGTCGGCGTGGCCGACGAAGCCGGTGTCGACCAGGGCGGGCCGTCGCCCGGGCAGCAGGAGGGTGTTGGCGTCGGGGAAGGGCCGCTGCCACCATGTCAGCCAGGACGGCAGGGGCGCGGCGGACCGGGACGGCCGGGAGCTCATGCGGCGGGCCGATCGATGCGGATCAGGGTCTGCTGGCCGTTGGCGACGAGCTTCCTGGCGCCGTCGGCCTGGACGCCGTAGACCTCCAGTTGGCAGACGGTCAGGGTGCGTCCGGACTTGAGGACGGTGCCGATCGCTTCGAGGTGGTCCCCTGCGGCGGGTGCGAGGAGGTTGATCTTGTACTCGACGGTGAGGACCTCGGACTCCTCGTCGAACAGGGTGAGCGCCGCGTAGCCGCCGGCGCTGTCCGCGATGGCGCTGGTGGCACCGGCGTGGACGTAGCCGTGCTGCTGGGTCACCTCGGGGCGGGCCGGGAGCACGATGTGTACCCGGCCGGGCCCGATGTGAGCGAGACGCGCGCCGAGGTGGGACATCAGGCCCTGCCGGTCGAAGCTGTCCTGGACGCGCTTGCGTACCGCGGGGTTCGCCTGTTCCTGCTGCGTCTGCATCCGGTCTTCCACGTGTGTGCACTCCTTCAAGTCCGGCTCGGTACGGGACCGCTGATCCGGATGACGAGTCGAGCAGCCGAGGGACAGGTCCCGAGGACCGTACGGGCCAGAATGCCGACGCCGGGGTGGACGACGGCGCAGGCGGTCAGGTGCACCGTGCTGATCGCGAGCCCCTTCGGGACGAGCTGCGCGTTCTTCAGCGGAGCCCGACTACCTCCTGCTCGTCGCCACCGCCGACCTGGCCGCCACCCAACAGAGGAAGAACGTCATCGACGACCGGCCCCTGCCCGGGTAGCTACGAGTCGCCGCTGCGCTGGAAGGTGACCTCGACACGGCGGTTCTTCTTACGGCCCTCTTCCGTCGTGTTGTCGGCGATCGGATACTGCTCCCCGTAGCCACGGATCTCGAAGGTGACACTCGGCAGCCCCGGGGCGAGTACTCCCTGCACCGCGTTGGCCCGCTGCTTGGAGAGGACATCGCCGTGCGCGGAGGACCCTAGATCGTCGGTGAAGCCGAAGACGCGGACCTTGGTCGCGTTCTGCTTCTTGATCTCCTCGGAGATGGTGGCGATACGGGCGTTGGCCGCACTGCTCAGCTTCGCGCTGTCCTTGCCGAAGAGGACCTCGGCCTGAAGGGCGAAGGTGATGTCGGCGTTGGTGTCCTCGCGGCGCTCCTCCCCACCCAGGTCCTCGACGATTGACTTGATGTCGAGGACGCGGACATCAGCGAGGGTCGCCCCGTCACCAAGCATGAGCCCCGGTGAGTTGGCATCGACCTCGACGGGCGGCGAGGCGCTCGGGACGGCAGTGGGGTTGTCGTCGGCCGAGGCCGAGGTGGCGCCCCAGAGAGTCGAGGTGCCGAGGACCACCGCAGCGGCGGTGCAGATGCCGATGCGGCATCGGAGTGCGCTTCGCGATGCGGCTGGTGTGGGGGCGGAAGGCTGCATGGCGGTCGTCACCCCGAGATCTTGATCGTCGCGGTGGGCATGGTGGGGATCTGGAAGTCGACCTCGGTGGTCTCTGCCGGCGGTGCGGGGAACTGCCCGAAGAAGGGCACCTTCGCGCCGGCCGCGATACCGCCGACGAATCGGGTGCACAAGCACTTCCCGTCAGTGTCCCTGAGGATGAGGTAGCGCTTCTTCCCCTCCTGGTCCACCAGCGAGGCACCCGCCACCGATGCATGGTTGTCGACGAGCTCCTGCTCACCGCCCTGCCATCCGTCAGCGGTGAAAGCCTGATCGGATCCGTTCGTCACAGTGCCCTTGACGGTGACGAAGCCACCCGACTCACGAGTTGCCGAGTTGACGACCACTTCCACTCCGTTGGCACCCTTGACGGTGGCGAGCACCTGGCTTTCATCCACCTCGTCCGGGGCCGGGCTCTCACTCTTTTGTTCAGATGAAGCCGACTTATCGTTGGGCTTGCCCTCTGGCTTGTCCCCCGAGCCTCCGTCGCCGCCGCAGGCCGTCAGCACCACAGCCATGGCAACGGAGGCAGCAGCGACAGCGGCTCCCTTGAAGCGAATCCGGGTCATGGCTGCACGCATCGGCGTGTTCCTCTCGGTGTCGATCATCTACTTGTCGGCCAGGTGGACGGAGAAGAGGTCTGCCAGGTCCGGCAGGAGATCGATGTTCTTCGGGTCGATGTCGAAGTCTTCGTCATCGCAGACGACTTTGTAGGCCTTTTGCTCCTCGGCGTCATCCGTGTCGTCGTCATCGTCCTCCGCCGGGGCGCTCGGAGTGGGACGCGTGTCCTCTTCGATGCGGCAGCGGGGCTCGATCACTGCCCGTGCGGTGGCCTCGGCCTTCGTCGTCTTCGTGCTGGCAACCACCGAGCTGCCGACCGTCTTGTTGGTCTTGACCGTGACCGTGTACGAGGCATCGGGCCAGAACCCCCGGGCACAGGAGACTTGCTGGGCGTCGTTCTGCGACGCGAGCCATTTACCGGCGGAACACGATCGCGCTCCGATGTCCCGGCCGCTCAGGAGGTCGTCCCATTCGTCAAGGTCGAAGGCTCCTGGCCATGACCACTCGTCCCGCGCGTCCTGGGCCGCAGCGAGCGCGGCCGCGTCCGCAGCGGTCTGGGCCTCGTTCTTCTTCATCGACGCCTGGCCGACGGCGAAGTAGGCGAACGCAAGGAAGAGCAGGCCCGCCACCACCATGATGTAGATGGGGAAAGCCTGCCCTGACTCGCGGGTCTGCGCGGTTACTCGCCCTCGCCCCCACCACCGGTGACCTTGCCGATCTGGGTGGTGATCGCAGCGGCGATCTTGTCGCCGAAGTTCGTCGTCATGAGCACTCCGATGATCGCCACGACCACCACGATGATGCCCAGGTACTCCACCGCGCCCTGCCCCTGGTCGGCCCGGGCCTTCATACGCTCGACGGACGTGTTCGCCCAGACCTTGGCATTGACGGAAGCCTTCAGCATCGGGTTGCTCATGATGTTCCCCTCCGGGTTCGGCCGACCGTGAGCCGGGCGACGCGTAAGTCTCGTTGGTGGCACCCGCGTTACCGGCTTCCTCCTGGCCGGTGCCGCTGGCGACATGAGCAACGTACGGCTGGACGGTCTGTCCGGCGGAGGGCCCCAGGGCCCAAAGACGGACCCAAAACGCGCGCTGGGCCCATCTCTCCGTACGTGCCCCCGGTTCGGGGCCCCTCCTCCGGTCAGCCATGGCTGCCTGTCCCCCTCGTCGCAGGTCCCGAGCCCGGCTCCGTGCCGAGCCAGCGGGCGATCGCCTCGCTGCGGCTGCCGCTGCGCAACTTGGTGAAGATCCTGTTGATGTGGTTCTTGACGGTCTTTTCGCTGATGAAACAGGTAGCGGCGATCTGCTGGTTGCTCATGCCCGACGAGATGAGCTCCATGACCTCCGCCTCCCTCGAACTCAGGTCGTACTGCTGCCTGTTGGCCGCTCGGGGCCTGTTTGGTTCTCTGTCAGACGAAGACTGTGCCACAACAGGTTGCAGTTGCGAAAGACCTCGCGGATGTCCTGCCCGTTGCGCCGCCGCCCCCGAAGGGCCCCGCGCGCCGTAGGAATTGTCGCCCGGAGGCTGGGCCGGGGAGCTGGGGGCGGCCGGGGATGCGTCCGGCGTCAGGGACGTTCCGAGCCCCTCCGGGAGCTGTCTCGGCTGCTGCTCCCTCCCTTGGCGCATATGGGTGAGCAGCGCGTTGGCCGCCGTGGCGGTGAAGGGGGCCCGGCCGCTCCTCGTGTCACGTACGGCCTGCACGAGTTCGTCCGCGGTGAACTCGCCGTGCACCAGATAGCCACCGGCGCCCAGACGCAGGGCCTCGTGCACGATGTCGCTCTCACGGCTGTACGTCAGCATCATCACGGGTGCAACCTGCACCAGGTGCGGCAGGGCGGAGAGGCCGTCCACCCCGGGCATCCGGACGTCGAGCAGGATGACGTCGGGGCGGTGGCGTACCGCCGCTTCGTAGGCCTCGCGCCCGTCCGCCGCCTCTGCCACGACATCGATGTCAGCACGACCGCTGAGCAGAACCCCGAGTCCTGCCCGTACGACGGGGTTGTCGTCCGCGACGACGACCCGCAGCGGCCCGGGGGCCGGCCGCTCGGGAGCTGCGGGGAAGGCGGGCATCGGCTCGGGGCCCGGGGGCGTCGAGGGCGGGAGGTGGGTGGTGGCCGGGAATGCGGGGGAGCTGAGTTCCGTGCTGCGCGGGGAGCCGTGCGACGACGTGTGCTGGGAGGCGTGGTTCTGTGCCGCCCAGTCCTGGCCCGACGCGCGCGATACGTCATCCGACATTCTGCGACCTCCTCTCAGGTGTCGTGGGGACGGAAGAAACACGGGGACCGTTGGAGCGGCGGAGCGGGAGCGGTGGAGCGGGAGCGGTGGAGCGGGAGCGGTGGAGCGGGAGCGGTGGAGCGGGAGCGCTGGAGCGGGAGCGCTGGAGCGGCAGCGGGAGCCCTACGGCCGGTGCCTGGGCAGCCGCAGCGGTTACGGGTCAGCCCCGGCCTGGGACAGTGCGGCCGTCGGGAGTTCCACGCGGACCTCCGTGCCCTTGGCCGCCTGGCCCCTGCCAATGCGGATACGGGCACCGATGGAGGCCGCGCGTTCGACCATGCCGACGAGCCCGAAGTGGCCGGCCCGTCGCAGGTCGTCGAGTGTGGTGCCCTTGGGCAGCCCTTGCCCGTCGTCGTACACGCTGACGCGCAGGACATCGCCCTTGATGCCGGCGAGGACGATGAGGTAGGTGGGGTGGGCGTGCCGGTTGGCGTTCTCCATCGCTTCGGAGGCGACGGTGAGCAGCTGTCTGGCGACGACCTGCGGGACCAGCGGTACGGGGGTGTCGCCCGGACTCCGGAACACGGCCTCCACGCCGTGTCGGCGGCTGAAGTCATCCGTCCTGGTGCGGAGTTCGGTGATCAGGTCCACGCCCCCGTCGAGGCCCGATTCGCGGCGCAGGTCGGAGAGGAGCTCGCGGGACTCGGCAGCGGCCCGCCGGGCCGATCGGGCCACCAGTTCCGCCTGGTTTCTGACGGTCGGGGGGTCCATGCGGTCGACGGAGTGGGCCAGACCGTCGGCGGCCAGGGCCAGACCGTGCAGGGTCTTGGCGACGGAGTCGTGCATCTCCCGGGCCAGCCGGCCGCGTTCGTCCTCGACGGCCTCGCTGACGGCGAGGCGGGCCCGCGTCTCGGTCAGGGCCTGGCTGGCCGCGCCGACGCGGAGCATCAGATTGCGCAGGGCCACTCCGAAGGCGCCCGCCAGGATGCAGAAGCCTGGCAGGAGCAGCACGTCGGCCAGGCTCGACTGGGGGCGGTGGTCGACGCCGTAGGCCGCGGCGAGGATCAGGCTCTGCACAGCCGCGAAGATTCCGGCGGCGCGCCAACCGTAGAGCAGTCCGGCGAGCAGCGGGGTGCACACGACGGCGTAGCCGAGCGTCGACTCGGGCGTGGCGGTGAACAGCAGCAGCGCGCCGAAGACCGTGTCCACGCCGAGGAGCAGCGGGTAGCGCACGAGGAGCGGTCCGAAGCGTTCCCAGTCGCGGTAGAGCGCGTACGAGCCGACGAAGGTGACGAGGACGGCCGATCCCACCAGCCACCCGGCGAGGCCGGGGGCGCTGTTGCCGACGGCCTGCGGGGTGCCGATGGCGATCATGGCGAGCCGGAAGAGGAACACCTGCCTGGCCAGCGCCTGGAGGGCGTTGACCTGGATGGAGACCGTGGGTGCCGGGCCCACCGGGGTGGACAGGGTGTGGCGGGGGTCCGTGGGCTCAGGTCCCGGGTGCAGCGAGATCGTCATCGGCCGGCCACTCACTCCCCCGTCAGGGATCCGAGGTCGGTGCCGGATCCGAGCAGCATGGCGGCGCCCATCAGGAGCACGGTCGCGGGGATCATGAAGGTGGTGACCATCAGGGTGGCCTTGGGGACCGCCTTCGCCGCCTTGCGCCGGGCGTTCTGCGCGTCGGTGCGGCGCATGTCGTTGGCGATGGCGATGAGGGTGTCGACGATCGGTGCGCCCAGCTCCTCACCCTGCTGGAGCGCGGTGACGAACATGGCGACCTGCTCGGAGTCGTTGCGCCTGCGCAGCTCGTCGAAGGCCTGGCGGCGGCTGACGCCCATGTCCATCTGGCGCAGGGTGATGCGCAGTTCGTCGGCCCAGGGGCCCTTGTACTTGTCCGACACCCGGTCGAGCGCCTGCCGGAAACCGAGGCCGGCGGAGACGACGACAGCGAGGACGTCCAGGAAGTCGGGGAGCGTACGGTCGATGTCGTCCCGGCGTTTGCGGACGGCGGCCCAGATGCCGACCTCGCCCCAGAACAGGCCGAACGCGACCATCAGCAGGGCCATGAAGATCTGGCCGCTGGAGAGCATCGCGAAGGCGGCGAAGGCTCCGAGGGCGCTGTAGACGGCACGGCGGGCGGCATAGCGGTCGACGGTCAGGCCGTCGGGGTTGCCGGCCATGTCGATCTTGCGGCGCTTCTCGTTCACCTTCTTCGGGCCCATCAGGCGGAGCACCAGAGGCGCCCAGCGCATGCCGAGCCGGTCGATGCCGGAGCCCACGGCGGTGGTGCGGGTCGAGCCCACCTCCAAGGCGAGCGCGAGGTCGCCGGGGAGGGTCGCCTCGGTGCGGTACATCCGTACGCCCTTGAAGACGCCCAGCACACTGAGGCCGACGACGAGAGCGAGCAGCAGTTCCATATCGAGCGGTCCCCTCCTCAGATATCGATCTTCGAAATGCGGCGGATGGCGATGAAGCCGACGGCGTACAGGCCGAGCGAGATGATGACGGCGGTCTGACCGAGGAACGATCCCGTCATCCGGTCGAGTGCTCCGGGGAGGATCGAGTTGACGAGGAGCATCGCGCCGACGCCGATGGCCGGGACGGCGTACGCGGTGGTGTTGATCTGCGAGAGCTGGGTGCGGACCTCGCGCCGGGTCTCCTTGCGCTCCTCCAGGGTGATGGTGAGGTTGCGCAGCGAGGAGACGACCTGGCCGCCCGCCCGGTTGGACAGGATCAGGGTGGCGACGAGGACGACGAGCTCGCGGGACGGCAGGCGGGTCGCGAGTTCGTCCAGGGCGTCGTCGAGGGTGCGGCCCACGCCCAGCTGGTCGGCGACGACGCGGAGTTCGTCGCCCGCGGGCGCCTCTAGTTCCTCGGCGGCCATGGCGATGGCGGTACGCAGGGAGAGCCCGGCCTGGGTGGCGTTGGCCAGCACCCGGGAGATCTCGGGCAGCTGGCCGATGAAGGCCTCGGTGCGTTTGGTGCGGTGCCAGTTCAGGAAGGTGTTGGCGGCCCAGATCCCGGCGAGTCCGGCGAGCGGGCCGAAGAACGAGGCGAGCAGGGAGGCGGCGATCAGCCAGAGGGCCACCACGGAGGCCAGGACGTAGAGGAAGTACTCACCGGGGGTGACGTCGAGGCCGGTGGCCGCGAGCTTCCGCTCGATCCACTTGCCCGGTTTCGTGCGGCGCAGCCGGCGGTCGAGCCCGGGGAAGCGGCGCTGCGGGCCCCCTTCGACCTGGCCGGTGGAGGAGAGCCGGTCGACGAGGGCTTCGCGCTGGGCCTTGCCCGAGTTGTAGGCGTGCAGGCCCAGGACGCCGAGTACGCAGCACAGCAGCGTGACGCCGATGGTGAGCGGTGCGAGGTTGTCCATGTCGGGTACCTATTCGGCTTCTCGGGTGGCGAGGTACGCGTCGGACGGTGCGACCCCGAAGGCCTGGGGGATCGGCTGCCCGGCCATGTAGAGCCGGTCGGCGATACGGCGCGGGAGCGGCAGGGCGTGGAACTCGCCGTGGATCAGCCCGTCGGTGTCCATCGGCCTGGCGTCGAACCGGGCGACGGTGACGATCCTGTACGGGGCCCGTCCGTGCGAGTCGAGTACCGCGAGCTCGGTGATGCGCCGGGAGCCGTCCGCGTGCCGGGTCAGCTGGACGATGACGTCGACGGCGCTGTTGATCTGGTCGTGCAGGGCCTCGAAGGGGATCTTGATCTCGGACATCGACGCGAGGGTCTGGAGACGCATCAGCGCGTCCTCCGCGCTGTTGGCGTGGACGGTGGCCAGTGAACCGTCGTGGCCGGTCGACATCGCCTGGAGCATGTCGAGCGACTCGCCGCCTCGGACCTCACCGACGATGATGCGGTCCGGGCGCATACGCAGGGAGTTGCGGACCAGGTCGCGGATGGTGATCTCCCCCTTGCCCTCCACGTTGGCGGGGCGTGACTCCAGCCGGATCACATGCTTCTGCTGGAGCTGGAGTTCGGCGGAGTCCTCGATGGTGACGATGCGCTCGCCCTCGGGGATGAGCCCGGAGAGCGCGTTGAGGAGCGTGGTCTTGCCCGTGCCGGTGGCCCCGGACACGATCACGTTGAACTTCGCCTGGACGAGCCCGGCGAGCAGCAGCAGTATCTGCTCGTCCAGCGAGCCGAAGCTGATCATCTCCTGAAGCGTGAAGGACCTGGGGAAGCGCCGGATGGTGAGTGTCGCGCCGGTGAGCGAGAGCGGCGGGATGATGACGTTGACGCGCTCACCGCTGGGCAGACGGGCGTCGACCATCGGATTGGCCTCGTCCACGCGCCGGTTGACGGTGGAGACGATGCGCTCGATCGTCTGCATCAGCTGCTCGTGACTGGCGAAGCGCAGGGGGAGCTGCTCGACCCGGCCCGCTCGTTCGACGTAGATCTGGTCGGGTCCGTTGACCATGATCTCCGTGATGGAGGCGTCCTCCAGGAGCGGCTCCAGGACGCCGAGCCCGAGTGCCTCGTCGACGACCCGGCGGATCAGCTGGGAGCGTTCGAGGGTGGAGAGGACCGGGCCCTCACGGCTGATGATGTGGCCCAGCACGCGTTCCAGCCGGGCCCGGCGGTCGGCGGTGGCCAGCGAGGACATCTCCGCGAGGTCGATCTCCTCGAGGAGCTTCGCACGGTAGGTGGCGACCATGTGGCCGTCCTCCCGTCCCCCTCCGCGCTCCTCGGGGGCGGTGATGCGTGCCCGCAGACTCATGGGTGGTACTCCTCGGGTGAAAGGGGATGCGCTCAGTCGCGGGGCATGGTGGCGGACTTCTCGACGGTCCGGTCACCGAGGAGGCCGAGCAGGACGTCCGGGATGTCGACCGTGACCTTCACCGTGACCGATTCACCCCCTGTCGGCGCGGCGATCCGGGACCGCTGGGCCACCCAGCCGGTCATCGACGCCTTGCCGACGCGCTCGTACGACCCTCGCAGGCCGTCCTGCGAGGCCGTACGGGCGGCGGCTCGTGCTCCGGTGCCGGCCTGCTGGGCGGTGTAGGCGACGAGGCCGAGCTGTATGCCCGCGAGGCCGATCAGGATGAGGACCGGGAGGAAGCCGAGGTACTCGATGGCGGTCGAGCCACGGTCCGACCCCCCGCGCGGTCTCCGTCCGGCCGCTCGTGGAATCCGTACGGATGCCATGCCGCGTCACTTCCCTTCCGCTGCCGCGCCGGCCGTCGCCCTGACGGGGATGGGGAGGCTGGCGAAGCCCGGGAACAGGACGGGGGCCTTCAGGGTGATGGTGGCCTTGACCATGTCGTTCCCCTCGGATCCGCACTCCTGGATCTGCGCGGGCCCCTCCCAGGCGCTCGGGAGCCGCTCGTACACGGCGGCCCTGCACCTGCTCTGCCGGTCCCAGGCGCCCGAGGCGACCGCCTTGCGTACGCCCTCGTCCGCCGCGCCGCTCGCCAGGGTGAACGTGTAACCCACCAGGACGGCCTGCCAGAGCAGCACCAGGGTCACCAGGATGATCGGCACCATCCCGGTGAACTCGATGCTCAGCTGCCCACGGTCGCGTCCCGACCGTGCCGACGCCGATGCCGACGCCGGTGCCAGCGCCCGTGCCCGCGCGCGCAGCCGTGTGCGTATCGAGCCGGGTTCTCCGCTGCCTGGCATCACTGTCAGCCTCCCCCGCTGGTCGTGCCGCCCTTGCGCCTGCGGCCACCGATCGAGCCCCGGTCGCCCCGCAGCATGCCGCCGCGTGACTCCGTTTGCTTTCCAGGCTTCACGAGTCCGAGCTCACCCGCCAGGGCCCAAAGGGCCTGTTTCACGGTGGAGCGTGGGTCCAGTTCGTGCATTCGGCCCGAATCGACCACGCCCTGGAGCTCCTTGAAGTTCGCCGGCACGGCCGTGCCCGCCATCCGGGTCCCGGTGATCCGCTGGATCAGTGCGGGCTGGATCTCGGTGTTGCGGTTGAAGCGATTGACGAGGGAGACCGTCTCCTCGCCCTTACGGATCTGGAGCCGGTCCCACATCCGTACGATGCGCTTGGCACCCCGCACCGAGACGACGTCCGGGGTCGTCACCAGCACGGCGGTGTCGGCCATCTCGATCGCCGCGGCGTTGGCCCCGTTCATCTGGCTTCCGCAGTCGATGACGACGACGTCGTAGCGTGAGCGCAGGGCGCTGACGATCTGGCGGGCGGCCCGGTCGCTGACCTCTTCGCCACGCTCGCCCTCCCCAGGGGCCAACAGCAGGGCGAGGCCCGTGTCGTGCGAGAACACGGCGTCGGAGAGCACCCGGGGCGATATGTCGGTGATGGCCGCCAGGTCGACGACGGAACGCCGGAACTGCACGTCGAGATAGGCGGCGATGTCGCCGGTCTGGAGGTCCAGGTCCACGAGCGCCGCCGCGTGCCCTGACGCCTGCGCGGCCAGGGCCAGCTGTACGGCGGTGACGGTCGCCCCGACCCCGCCCTTGGCCCCGGTGACGGTGACGACGGTGCCGCCGGGCCCGGTGAACACATCGGCGCCGGAGCCGAGATGGCGTCGTACGCCGGTGGACCACTGGGCGGCGGCCTGGACACGGTTGGCGAGTTCCTCGTAGCTCAGGGGGAGGGTGACCAGCCCCCGCGCCCCCGCGTCCATGGCCGCGGCGAAGAGCACGGGGCTCGCGTCGGCGGTGATCAGCACGACCCCCACGGCGGGGAACCGCAGGGAGACCTCCCTGATCAGCTCGAGGGCGGGCACCGGGCCGATCCGCTCGTGGACCAGGACGGCCTCGGGCAGTTCCTCGATGGCCTCACCGGCGAGACGGGCGAGGGTGTCGATGAGCTGCGTGGAGTCGCCCACCGGTGCCGCGGGCTCGGCGTCGGGGAGCTGGCTGAGCAGAGTGGTCACTGACCTGGCCGCGTCGGCGTCACCGACCGCCGGGAGGATTCTGATGGTCATCCCGCCCTCACTTGTCGTTGTCGAGCGTGTAGGTCCGGTCGCCCGGGCGGATGGTGCCGTCGCTGCCCGGGGCGATCAGGGCGAGACGTACGTGCTGGGCGAACGACTCCGCGTAGGCCACGCGCTGGGTGTCGAGGGTGTTGAGGGCGAAGGTGATCGGCACCGCCTGGGTCGCCTGGTTCCGGTCCTCCTTCTTCGGTTCGAGGGCGGTCAGTTCGCCGACGTCGAGGACCTTGGCGTTGGAGACGATGATCTTGGACTGGGAGGCCTCGCCGTCCCGCTCGCCCGTGAAGGTGGCATAGATGTTCACCTTGTCGTTGGGCCTGATCTTGCCGGCCACACCCGTCGCCGCGTCGATCATGATGGCGATCTCCTGCTCACCCGGACGCAGTTCGGGACTGCGCACCATCATGTCGCTCTGCATCAGGGAGCCCTTCTGCAGCTCGGTGACCGCGATCTTGCCGTCGATCTCGTCGATCTCCGTGACGGCGTTGCCGGACAGCCAGCGTTTGGGCATGGAGACCTTCTCGAACTGCCCGGCCGACAGGGCCGTGTACGGGGCCACATCGGTCTTCAGCCGGTAGGCGTCGACCTCGGGGCCGACCTTCGAGTTGACGTCGCTGATGACCGAGAGCACCCCGGCGAAGGCGGCGAAGGCGCACAGGACCGAGAGGAGCAGGAGTATCACGCCGCGGCGCTGGCGGGAGTTCATGGGCCGGACAACCTCGTTCGAATCGGATGCGTGGAGCAGCGGGCAGAGACGGATGCGCGGTGTCTGAGGAGCGCTAGACGCTGGGCGGCGCGGGCGCTCCGGGGCTCAGGACACCGGGGGAGAGCATTCGGTTCTCCGACGGCGCCAGCGGGGAGGAACAGAACCCGCACCGGTCGCCGATGAGCTCCATTCCGCACCAGTGACAGTTTTCCCTGCGCACGGAGGAAACAAGCTGGTAGATCACGGAGATGTCCGGCAGGAAGGAGGCGAATTCCACCAGCTTCCCCGTTCCCCACCAGCGCGCCGACCCGGAAGGCAGAGCGCACTCCGCAATGGCTTGGACCCCCCAGGCGGGGGCGAGGGTCTGTTGCACCCATTCGGATGTCAACTGCCCCTTGGCGACCAGCAGATGACTGGTGAAGGCGGGCCCGGACGGTGGTTCGACCGTCGGCCCGATCCTGACCAGCTGCGGGCTGGGTCCTGCGAGCACGGCGAACTGTGAGCCAGGTACCCAGGACTTGGCGTGGCTCTTGAGGCTGACCGGGACCCGGTCGAGCCTGGCCACCGAGTTCAGCAGGGCTCCGGCGTGGATGTAGTGGGAGAGCAGGCGGGCCGCCGACGCGACGACTCCCGGGCTGAAGTCGCAGATGGAGAGCTGGCGCAGCTGGCGTACGAGTACGGCGACGCCCAGCGGCGGCAGGTCGGTCCTGAGTAACGCGATGCGGTCGCTCTCCAGGACCGAGCGGATGGCGTGCAGCCGGCGCTCATGGGCGGGGCTGATGCCCGACGGGTAGACCGCGATCACATGACCGTGCTGCTCCAGAAGCAGGTTCATGTCACCGATCGCGAGATCGAGGGGCTGCGCTCCGGGCGCCTGGAGCAGGGCGGCGGTGGGCGTCTGCTGATCGGTCGGCGGTAGCACGAGATCGGCGCTGGTCACTGCTATTGCGGTCGGCACGCACTTCCCCGTTCGCCTCCGGCCGTGGTCGGGGATGACTCCGGCCGCAATCACTCTGCCCCCGTGCTTCTCCCCAGCACTTTAACCACGTCACACCAGGCAGAGAACAGATATCGGAACCCAGTACGAAGACGTACTGGACACGCGTTCGCTCCGCCTCCGTACGAAATCGGACGAAAGGCAGACCGGTTAACTCCTGTACCACTGCGCAGAGTTACCCCGGCCGTCCGGGTTTGAAAACCGCCGGAATTAATCTGCCCACGTCAGAACGGATGGCGGCGAATCCGCTCGCTTTCCCGGACCCGCCCTCGATATCCGCTCCGTCACGTTCCGGGCATCCGGGCCGAGTCACCCGAAGGTGTGCACGCCCCGCGCCCCCGACACCGGCGCGCGCTCGCCGCCCGGCACATCCGTATCGCCAGAGGTCTTGACATCTTGATTGGTCTGGACCAGTTTATCAGGCCAACGGGTGGCCACCGTTTCCGCAAGCATCCCCCCAACTCCCCCCACCGGAGGCAGCAAGTGGAACACTCCGCAGGCAGCAGCACACACAGAAGGCGCCGGATCAGGCCTCTCGTCGGCGGGGTCGTGGCCGCCGTCGCAGCCGGGGCGCTCGGCGTCACCGGGCTCGTCACCACCGCGCAGGCGGGCGACACCGACACGGCCGCGAAGACCGGCGAGGCGGCGGGCGCAGGTGCCGCGTCGGTCCCCGCGCACGCGGTCACGGGCTACTGGCAGAACTTCGACAACGGTGCCACCGTCCAGAAGCTCAGCGACGTCCCCGAGAACTACGACATCATCGCCGTCTCCTTCGCGGACGCCACGGACACGCCCGGCGGTGTCACCTTCAACCTGGACTCGGCCGGCCTCGGCGGCTACACCGTCGACCAGTTCAAGGACGACATCAAGGCCAAGCAGGCCGACGGCAAGAACGTCATCATCTCCGTCGGAGGCGAGAAGGGAGCCGTCGCCGTCAACAGCGACGCCTCCGCGGCCGCCTTCGCGGACTCGCTGTCCGGCCTCATCCAGGAGTACGGCTTCAACGGCGTCGACATCGACCTGGAGAACGGCCTCGACTCCACGTACATGACGAAGGCGCTGCGTTCCCTGTCGTCGGAGGTGGGCTCCGACCTGGTGATCACCATGGCCCCGCAGACCATCGACATGCAGTCGACGTCCACCGAGTACTTCAAGACGGCGCTCGACATCAAGGACATCCTGACCGTCGTCAACATGCAGTACTACAACAGCGGTTCGATGCTGGGCTGCGACGGCAACGTCTACTCGCAGGGCTCGGTGGACTTCCTCACCGCGCTCGCCTGCATCCAGCTGGAGGGCGGCCTCGACCCGTCCCAGGTCGGCCTCGGTGTCCCCGCCTCCGCCAGCGGCGCCGGCAGCGGCTATGTCGAGCCGGCCATCGTGAACGCGGCACTGGACTGCCTGACCGAGGGCACGAACTGCGGTTCGTTCAAGCCCGACACCACCTACCCGGGGCTGCGCGGCGCGATGGCCTGGTCGACGAACTGGGACGCCGCCGCGGGCAACGCCTGGTCCGACTCGGTCGGCGCGCACGTCCACGGACTCCCGTAGCCGTACCCCGTCATCGACACCCCGTGACCCGGTCACACCCCGGGCCGACGATCCAGCAGCGCCGCCGCTCCCCCGGCGGCGCTGCTGCGTCGTCCCCTGTCACCAGGGCAGTTCGCGCACCTGCTGGACGCACAGCACGATGAACAGCAGACCCGCCGCGCCCAGCATCCCGTTGCTGAGCCAGCCGTTACGCCACTCCCTGGGCGTACGCGAGGAGTTGAGCAGCCAGATCAGGGTCAGCGCGAGGAACGGCATGAAGAACGCGCCCAGCACCCCGTAGCCGATGACAAGACCGAAGGGCTCGTCCAGCCACAGCAGCGTCATCGGCGGGAACGTCAGCCAGAGCAGATACGCGCGGAAGGGCACGGACCGCTCCTGGCGGCCGACCGTCCCGCTGCCCGCCCCCTCCACGCCCGCGTGGCCACGGGCGCCCCTGAACCGCTCCACGAAGTCGGCGAACATCAGGCTCACGCCATGCCACACACCGATGAGCGACGAGAACGACGCCGCGAAGAAGCCGATCAGGAACAGCTTCGCGGTGCCCGCACCGAAGCGGTCCTGAAGGACCTCACCGAGGTCGACCAGCCCCCGGTCGCCGCTCGTCAGGGCGATCTGCGAGGAGTGCAGCAGCTCCGCCCCGACGATCAGCATCGCCACGACGAAGATGCCGGTCGTGATGTAGGCGACCCGGTTGTCGATCCGCATCACCTTCATCCAGGAGGCGTCGGACCACCCCTTGGCGTTCACCCAGTACCCGTACGCCGCCATGGTGATGGTGCCGCCGACCCCGCCGATCAGCCCGAGCGTGTAGATCAGCGACCCGTCGGGAAGGACGGGGAGCAGCCCCGCGAAGGAGGCACCGACGTCCGGTACCACCCGGATCGCGACGTAGACCACGACGACGAACATCACGCCGATCAGGACCGTCATGACCTTCTCGAATACGGCGTACTGGTTGAACCAGACGAAGACCAGACCGATCAGCCCGGTGATGATCGCCCAGGTCTTCAGTCCAGGACCGTCCGGGAAGAGCGCCACGATGGGCAGGGCGCTCGACGACATGGCCGTCGCGCCGTACACGAAGCCCCAGACGACGACGTACACCGCGAAGTAGCCGGTGGTCCACCCGCCGAGGGTGCGCCAGCCGTCGAAGAGGGTGCGTCCCGTCGCGAGGTGCCAGCGGCCCACCGCCTCCGCGAGGGAGATCTTGACGAGGCAGCCGATCACGGCCGCCCACATGAGGGTGTAGCCGAATTTGCTGCCCGCGATGAGCGTCGCGACCAGATCCCCCGCTCCGACGCCGGTGGCCGCGACGACGATGCCGGGCCCGATGTAGCGCCAACTGGACTTACGCGGCCGGGGGCTCAGCTCCCCCGCACCTGTGGTCTCGCTTGTCTCCGCCATGTCGGTCAAGGAAGCGCATGGCGGAGGATCGCACAAGGGGGCGCGTCGTAAGCGCGGGAGGAGCGTACGGACGAACTGTCCTCGGGTCTTTCGTTTGGATCAGGCCGGACCCCGCGAGCCCGGCCTGATCCAAACGAGAGACCCTAGATCACCAGGCTCAGGGCGGCGGCCACCACGAAGCCGGCGACCGAGAGGACCGTTTCCAGGACCGTCCAGGTCTTCAGGGTGTCGCGCTCGGAGATGCCGAAGTACTTCGAGACCATCCAGAACCCGCCGTCGTTGACGTGCGAGGCGAAGATGGAGCCCGCCGAGATCGCCATGATGATCAGCGCGAGGTGGGCCTGCGACATGCCCTGTCCCTCGACGAGCGGGACGACGATGCCGGCGGTGGTGACGATCGCGACCGTCGCCGAACCCTGGGCGACCCGCAGGACCACGGAGATCAGCCAGGCGAGCAGGATGACCGGGAGGCCGACGTCGTTGAAGGTGTCGGCGAGCGCGTCCGCGATGCCGCTGCCCTTCAGCACGGCTCCGAAGATCCCGCCCGCGCCGACGACCAGCAGGATGTTGCCGACGGGCTTCAGCGAGGACGTGGAGACCGATTCGAGGGACTTGCGGGACCAGCCCCGCCGGATGCCCAGCAGGTAGTAGGCGAGGAGCAGGGCGATCGTCAGCGCGACGAACGGGTTTCCGAAGAACTCGATGACCGAGCGCAGGGTGGACGGGTCGAGCGCGATGGAGGAGAACGTCGCGGCCAGGATGAGGATCAGCGGCGTACCGATGATCGCGAGCACCGTGGAGAGCGGGACGGGCTTCTCGTGGGGGGTGACACCGGCGGCGCGCTGCTCGGCGACGACCGCGGCCTTGGCCTCGGCGGCCGCCTCGACCATGTCCTGCGGGACGTCGACGAAGATGCGCTTGCCGATCCAGGCGGCGTAACCCCAGGCGGCGAGGACGGACGGGATGCCGACGAGGGCGCCCATCAGGATGACCCAGCCGAGGGAGACGTTGAAGAGGCCCGCCGCGGCGACCGGACCGGGGTGTGGCGGCAGGAACGCGTGGGTCATCGAGAGGCCCGCCAGCAGCGGCATCGCGTAGAGGACGACCGACTTGCCGGAGCGCTTGGCGGCGGCGTAGACGATCGGCGCGAGGACGAAGATGCCGACGTCGAAGAAGACCGGGATACCGAAGATGAGGCCGGTGAGGCCCATGGCGAGCGGGGCGCGCTTCTCGCCGAAGAGGTTCAGCAGGCGGGCGCTCAGGACCTCCGCGCCGCCGGACACCTCCAGGATCGCGCCGAGCATCGTGCCGAGGCCGATGATGATCGCGACGTGCCCCAGGATGCCGCCCATGCCCGATTCGATGACCGAGACGGCGGCCGACTTCTGGACCGTGCCGAAGAGTTCGGTGACGGAGAGACCAGCGCCGAGGCCGACGGCTATGGATACGGCGAGCAGCGCGACGAACGGCTGGAGCCTGGCCTTGATGATCAGGAACAGCAGGAGCACGATCCCGAGGGCGGCGACGGTCAGCAGACCGGGTGTTCCGCCGATCAGGAGCAGCAGTCCACCGGTGTGGGGTGGCGCGTCGGGTGCGGGGGCGGCAGCGAGCAGCATGAGCGGTCAACTCCGTTGGTGACGGGGCCCTTCGGGCAGGGAGGAGCGCGGCACGGCGGCCCCGTGCGGGAGCGGTGGGGCGCCGTGCCGTGCTGCTGGGTGGTGCGGTGGGTCAAGTGATTCAGCCCGGGTGGTGGTGTGGCCGGCCGGGGACGGTCAGCCGAGCACCGCGAGGGCGTCGATCTCGATGAGCAGGCCCTTGGGCAGGCCGACGTACACCGTCGTACGTGCGGCTGCGGGGGCCTTCAGGCCCTGCTCCTCGAAGTACTCGTTGTAGATCGCGTTCATCTCGGCGAAGTGGTCGACGTCCGTGAGGTAGACGCGCATCATCATCACGTCGTCCCAGCTCGCGCCGCCCTCCTCCAGGATCGCCTTGACGTTGGCGAAGGTCTGCAGGGTCTGCTCACGGAGCGTCGGTCCTGCCGGGGTGGGGGCCTGGCCCTCCACGGCGGGCAGGAAACCGACCTGGCCGGCGACCTGGAGGATGTTCCCCTTCCTCACGCCGTGCGAGAACTTGGCGGGCGGGGTGGTGTGGGTGCTGGGGGTGAGGGCGGTCTTCTCGGTCATGGCGGATTCAGGCTTTCTTGGTGGGGGCGGTGCCGGAGTACTCCCGGCTGACGGCGTCCGCGGTGCGGCGTACCAGGGGAAGCAGGGTGAGGAGTTCCTCGGCCGTGACGACCACGTTCGGTGCGGACACCGACATGGCGGCGACGACCCGCCCGTCCGCACCCCGGATGGGGGCGCCGACGCAGTTGATGGACTCCTCGTGGCCTCCGAGATCGGTGGCCCAGCCCTGTTCGCGTACGACGGCGAGTTCCTTGAGGAAGGCGCCGGCGTTCGGGAGCGAACGGGACGTGTACATGGGGTAGTCGAGGCGTTCGGCGATCGCGCGGCGCTCGGGCTCGGCGAGGTCGGCGAGGAGCAGCTTCGCGACGGCGGCGACGGTGATCGCGACGGGTTTGCCGATCCGTGAGTACATCCGCACGGGGTAGCGGCTCTCGACCTTGTCGATGTAGAGAACCTCGTTCTCCTCGTACACCGCGAGGTGGACGGTGTGCCCGCACTGTTCGTTGAGCGCGACGAGGTGGCTGTGGGCGATCTCCCGTACGTCGAGGTTCTCGACGGCCTCCTGGGCGAGCGCGAAGAGCCGGGCGCCGAGGCGGTAGCGCTGGTCCTCCTGGCGGTAGACGAGCCCGTGCTCGTGCAGCGTACGGAGCAGGCGCAGCGCCGTGGACTTGTGGACGCCCAGCCGTTCCGCGACCTGGCCGAGGTCGGCGGGGCCCTGGGCGAGCAGCGGCAGGATGCTCAGCGCGCGGTCGACGGTCTGGCTCATGGGACTCGTACCTCCTCGTTCGCCCCGGGGACGACTGTCCAGCCGGGGCCGAGACGAAGTGTGCCCCAGGCCTCGTCGTCCAGGGCGGCGAGCCGGTCGGCGTACGCGCGGGGCGGGGGGCCCGTGAGGTCGCCGGGGACGGTGAGGACGGCAGCGGCCATGAGGTGGCCGTGCCGGGCCCTGTCACGTACGGGCAGGCCGCGGAGGGTGGCGGAGAGAAAGCCTGCGGCGAAGGCGTCGCCCGCTCCGACGGCGGCGACGACGTCGACGCGCAGGGAGGGGACGGTGGTGACGGTGTCCCGGTCCGGGCTGTCCGGGGTGCGGGAGTGGACGACGACGCCCTCCGGGCCCCGCTTGACGACGAGGACGTCCGGCTCGGGCAGGGCCGCGCGGATCGCTTCGGCGCCGTGGACGCCCCAGGCCTCCTCGGCCTCGTCCTCGCCGACGTAGACGAGGTCGCAGCGGCGGGCGAGGCCGAGGAGGACCTCGGGGCCCGGCTCGCCTTCGCGCCAGAGGCCGGGGCGGTGGTTGACGTCGAAGGAGACCAGGGGGCGGCCTTCGCGGGGGGCGGTGAGGTCGTCCAGGAGCGCCAGGCAGTCGGCGGAGAGCGCGGCGGTGATGCCGGACAGGTGCAGGACGCGGGTGGCGAGGAGGTCCTCGTACGGGATGTTGTGCGGGGACATCGCGGAGGCCGCGGAACCGGCCCGGTAGTAAGCCACTTCGTGGGTGTCGGTGGCTCGGTCCGTCGCCGTGCGGAAGTAGATGCCGGTGGGGCGGCCGGGGTCGCGGCGGACGGCCGAGGTGTCGACGCCGTAGCCGGTGATCGTGTCGACGAGGTGGTCGCCGAAACCGTCGGTGCCGACCCGGCCGACCCATTTCGCCCGGTGGCCGGCCCCGGCCAGCGCGCAGGCGACGTTGGACTCGGCGCCACCGATGCCGCGGCTGAAGGAGGGGACGTCGGCGAGGCTGCCCGGCTGCGAGGGCAGGAACGTCACCATGGACTCGCCGAGGCAGACGACGTCCACGGTGGCTGTCCTGGCTGCGGATCCGGGCACTCTGGGCTCCTCGTGGTCGACCGTGGGCGCCGGGCTCACCATTGACCCGGCATCGGCTCGGATGTTAGACAGCCATGAGCGATATACGCAACGCCTGTTGCACAGGTTGCAACGGCGACTTTCCCGAGGAGCCCCCTTGGCCGCCGAGCAGTCCCCCGAACAGTCGCCCGAACAGTCCGCGACGCCGCCTGTGACGCAGCCCGTGACGCCGTCCGTGACCCAGCCCGTGGCGGCACTTGCCGGCGAGCGGGTCGATCACCGCTTCAAGGCACTGCCGCCCGACGCGGAGGGACTGACCGTGGGCGCGCTGGCGGCCGAGCGCCGCAACCTCTTCACCGGTGGCTTCACCACCCCCGTGCTGGCCCTGTCCGCCGAGTCGGTCGAGGCCAACCTCGCCCTGCTCGAGACGTACGCGGAGCGGCACGGCCTGGCTTTCGCGCCGCACGGCAAGACGTCGATGTCCCCGCAGCTCTTCGCCCGCCAGCTGGAGCACGGCGCCTGGGGCATCACCGCCGCCGTCCCCCACCAGGCCCGGGTCTACCGCGCCTACGGCATCCCGCGGATCTTCCTCGCCAACGAGCTCGTCGACACGGTCGCGCTGCGCCGGCTGGCCGCCGAGCTGGACGCCGACCCCGGCTTCACGTTCGCCTGTTACGTGGACTCCGTGCGCGGTGTCGAGCTGATGGACGAGGCCCTGCGCGCGGCGGGTGCCGTGCGTCCCGTGGACGTCGTCGTGGAGCTGGGTGCGGGCGACGGCGCCCGCACCGGCGCCCGCACGGAGGCCGACTGCGCGGCGGTCGCCGACGCTGTGGCGGCCACGTCCACCCTGCGCCTTGTGGGCGTCGCGGGTTACGAGGGCGAGGTGCCTGACGCCTCACCCGAGCGCGTACGGGAGTGGCTGCGCCGACTCGTCGCGCTGGCCGCGGACTTCGACGCGGCCGGCCGCTTCACGTCGCTCGCCGACGGCGAGGAGATCCTGATCAGCGCGGGCGGCAGCGCCTGGTTCGACGCGGTCGCCGATGTCTTCGCCCAGGTCCCCGCGCTGAGCCGGCCGGTGTTGAAACTGCTGCGCTCGGGGGCGTACGTCAGCCACGACGACGGCCACTACCGTCACATCACCCCCTTCAACCGGATCCCCGACGAGGGCGCGCTGCAACCCGCCTTCCGCCTCTGGGCCCAGGTCGTCTCCCGGCCCACCCCCGAGCAGGCCTTCGTCAACGCGGGCAAGCGCGACGCCGCCTACGACCTGGACCTCCCCGAGGCGCAGGTCGTGCGCTCGGCGCGCGACGGCTCGGTGCGCCCGGCCACCGGCATCACCGTCAGCGGGCTGTCCGACCAGCACGGCTGGGTACGGACGGAGGCGGGTGCGCAGCTGGAGGTCGGCGACTGGATCGGCATGGGGCTCTCGCACCCCTGCACCTCCTTCGACAAGTGGCAGCTGATCCCGCTGGTCGAGGCGGACGGCACGGTCACGGACTACCTGCGCACGTTCTTCTGATCCCGTAACCGGGGCTCCGCCCCGGACCCGGTCCTCGAACGCCGGACGGGCTGAAATTCCAGCCCCGCCGCGTTTGAGGCGCGGGGGTCCGGGGGCGGAGCCCTTCCTGAAAGGCGAGCTGCACCCATGGACCTGGTCATTCGCAACGCGTCCGTCGTCGACGGCACCGGCGCCCCCTCCTACCGCGCCGACGTCGGCATCACGGACGGCCGGATCACCGAGATCCGCGGGGAGGGCACCGGCCCACGCCCCACAGCCACCCGCACCCTGGACGCCGACGGCCTCGCACTCGCGCCGGGCTTCATCGACATGCACGCGCACAGCGACCTCGCGCTGCTGCGCGACCCCGACCACAGCGCGAAGGCCGCCCAGGGCGTCACCCTGGAAGTCCTCGGCCAGGACGGCCTGTCGTACGCCCCCGCCGACGACCGCACCCTCGCCGAGGTCCGCCGCTCCATCGCCGGGTGGAACGGCGACGGCAGCGACATCGACTTCGACTGGCGCACCGTCGGCGGCTACCTGGACCGTCTCGACCGGAACTTCGGCGGCCAGGGCATCGCCGTCAACGCCGCCTACCTCATCCCGCAGGGCTCGGTCCGGATGCTCGCCGTCGGCTGGGACGACCGCCCCGCCACCGCCGCCGAACTGGACCGGATGAAGGAGCTCGTCGCCCAGGGCATGGCCGAGGGCGCGGTCGGCATGTCGTCGGGGCTGACGTACACCCCGGGGATGTACGCGAAGGACGCCGAACTCACCGAGCTGTGCCGGGTGGTGGCCGCGCACGACGGTTACTACTGCCCCCACCACCGCTCGTACGGCGCGGGCGCCCTCGCCGCGTACGAGGAGATGGTGCGGCTCACCCGCGACGCCGGCTGCGCGCTCCATCTCGCCCACGCCACCATGAACTTCGGCGTGAACAAGGACAAGGCCCCCGAGCTCCTCGCCCTCCTGGACGACGCACTCGCGGCGGGCGCCGACATCTCGCTCGACACCTATCCGTACACCCCCGGCTGCACGACCCTCGTGGCGATGCTGCCCAGTTGGGCGAGCGAGGGCGGGCCCGATTCGATCACGACCCGGCTGGCGGACGGGGCGACGGCCGAGCGGATCCGCCACCATCTGGAGGTCATCGGCTCGGACGGCTGCCACGGCGTCCCGATCGAGTGGGACACCATCGAGATCTCCGGCGTCGGCTCCCCCGACCTGGCCGGATACGTCGGCCGTACGGTGGCCGAGTCCGCCCGGCTGCGCGGCGAGGAGCCCTGGGTGACGGCCCGGCGACTGCTCGTCGACGACCGTCTCGGCACGACGATCCTGCAGCACGTCGGCCACGAGGAGAACGTCCGGCAGATCATGCGCCACCGGGTGCACACCGGCGGCAGCGACGGCATCCTCCAGGGCGACAAGCCGCACCCCCGTGCGTACGGCACGTTCCCCCAGTACCTCGGGCGCTACGTACGGGAGCTGGGCATCCTCTCGCTGGAGGAGTGCGTCGCCCACCTGACCTCCAGGCCGGCCGCCCGCCTGCGCCTGCCGGACCGCGGACAGGTCCGCGAGGGCTACCGCGCGGACCTGGTCCTCTTCGACCCGGCCACCGTGGCGGCCGGGTCGACCTTCGACGAGCCGCGCACCCTGCCCGTGGGCATCCCGTACGTCCTGATCGACGGCCGCTTCGTCATCGAGGACGGCACCCGCACATCCGTCCTGGCGGGCCGGGCGGTGCGGGGCGGCGGCCGACACTGAGCCCTTGCGCCCCATCAAACGAGTTCAGGAAGAGTCACCGCCCGAGCATTGCACTGAGCCATTTCCAACCTGACGGGTGGTTGGACTGACACCCCGGCAGCAGGCATGAAGAAAGCTCCTGGTAGACGGGTTCACGACCAAGATCACCAGTCAGGTTGGAAATGGCTCGGTAAGACCTGTCCCGTAAATGATCTCTGGCTGGTGTGGGCGTGGGTGATGACGAGCCCGACTGCGCGCATATCCGGCGAGGTTGAGGTTGTGCAGGCGGGCGATTCCGAGCATGGCGTGGTGGACGCCGTCGCCTTTGAGGCGGCAGTCGCGGAGGATCTTCCAGGTCTTCATGCGGGCGAAGACGTGCTCGACGCGGGCGCGGACGTGTTTGTGGGACTTGTTGTGGGCCTGTTTCCAGTCGGGCAGCTCTTCGCCCTTGCGGCGGTGGGGCATCACGAGCCCGGTGCCGGGATAGCCGCCGTCAGCGATGGTCACGGTCTTGCCGACGGCGGCCTTCGCGCCGGACTCCTCTCACGCCTTGCAGTCGTTGCGGTTGCCGGGCAGAGGCCGGCCGACCAGCACGACGAGCCTGGTGTCGGCATCGATGACGACCTGGTGGTTGGTGGAGTACCGGTAGTTCTTGGACTGCTCGGCGATGGCGTGGTCACGGGTGGGTACCAGAGTGCCGTCCACGATGAGCACGGTGTCCTTACGGAACCGCTTGCGGGGCTGCAACGCGAGCGACGGGCCGAGGTGGTCGATGATGCGGTCGGCCGCGGACTTCGAGATACCGAAGAGCGGGGCAAGCTGGCGCAACGTCAAGTTCGTGCGCCAGTAGGCCGCCACCAGCAGCACCCGGTCCTCCAGCGGAAGAGACCACGGGCGGCCCTTGCGTACCGGATCCGCACCCTCGCGGCGCAGCGCAGTCACCAACTTGCCGAAGATACGCGGGCTCAGCCCGTGAACGGGGCTGCCCAGGACGGCTCCGACGCCGTGATCACACCAGCCACAGCAAGATCACCTCACCTGTGACCAGCAGTTACGGGACAGGCCTTAGGTAGAGACCGCCATGGATGCGGACAAATCATCACCACGCGACGTTACATCAGCCCACATTGGCCCTCATGGGAATATCTGGGAGATTAGCCACCCCCTCGAAAGGGTGTACGCCCAAATCGAGCCAATCACGTGGCCAGATAGGCCATACCCCCACACACCCGTGATCGAGTTGCGGCAGGAAAGTGAAGAAACGTTCACTCAGGGAGGGCTCATGCACACAAACTCAAGAGTCATCGGCATACGGATTGGCTCGATAGGTGGAGTCACCGCTGCCGCGTGCTTCGCAATGGCGCCTTTGTCCCACGCCGCCGAAGCAAGCACAGACCCCGGATCGGGAGTGATTCAGCCATACAACTGGCAGAGTAGCCTGGGAAGTGTCCTTACCGGCTTCCAGTCCAGAACGTGGACCGATGAGGCGTATTCTGAGGTCAGATTCAAGGGCTGCGACACCAGCAGCTCTTCACTGTCCGAAAGCACCACTGTCGACCTTCGCTGGAGACGCAGCCTGCAGCCGGATACATCGTGGGGAACCAAGGTGTACACCAATTGCTTCAAGGGAGAAGATAAAATTAGTGCCGGAGAGTGGACTGGCCTCTCCCATGGCGACCACTTCTTCCAGATCAAGTACATCAATGGCAGCGACTCCGGCAATAACCTATCAGTGCGCGTAGTGGCCATCGACACAACAAAGGCCGACTAAGAGGATTCTTCACCTTTTTTGCGGCGGGGCACCCGAGGACCGGGCGCCCCGCCGTCATCGATCAGCCTACCGAAAGACTTCATGAACCTCATCAGACGCCTTCGCGCCGGCAGCACACCATGGGCTTTCCCCCTCGTAATCGGCTTGATTCTTTTGTATTTTTTCAAAAGTTTCGCAATCGACTACAAAGTACCCGACCATCAACCCAAGTACGCACCATCCGTCACGTCATCCGTGCTGCTATCCTTCTATTCACTCTCTTATGCAATCTCCTCCTCACTTTCCGCATGGGAAAGCGGAAGACTGAAGGCAAATGGCGTTTGGGAAATCGCGCCATCGCGCTCCCGTATCGGAATCGCCTTCAATGTTCTGGCTCCGGTGGTGGCCCTCTCCTGGCTGATGCTAGTCCTTCCTGTCGCTATGGCACTGATCGCGACGGATACAGCACCGACCCTCGGGGTCCTGCCTCTGCTCATCATGGCGATGTTCGTAACTACAGCGCACTCCGTAGTGGGGTTCGGAATAGGCCTGCGCGTCCCACGCCTTATTGCGACTCCTATCCTTGCCGTGGGAGTATTTTTCTTCATTTCGGCCTCTTGGTCCTATGAACCATTCTGGATTCGCCACATCTCAGGCCAGTTTCCCGTGGATCTAATGTTCGCAGAATCTGCGAACATTATTTCACTCACACCTCACATTCTCTTCATCGGCTCCTTCGCCCTCGGGATAGTAACCCTCTCCATTCCATCGTTTAGCAAGGTTTCCCGTTCCTGCATCACTACGGCGGCTTGCGCCATTTGGGTTTTTGGGTTGCTAGCACCCTATGCCATTGCGAAAAACTGGGGTGCCGTTCCACCACTATCAGCCGGAAATGTCGCAATGGAATGCTCCGAGCAATCCCCAGAAGTATGTCTGCCTGCTGGAACTGGTACCGAGGCAGCCTCAGCAAGGGCTGAAATTGTGGTTGCACTGGAAAAATTGAAGGGCGCCGGGGTGCCTGTCGAAGCACCCCAGAGTGTGATCGACAGCGTGGTGAATCGCCGACACCCGGTTCCCTCTACCCGCTCCCGCTGGCAACTTCCATTGATCGCCAGCCAGCAAGAGGGCACCACGCAGCTTCAGGTTGTTCGAAAGGTCACCGAGCCTCCCTGCAGAAATTCTGTCAGCGACATCCACGCCCGGAGCATCCTGCTGTGGTCAGCAGGGATTGTCGGCCAGCAGGACAACTACCTGCGCCAGCAGCGCTTGGAGTTGAGCAACTTCAAGAACCGCGAAGAGATCATAGCTTTGGAGGAGAAGCGCGTAGCTAGAGTGCAATCCATGTCACCCGCAGCCCAGCTAGAGTGGTACAAAAAAGAGCGTAAGCAGGCTTGTGAGCCGAAGCAGCAGACGGGAGCAAATTAATATGTGGTGGTGGATTAAGTGCCGCCGCGCACACATTCTAATGCCGTCCGCGCTCATCTGCTACCTTCTGGTTGTAGCAACCATGCAGGGGCAGACAGTCTCTCTGCCCTCCATCCTCTCCGGGACGAGCAGTCGATTTCTGCTCGCGCTGATCGCCCCGATTCCGCTCTGCGCCACCCTGGTGGAATCACTGGAGTCTCGCGTTTCCTCACAAGAAGAGACCGGGCTACGAAATATTCCTTTCCTCGATGCAGGGTTGTCTCTGGCCTCTGCTGGGGTTGCAGTGGTCTCGGCGCTGGGCGTGAGCATGATCCTTGACACGTCCTCAGCAATCACGGCCGGACGCAATACAGCTTTCCTGGTCGGCCTCACGCTACTCGCTCGCAGCATAATTGGTCGGACTGCAACCATGATCCCAGTGGTGTGGATCTTCTGCGTTGTATTTTTCGGCTACAAGAATCCCCAGCAGCCCTATTTCTGGGCTGTGCTCCCAGAAGAGTTCAATAATCTGTACGCCGCTACAGCAGCATTCTTCTCGCTCTCTGCGGGTCTCGCTGCTCAGATACTCTGGCAACCGCGTTCGCATGAGACGGGAGAAGCATGAAACTAACGATGAGTAATTGCACCTACGGATATCGACCTTGGTCCAAGGCCGTGATATCGGATCTCAATTACGAACTCCCCCGCGGAACAAGCATTCTCCTAGGCCCTAACGGGGCTGGGAAGTCTACGCTACTTAAACTTGCTGCATCTGTAATTTACCCACGCGAGGGATTCGTCAAGTTTGCCGAAATTTCGTCCCGGGAGCGCATGTACCGCAGCAAGGTAGCGTGGATGCCGCAGCGAATCGTTGCCATGGCTGCGCTCACTGCGCGTGAGCAAGTTGCCTACGTGGGGTGGCTCAAGGGGATGAACCGGCGTGACGCTTGGGATTCTTCAATCAATGCTTTGTGCCGGGTGGATCTCAAGGATCAAGCAGACACAAAGGCAGCGCGTCTTTCCGGAGGACAGCTCCGCCGGGTTGGCGTCGCATCTGCACTCGTGCACGACGCCAGAATTCTGCTACTCGACGAACCCACTGCTGGAATGGATCCCCGACAGCGAAGGATTTTTCGGAGTCTCCTCCATCTCCTGTCAGAGGAGAAGGACATTCTTATTTCCACACACGACGTGTCTGACCTGGCTGAAGAATCCGATCACGTGACGCTGCTGAATTCTGGAAAAATCATGTTCACAGGAAGTACTGAATATTTTCTTTCACACGCACCCGAAGGCGTCGCCTCTGGCAGGAGGGCCGAGGCTGCGTACACCGCGCTGGGCGAGCGAAACTCGGAGTAGAAAACGCGTAGGTCTCAACACCGTTGTGTCATGCGTACGGCACGCCCCTGGCACCTCGGAGCCTAGGTACGGGCGCCGGCCCGTGGGCATCCACCCAGGACACCCCGGCCAGCGTGAGGGCCGCGAAAGCGGCCCCCAAGCGCTCTACGCCTACCGCCGAAGATCACACGCATCATGTCTCCCCCGCAATCCGCCCGGCGCCCCGGTCCCCGTCCAGCCGGGGCGTCACGGGTGAACAGCCGTCAGTCTGGCACCGGCCACGACCCCCGGGGGACGGGGCGCACGGCAGCCTCCTGCCAACCGCCGGACAGGATCCTGCCGGGCGCCCCGGGCCTTGCTTAGAGCTACGGCTTCGGGAGCGCGCAGCCGGACAGGGTCAGGTCGATCTTGTTGCCCTCGCCTATGCACGGCACGATGCCGTACGTCTGCTGGGCGTAGTTGATGCCCTCGCGGACGGTGACGGTGCCGTCCTCGGCGACCTCGCACGGGTTGTTGTCCGTGCACTCCTGGCCGTCCTCGTTGCCCGTGTTGTTGACGGCGACCACCTTCCCGGTCGCGTCATCGATCACCGGTGAGCCGGACGTGCCGCCGATGGTGTCGCAGGAGGAGGTGTAGCGGATCGAGTCCTTCCAGGTCCAGTCGCCCTCCTTGAGCTGGTAGGTGAAGCCGTCGACGTCGCAGCTGTAGGTGCGCTTCCAGTAGCCGGAGGCGACGGTGATGGCGGTGCCCTCGGTCGGGCGGGCCGCGTCGAGCTCCAGGGCCTCGATGCCGTAGTCGCTCTCGATCTCGGCGTACGTACTGGTCAGCTGGTAGAGCGAGACGTCGGTGTCCGTCATGGTCCCGTACGCGACCTTGTCGGCACGCAGCGTCCCGACGCCGGTGCCCGCACCGTCCAGCAGCGTGAAGGTCCTGCTCGACGCCTGGTCGAGCACGACCTCGCCCGGGCCGGGGAATCCGGATTCCAGGCAATGCCCGTTGGACATGACGAGGGCCGGGTCGTCGGCCCCGGAGGACGGTGCCCGGACGACCGAGCCCGAACAGTTGCTGAGCGCGACGGTACCGGCGAAATCGACCGCCTTCGTGTGGACTTCGGGGGCGTCGGGGGTAGTTGCCGCGGTTGCCGCGGTTGCGGGTGCGATGCCCGCACCGAGGAACAGAACAGAGAGAAGTGCGCCGACGAGAGGCTTGTTCATGTGGGGGGTCCCCTCCAGATATGCCAGTGACCGGAGTTCTTCCGGCTTTTGACATGCGCATGTTTGCGTATGAAGGGAGGCCCCACAAGGGGCGAATTCAAGCCGCCGGGGATCGATCAGCGAAGCGGACTCACCGCCCGCACCGCCCGGGCCTTCCGGGCGACGGGCCTGCCGAGTGCGACACCGGCCAACACCAGGGCCAGCCCGCAGAACTGGCGCGCCGTCAGCACCTCGCCCGCGATCAGTGTGCCCAGCAGGACGCCGGTCACGGGATTGAGCAGGCCGACCAGGCCCACCGTCGCGGCGGGCAGATGCCGCAGGCCGGCGAACCAGGCGGCGAAGGCCAGGGCCGTCGCCACCACGGAGACATAACCGAAGCCGAGCAGGGCGGGTCCGTCCAGATGCGGCGGCGCCCCCTCGAAGACACACGCGAACGGCAGCAGCAACAGCCCGCCCGCGGTCAACTGCCAGGCGGTCGAGGCGAGTACGTCCACCTCGCCACCCCACCGCTTGGCCAGGACGTACCCGAGGGACGACAGGAGCATGGCAGCGACCGAGGCGGCCACCCCCAGCGGCGCCGCCGACGCCTCACCCGTGAGGAGCATGAGCGCCACTCCCCCGGCACCGACGCCCGCCCCGGCCAGGTGCCGCACATGCGGGCGTTCCGCGACCAGCCCCCAGGCGATCATCATCATGACCATCGGCGAGGTCGCCATGACGGTCGAGGCCAGGCTGGTCGGGAGCGTCTGGGCGGCGATGTACACGAGGGCGAAGAAGACACCCGTGTTGAGGAGGCCGAGCACGGCGCTGCGCCACCACCACGACCCGCGCGGCAGCCGTCGGCGTACGGCGAGGAGGAGCAGCCCGGCGGGCAGCGCCCTGATCGCGGCACCGTACAGCGGGTCGCCGTCCGGCAGGTACTCATGGGTGACGAAGTAGTTCGTGCCCCAGGCCACGGGCGCGATGGCCGTGACCAGCGTCCAGCGAACATTGGCTTCCATGGAAGTTATTATGCCTTCCCAGGAAGCTATAGTGGAAGTCATGCAGGAACAGGAGCGGGAGCACTCCGAAGAACCGCCGAGCGGCCCCCGGGGGGGACCCCTGGACCACGTGGCGCGCATCCAGGCCGAGTGGGCCAGGGAGCGCCCGGATCTCGATGTGCGTCCGCAGGCCGTGATCGGCCGGCTGCACCGGCTGGGCGCGCTGCTCACCGAGCAGTTGTGCGCCGTGTACAACCGTCACGGGCTGGGCGAGGGCGAATTCGACGTGCTCGCCGCGCTCCGGCGCGCGGGCGATCCCTATGAACGCGCCCCGGGCGAACTCGCCGCTCACACCATGGTCACGACGGGCGCCATGACGAAGCGGATCGACCGCCTGGAGCGTGACGGGCTCGTCAGCCGGCGCCGCTCGGCGGCCGACGGCCGGGGGCGGGTCGTGGCCCTCACCCCGGCGGGACGGGACCTGATCGACCAGGCGTTCGGCGCACACATGCAGAACGAACGCCGGCTCCTGGACGCCCTGTCCCCCGACGAGGCCGCACAACTGGAGACCCTGCTGACCGCGTGGCTGGCCCGCGTCGAGCCCCCACAACCGGCCCCCTGAGCTGCGCGGGCGGCTCGGGCGGCGATGGGGGCCGCCGTCAGACAGTTCCCAGGTCCACGGTGACGGAGAAGGGCGCGGCGACCTTGATCACGCCGGTGTACATCTCGCCGTCCCGGTAGGCCTTGGTGGCGGGGTCGAGGACGTAGGTGTAGACGATCGGGACACCGGTGGGGGGCTGTTCGACGCGCCAGTAGAAAGGGATCCCGGCCTTCGCGTACTGGTCCACCTTCACGATCCGGTCGGTGGTCTCCGATCCGGGCGACACGACTTCGACGACCAGGAGCACATGTTCGGGGCGGGTGGGCGTGAGGTCGATGGTTTCCGCACGGTGGACGACGACGTCGGGGCGGCGGTTGGTGAGGGGGACGTCCTGCAGACGGACATCGAAGTCCGTGTCGGCGTTCCAGTCGGAGCCTGCTGCGTCGTCCAGGGCATTGGCCAGGATCCGGGCCAGGCGGTTGTGCCGCTTGGACGCGCCCGGGCTCACGACGACCATCCCGTCCACGATCTCGATGCCGGCGCACTGCTCCTCGGACCAGGAGTCGTACTGTTCCGCACTGATCTGCATATGCATCCACGCGGGTGCCACCATCTCGGCGGTCATGGTGCACCTCCTTCGACGACGCTCGTCAGCGCTGCTCGGCTCAGCCTATTGTTCCGCACCCCCGGACACGCACGCTCCAGCCACGGCGTGATCCACCGACCTGCCGGGCATGCCCGATTTCGTCGTCAGCCGCCCCCTAGGGTCGGAGCATGACACTCGACCTCGACGCCTACTTCGCACGCATCGGCTGGGCGGGAGACACGGACCGCCGCCCCACCGTGGAGGTGCTGCGGTCCGTGCACCGCGCCCATCTGCTGGGTATCCCGTTCGAGAATCTGGAGCCCCTCCTCGGCAGTGCCCCCTCCCTCGCGGTCCCTGACCTGGAGCGCAAGCTCGTCCGCAGCGAGCGCGGCGGGTACTGCTACGAGCACAACACCCTGCTCACCGCCGCCCTGACCCAGCTCGGCTTCCATGTCACGCTGCTGACCGCGCGGGTGGTGGTGGGCGCGGCGCCCGGTGACATCCGGCCCCGTACGCACATGCTGATGCAGGTGGACGTGGAGGGTGAGCGCACCCCCTGGCTGGCCGATGTCGGCTTCGGCTCGAACGGCGGGCTGGTGGAGCCGATCCCGCTCGTGGTGGACGCCGAGCTGGTCGACACCCCGCGCCGCCACCGGCTCGTGCACGCCCCGCACGACGGGCCGCTGGAGATGTGGGAGCTGCAGACGGACAAGGGCGGCTACTGGGAGCCCCAGTACGAATTCACCCTGGAACCCTTCGAGGCTCCGGACTACGACGTCATCAACTGGCACATCGCGACGAATCCGCGCTCGCCCTTCCGGCAGACGCTGTACGCCCAGCGCACCCTGCCGGGCGTGCACCGGGCCCTGTCCGGGCGGACGCTGGTGTACACCGCCGACGACGGCACGGTCGATGAGCGGGAGCTGAGCGACTCCGCCGAGGTGCTGCGGGTGCTGGCCGAGGACTTCGGCGTACGCATGCCCGAGGGGACGGTCCTGCCGGGCTGAGCACCCGGGAGCCGGACGCCCCCGGCCCCCGGGTGGCGCATCTCACCCGGTCCCGTCGCTCACGCCCGCATTCCAAGCCCTGGCCCCGCCGCGACCGGCCGTTCCCACGGTCCGCGGCCGGGGCCGCATGCCGATGGAAGACCCGGCGCGCCCGGGCGCACCCCCGGAGGGAGCAACCGGCGCTCGACCTGGGCGCACCACTCGAAACACGGTCGTAAGCTCGCAGACATGCAGGTCATCCAGTCCACGAAGCTCTCCGGCGTCTGTTATGAAATCCGCGGCCCCGTGCTCGAGGAAGCGATGCGGCTCGAAGCCGCAGGTCATCGCATCCTCAAGCTCAACACGGGCAATCCCGCGGCGTTCGGGTTCGAGTGCCCGCCGGAGATCCTCGAGGACATCCTGCGCAACCTCTCGGGCGCCCACGGCTACGGCGACGCGAAGGGCCTGCTGTCCGCGCGGCGTGCGGTGATGCAGCACTACCAGACCAAGGGGATCGACCTCGGGGTCGAGGACATCTACCTGGGCAACGGCGTCTCCGAGCTGATCCAGATGTCGATGCAGGCGCTGCTCGACGACGGCGACGAGGTGCTCGTCCCCGCCCCCGACTACCCGCTGTGGACCGCCTCGGTCTCGCTGGCCGGCGGTACGGCCGTGCACTACCGGTGCGACGAGCAGGCCGACTGGATGCCCGATCTCGCGGACATCGAGCGGAAGATCACCGACCGCACCAAGGCGATCGTGATCATCAACCCGAACAACCCGACCGGCGCGGTCTACGACGACGAGATGCTGCGCGGGCTGACGGAGATCGCCCGGCGCCACAACCTGGTGGTCTGCTCGGACGAGATCTACGACCGCATCCTCTACGACGGTGCGACGCACACCCCCACCGCCGCCATCGCCCCTGATCTGATGGTGCTCACCTTCAACGGGCTCTCCAAGAACTACCGGATCGCGGGGTACCGCTCGGGCTGGATGGCGGTCTGCGGCCCGAAGGCGCACGCCTCCTCGTACATCGAGGGCCTGACGATCCTGGCCAACATGCGGCTGTGCGCCAACATGCCCGCGCAGCACGCGGTGGCCACCGCGCTCGGCGGGCGGCAGTCGGTCAACGAGCTGGTGCTGCCCGGCGGGCGGATCCTGGAGCAGCGGGACGTCGCGTACGACCTGCTGACGCAGATCCCCGGGGTGACCTGTGTGAAGCCGAAGGGGGCGCTGTACCTTTTCCCGAAGCTCGATCCCAAGGTCTTCAAGATCAAGGACGACCGGCAGATGGTCCTCGACCTGCTGCGGGCCGAGAAGATCATGGTGGTGCAGGGTACGGGCTTCAACTGGCCGGATCCCGATCACTTCCGGGTGGTCACGCTGCCGCCGGCCAAGGACCTGACCGACGCCGTGACACGGATCGGGAACTTCCTGGACGGCTACAGCCAGCCCTGAGAGATCCAGGCCTCCCGGATCTGGCACAACTTTAGACTGAATCTAAGATAGGATGGCCTTACGCGACAGCAGGAGGCCATCCCATGTACGAGCCGATCCGCACCAAATCGGTCCACACATCGGCCGACAACGCCGATTTCCCCCACCGCAGCCGCGAGGACGAGCTGGACATCCAGCTCGCCGGACATCTCGCGGCCCTGCTCGCCGTGACCGATGAGCTGGGCCTCGCCGTCATGGGCGACCGCATCGCCGCCCAGGTCGCCCGGCTGCGCGGCGCGCCGCCCGCCCGGCACGCAGGACGGAGCGAGGCGCCCACGGCGGCTCTGCACCGCCGTGCCCACGCACTCGCCGGCCGGGTCCTCGTGGTGGCCGCGTCCCGCGCCGACACCGCCGTGGCGATCCTCGCGGCCGAGGCCATGGACGCGCACACCGCCGCCCTGTCCGCACCGACCGCCCTGGTCGGCGCCCCCTGACGGCACCGGTCCACGGGTCGCGAAGGCGCGTGGACCGGTGCCACGCGACGAGCCGGGTGCCCCGCTCACCCGGCTCGCGCATGTCGCCCCCGCCTGCTCAGCCCAGGCGCCGGACCAGCGCGCGGTACTCGTCCCACAGCTCCTTCGGCGTGTGGTCACCGAAGGTGTTGAGGTGCTCGGGGATCAGCGAGGCCTCCTCGCGCCAGACCTCCTTGTCCACCGTGAGGAGGAAGTCGAGGTCGGACTCGGAGAGTCCGAGGCCCTCGGTGTCCAGGGAGCCCTTCGCCGGCAGGACACCGATCGGGGTCTCGACGCCCTCCGCCTTGCCCTCCAGGCGCTCGACGATCCACTTGAGGACACGGCTGTTCTCGCCGAAGCCGGGCCACACGAACTTGCCCGCGTCGTTCTTGCGGAACCAGTTGACGTAGTAGATCTTCGGGAGCTTCGACTGGTCGGCCTTGTCGGCGCCGACCTCGACCCAGTGCTTCATGTAGTCGCCCATGTTGTAGCCGCAGAACGGCAGCATGGCGAACGGGTCGCGGCGCAGCTCGCCGACCTTGCCCTCGGCGGCGGCGGTCTTCTCGGAGGCGACGTTGGCCCCGAGGAAGACACCGTGCTGCCAGGTGAAGGACTCGGTGACCAGTGGGACGGCCGAGGCGCGGCGGCCACCGAAGAGGATCGCCGAGATCGGCACGCCCTTCGGGTCCTCCCACTCGGGCGCGATGATCGGGCACTGGCCGGCCGGGACGGTGAAGCGGGCGTTGGGGTGGGCGGCGGGGGTGGTGGACTCGGGGGTCCAGTCGTTGCCCTTCCAGTCCGTGAGGTGCTCGGGCAGCTCCTCGGTCATGCCCTCCCACCAGACGTCGCCGTCGTCGGTGAGCGCGACGTTCGTGAAGACGGAGTTGCCCCACATGGTCTTCATGGCGTTGGCGTTGGTGTGCTCGCCGGTGCCGGGCGCGACGCCGAAGAAGCCGGCCTCGGGGTTGATCGCGTACAGCTGGCCGTCGTCGCCGAACCGCATCCAGGCGATGTCGTCGCCGATGGTCTCGACGGTCCAGCCGGAGATCGTGGGCTCCAGCATGGCGAGGTTGGTCTTGCCGCAGGCGCTCGGGAAGGCCGCCGCGACGTACCTGCTCCCGCCACGCGGCGGGGTGAGCTTGAGGATCAGCATGTGCTCGGCGAGCCAGCCCTCGTCCCTGGCCATCACGGAGGCGATGCGCAGCGCGTAGCACTTCTTGCCGAGCAGGGCGTTGCCGCCGTAGCCGGAGCCGTACGACCAGATCTCGCGGTCCTCGGGGAAGTGCGAGATGTACTTGGTGGAGTTGCAGGGCCACGGCACGTCTTCCTGGCCTTCGGCCAGCGGGGCGCCGAGGGTGTGGACGGCCTTGACGAAGAAGCCGTCGGTGCCGAGCTCGTCCAGGACGTCCTGGCCCATGCGCGTCATGGTGCGCATCGACACGGCGACGTACGCGGAGTCGGTGATCTCCACCCCGATCGCGGAGAGCGGGGAGCCGACGGGGCCCATGCAGAACGGGACGACGTACATCGTGCGGCCGCGCATGGAACCGCGGAAGACGCCGTTCCCGCCCGTGAAGATGTCCCGCATCTCGGCGGGGGCCTTCCAGTGGTTGGTCGGGCCCGCGTCCTCCTCCTTCTCGGAGCAGATGAAGGTCCGGTCCTCGACGCGGGCGACATCGCTCGGGTCGGAGGCGGCGTAGTACGAATTCGGGCGCTTGACCGGGTCGAGCCGGGTGAAGGTGCCCTTGGCGACGAGCTCCTCGCACAGGCGCTCGTACTCGGCCTCGGAGCCGTCGCACCAGACCACGCGGTCCGGCTGGGTGAGGGCGGCGATCTCGTCCACCCAGGAGGCGAGCTCCTGGTGCCGAGTGGGAACAGTGAGGGGAGCCGCGATGTCTCGCGCCACGATCGCTCCTTGTAGAGAGGTGGTGTTGTCAGGCCCCGTGGGGGCTGCGACCCGGATGCTGACTCCTGCCGACTTCCCCTGGCGCTCATCCGGTGCCGACCGCGCTCATTCGATCATCCGGCCATCGCGCCCATATGTCCAGAGGGCTGCACACGTGAGCATGACCACTGAGGGTCACTGACATGAGCGGCGCCGCCCGGTTACGGGAGCGTAGGTAGCATGCGCGTATGACTTCTGCCGCCCCCGGGTCCGGACCCGTCGAGCTCACCGATCCCGTCCCGGTCAAACCACGGATGCGGGGCTGGCTGCACGCCGGAATGTTCCCGGCGGTGGTCATCGCCGGCATCACGCTGATCGCCCTGTCCGACAGCACGCGGGCACGGGTCGCCTGCGCCGTGTACATACTCAGCGCCTGCCTGCTGTTCGGCGTGAGCGCGGTCTACCACCGCGGTACGTGGGGCCCGCGCGGTGAGGCCGTCCTGCGCAGGCTGGACCACGCGAACATCTTCCTGATCATCGCGGGCACCTACACCCCGCTGACGCTCCTCCTGCTGCCCGAGTCCACCAGCCGCCCGCTCCTGTGGGCGGTGTGGGGCGCGGCGGCGGCCGGCATCGCCTTCCGGGTGTTCTGGGTCGGCGCCCCGCGCTGGCTCTACACCCCGTGCTACATCGCCATGGGCTGGGCAGCGGTGTTCTTCCTGCCGGACTTCATGCGCACCGGCGGGATCGCCGTGCTGGTCCTGGTCGTCGTCGGCGGACTCCTCTACAGCGCGGGGGGCGTCATCTACGGCCTCAAGCGCCCGAACCCGTCACCGCGCTGGTTCGGCTTCCACGAGGTGTTCCACTCCCTGACGCTGGCGGCGTTCGTCGTGCACTACGTCGGCATCTCCCTGGTCGCCTACCAGCAGTGACCTGACCGCGTACGGCGAAGGGCCCGGCCACCACGACCGGGCCCTTCGCCGTACCTGCGCAGCCGCACACCCACGTGCGTCCGTCAGCCGCTGTCAGCCGCCGAGCTTCGCGGCCAGCTCCTCCACGTCCGCCGTCGGCGCGTCGCACACGAAGTGCCGGCAGACGTACGCCGTCGGCTCGCCGCCCACCAGCGGCCGGTCCACCAGCAGCGGGAACTCGGTGCCCGCGTCCGGCCCCTCGCCCGCCGCGACGACCGCGCCGGGCGCCCGCCCCAGCAGCGCCGTGCGGTGCAGCTCCCCGGCGACCGGCCCGGCCACCGCGACCTCGCGCGGACCGTCCAGCAGCGCTTCGGCGACGGCCAGTCCCCAGCCGATGAACCGGGGAGCCTTCGGGCCGAGCGCTCCGACGATCCCGAGGGCGCCCTCGGCCGCCGTACGGTGCGCCTCGGACCCGGTGTGCGCCGCGTACGAGAGCAGCGCACCGGCGGCGGCCGTCCAGCCGGCCGGGGTCGCGCTGTCGGTGGGGTCCTGGGGGCGGCGGATCAGCTGCTCCGCGTCATCGGCGGTATCGAACATCTGCCCGTCATCACCGGTGAAGTGCTCCAGCACGATGTCCAGCAGGAAGCCCGCGAAGTCCAGCCAGGCACCCTCGCCGGTGACGGAGGCGAGAGCGAGGAACCCCTCGGCGACATCGCCGTAGTCCTCCAGGACCCCGGAGTTCTCCCCCGCACGGCCGTCCTTCGAGGTGCGGCAGAGGCGGGCGACATCGCCCATGTGCACCCGTACGAGCAGGTCGGCGGCCTCCGTGGCCCGCTCGACCAGATCCGGGCGGTCGAAGTACGCCCCGGTCTCGGCCAGCGCGGCGATCGCCAGGCCGTTCCAGGCGGCGACGATCTTGTCGTCGCGCTCGGGGCGCGCCCGCAGCTCACGCGCGGCGAGCAGCCGGGCCCGCACCCCGGCGGCCCGCGCGGCGTCGCCCTGCTCCTCCACCTCCCCGTCCCCGCGCACGAGCCGCAGCACGGATGAACCCTCCTCGAAGGTGCCCTCATCGGTCACCCCGAAGTACCCGGCGGCGAAGGCGGCGTCCTCCTCCCCCAGCACCTCGCGCAGCTGCGCGGGCGTCCACACGTAGTACGCGCCCTCGACATGGCGCCCCTGGGGGTCCTCGCTGTCGGCGTCCAGCGCGGAGGCGAAGCCGCCCTCGGCGGTCCGCAGCTCGCGGACCATGAAGTCCGCCGTCTCCAGGGCGACCCTGCGGGCCAGGTCCGAGCCGGTGGCCCGCCAGAGGTGGGCGTAGACGCGGCAGAGCAGCGCGTTGTCGTAGAGCATCTTCTCGAAGTGCGGGACGACCCACTCCCGGTCCACCGAATAGCGCGCGAAGCCGCCGCCGAGCTGGTCGTAGATCCCGCCGCGCGCCATGGCCGCACAGCTGTCGGCGGCCATCTGCAGGGCGCCCTCGGCACCCGTACGGGCATGGTGGCGCAGCAGGAACTCGATGACCATGGACGGCGGGAACTTGGGCGCACCACCGAAGCCGCCGTGCTTCTCGTCGTAGTCACGGGTCAGCCGCAACAGGGCCTGCGCCAGCTCGGATTCACCCGGCAGACCCCCCTCGGCGACGGTCAGGGAACGCCCCGCGAGGTCACGGACGATACGCCCGGCAACCTCGGCGACCTCCTCGCGCCGGTCGGTCCACGCGGCCACGACCCCTGCGAGCACCTGCTGGAAGGAGGGACTGCCGTGGCGGGGCTCGGGCGGGAAGTAGGTGCCGAAGTAGAAGGGTTCGGCATCGGCGGTCAGGAACACGGTCATCGGCCAGCCGCCCTGACCGGTCGCGGCCTGCACGGCCTCCATGTACACGGCGTCGACGTCGGGCCGCTCCTCACGGTCGACCTTCACGGGCACGAAGTGCGCGTTGAGGTAGTCGGCGACAGCCGGGTCCTCGAACGACTCATGGGCCATCACATGACACCAGTGGCACGCCGCATAACCGACGCTGAGCAGCACGGGCACATCGCGCCGCCTGGCTTCCTCGAACGCCTCGGGCGACCACGGCCACCAGTCGACGGGGTTGTCGGCGTGCTGGAGCAGGTAGGGGGAGGTGGTCTGCGAGAGTCGGTTGGCCATGCCCCAATCCTTGCGCATGCCTCCAAGTCCCGTCCGGGCGCCACGAGGGTTACGGCCGGAGGACTGCGGCAGCCGGGCAACGCGGGCTGCCGCACCGGGCCGTAACAGGTTCACAGTTGATTAAATCTGCACAGTATCTATAGAGTTACTGCGCGGTCAGGGTGGGTCGTGACCAGATCGCAACAAGACCTGACCAGTCTGCACATCACTCTCGGGGGAGGGCGCATAGGACATTTATGCTCTGCGCCGTGCGCCGTTCTCGTAGGCGCCACAGCAGCCACATTCGAAGCAGCCGTATCCGGCGCGCCACAGCCCGACCCGTCAGTGCGTCGGAACTCCTGATCCTCAGCCTTTACGAGAACCAGGAGTCGAACCGCGGTGCCCTTTGGGTCAGCGGCCGTCGACGGACTCTCTCACTTCGCGGACCAGAATACCGGCCTCACGAATCTTGATTCCGGGACGAGCGGCTCGGAGTGCCTGAATCGCCTTGGTCTCCTTGCCGAACGGATCGATACCGGCAACGGCCAACGTGGTACGGGCCCACTCCACGGTGGCCGGGCCCTGATCTGTCCTGATCAGGCCGTCTATGACCTCAAGGGCCCTGCTCAGCCCGGGACGTTCGACCTCGGAGGCGTCGTTCAATGCCTGCTGCACAGCCGACTTGACCGGACCGAGATCGGGCTTCGGGGCTGATCGACCCATTTTCAGATAGTACATCGCCACTTCCCTCACATGCCGTTCAGGCTGATCAAATTCGCACCACCGCCCGCCCGATCCAACGGGGCACGGGCTGTGGGACGTAGATGAGTAATCGGGGACTTTTACTCCACTGGGGATCTAATGCTCAGCCCACTTAGGGAAAATTCCAACGCCATATCTTATCAAAGTACGCCCAATCGCTTGCATCAGGTGCTGCAACCCGAATCGGCCCGCCTTCGCCTGGACGAAATGTCCCGTGTCGTTCGACACGATGTTTTCGGCGCCTTGCGTGTCGACCGCATGCACGCTTCACACTTCGAACTGCACCAGCACCTGGCATTCAGTTGTCTACGCAGGGGGGCAAGCGCAAGGTATCTCTTTCCCTCCGCGTGCCTTCAGGACGCGGCAGCCACGTCGTTCCTGCGCCGTATCGCCGCAGAGGGCGCCGAGGTGCGGATCGCGAAGGAACTGGAGAGCAATCTGCTGGTGTGTGATCAGCAAACCGTCCTCCTCTCGGAACACCCCGACGCCCCCGACCGCAAGGCACTGCTCTCCCAGGAGCCCGGCCTCGTGCGCAACGTGACCGGACTGTTCGGCACGGCGTGGGCCCATGCCACGGATTTCACCGAGTCGTTGCCGCCCACGCCCCTCACACCCGATCACAGACAGCTGCTCGCGCTCCTGCTCCGCCCCGGCAAGGACGTCACCAGGGCACGTGAACTCGGTGTGTCCATCCGCACGTTCCATCGCCGGGTCGCGAGCCTCTACGAGCAACTCGGGGTCGCGAGCCGCACCGAAGTCGCACTCGTCGCCCATGAATACGTCGGCGGCTGACGGCCCGGCTCGTTCCGTCAGCCGCCGGGACTCAGTAGGCGGCCCTGGTCATACGCTTGCGGTCCCGGTCGGACAGGCGGCTGCCGGACTCCTTGAGGGTCATCCGCCGCAGAAGCACCGGGGCCAGCAGGAAGCCCGCGATCGCCCAGGCGCCGAGCACCCCCGCAGTGAGCGGGAGCTGCCAGCTGCCTTCGACCTCAAGCGCCTGGGCACTCTGCGGAAGCATCGCGGAGCGCAGCCCCTGGGCAATCCACCGGAGCGGGAACACCGAAGCCGTGTCCTGCAGCCAGCCAGGCATGTTCCCGAGCGGCAGGAAGGCCCCGGAGATCACCATCAGGCCCGTCATGGGCAGCATGTAGACACCCACCGCCTCCCGGGAAGCCGGCAGCAGCGCCCCGACGGCAGCGCCCGCCGGCACCACCGCCACCACGCCGAGTGCCAGCACCCAGCAGAGCGTCATCCATTGCTCGGCCCCGTTCGGCGGCTCGGCGTCCAGCAGCATCGTGCCGCCCACGAGCAGCAGCGCTTCGGAGCAGGCCAGCGCGGCCAGGAGGAAGACGGTCTTGCCCACCAGGTAGGCAGCCACCGCCCCGGGTACCCCGCGCAGGCGCAGCATCGTGCCGTCCTCCCTGTCTCCGGAGAGGACCTGGGGCACTGTCAGCAGGCCGAACATGAAGATGGTCGCGGCCATGCCTCCCGCGAGGACCAGCTGGGTGGCATGGGTGTCGCCGTCCCCGGAGCGCCAGTAGGCCACGGCGAGGAAGAACACCGGCGGCAGCAGGTAGTTGTAGATGTCCTTTCGGCTGCGGGCCGCCTGTCGCAGCTCCAGGGCGCCGCGTGCGAGGCCGAGGTGGATGGGGGTCACTGTGCCTCCTTGTGGGCGGTGTCCGCGGGGGTACGGGCGCGGCCTTCACTGATCATCCCGAGGTAGACGTCCTCCAAGCTCGGACGGCGCACCTCAAGGCCGGGGACCGGCCCGTCGAACTTCTGGTGCAGTTGCCAGACCAGCTCCGAGGGGTCCGCGGTCCGCTGCCGCTGCTGCGTACCCTCGGCCATCCAGGTGACCTCGGACTGCGAGCGGGCATGAGCCGTCAGTTCGTCGAGAGTGCCGTGGGCGGTGACACGGCCGGCCTGCAGTACACCGATGCGGTCGGCGAGCTGCTGCGCCTCGGACATGTCGTGCGTGGTCAGCACGATGCTCATACCGCGTTCGTCACGCAGCTCTCGCAGCAGGTCATGGAAGTCGCGGCGGGCTTCCGGGTCGAAACCCGTGGTGGGCTCGTCCAGGAAGAGGAGTTCGGGGCGTCCGACGATGCCCATCGCCACATCGAGGCGACGCCGCTGACCGCCGGAGAGCGTGGACGCCGACTGGTCGGCCTGGGCCGTGAGTCCGACCCGCCGCAACAGCTCGGCAGGGTCCCACGGATCCGCGTAGTAGCGGGCGAAGTGGCCGAGCAGCTCACCGACCCGCCACCTTCCGTGGTCCCGGCTCGACTGCAGCACGATACCGATCCGGGCACGCCATGCGGCGTCGTCCCGCTGCGGGTCGCGGCCCAGTACACGCACCGAGCCCGCCGTACGCCGCCGGTGCCCCTCCAGCACTTCGATGGTGGTTGTCTTGCCGGCGCCGTTCGGACCGAGCAGTCCGAAGAGTTCACCCTTGTGTACGTCCAGGTCCAGTCCGTCCAGGATGCTCCGTCGGCCGTAGCTCATCCGGAGGTCCCTGACGTGGATGACGTGGTCAACGTCCACCAACTACTCCCCGCTTTCCCCGTGTCGCGTCGATAGGTCGCTGCCGGCTCGATGCTCCGACATGAATGTCTCGACGAGAAAGTACTTTCGTGGAAGGAAAGTACATGCCAGTATGGGAGTCAGCAACCCGCCGACGGACGGAGATCCCATGCCCCAGACCCCACGCCCCAGTTCGGCCGAGGCTTCCGCGGCCCTGCGGACGGCGGAGCAGGCCCGAGCAGCCTCCGCGCGCCCCCGACGTCCGCTCCCCGGCTGGTACGCACCCGCCAACGGCCTGCTTCTCCTTGTGGGCCTGTCCCTCATCGGGGTGTCGTGGCTGCTCCCGTCGGACGACTGGAAGCCGACCACCGCGGTCCAGCTGGCGGGGGCCCTGTTGATCGCCCTCCAGTGCGTGCTGACCCAGCGGATCGAGCACCGGCCGGGAATTATCCGGACCACAGTCAGCTTCCTCGGCCGCGGGCAACTCCTCGCGCTGTATCTCACCCCGGTGGCACTGGGCGTTCTGCTCGCCGTCCCCTTCGGCCGGCCGGCCCTGTTTCTCACCGTCGCCATCGGAGTCGGCCTGACGAACTGGGTGCTCCTGAGCCGGGAACGCCTCCTGGACTCGGCTGCCGCACCCCACTCCGCACAGGCGGAATGAGCATGCCCACTTCCCCCGAGCGCTCCTCGGCTCCGGCTCTCAACGAGCTGATCCACCATCCGACCCGGCTCACCGTGCTGTCCTTCCTGTCCGGCTGCTCCGAGGCGGAGTTCCGCGCCGTCAGGGACGGTTGCGCGTTGTCGGACTCCGCGCTGAGCAAGATCGTCAAGACGCTGGAGGACGCCGGATACCTCACCGTGCGCAAGGGCTACGTCGGCAAGCGTCCCCGCACCTGGCTGAAGATCAGCCCGGAGGGGCGGCGCGCTCTGACCGAACACCTCACGGCCCTCCAGGCCATCGTCGACAGGGCGGCCACCCGGGGCAGCGCGGCGGGCTCCGCTCCGGAACCCGGTTCCGGCTCCGGGGGCTGAGCGACGCCGGGGGCTCACGCGGCTGCTGAAGCGCCGGGTCCGGTCGCCGCCGCTGCTGCTCTCACCCTCGACCTCGCTCACAGGGAGTCCAGGTAAGCGCCGCGTCCCAGCAGCACACCGCTGGAAGGACCGGCCCCGAACAGCCGTCCTGCCGCAGGTGACACGTCCTCGGGGGCGACGGCGTGCAGCCGCTCGGGGAAGGCCACGGTGTCGGCGGCGGTCCAGCCTCTCGTGCCGAGCCGGGAGAGGGCATCGGCGAGTGCCGACGGGGAGTCGTACACGGACGACAGCTGTCCCGCGCAGAACTCCGCCGCCCGTGCCACCTCGGCGTCGGCGGGCATCTCCTCGCCCAGCCGAGCGCACTCCGCCCGCACGGTCTTGAGCAGCAGCCCGGCCTGCTGCCCCGGCACCCGCGCCCGGATCCAGGCGCGTGGTGTTCCCACGAACAGGTCTCGTCCGGTGAACAGTTCGCTCACTCCGATGCCCTGAGCCCCGGCCGCCAGGCCGAGCCGGCCGCGGAAGTAGCCCCCGAGCAATGCCGTGGCGAGATAGCGGGCCGCCTCGTCGTCGTGCCCCGGCGGCTCGGGCCGGCAGAGCAGAATCCGCACGTCGTCGGTCTCCTGCCGCGGCACCCGCGCCAGTCGGCCGGTGTGCCAGGCGGCCTCACCGGGCTGCCGGCCACTTTTCTGCGAGCAGTCCGGGAACAGCCGGTGCACCGCCCGCGCCACTCGGACCCCCGCCCACCCCGCGACGACAGCGAGGCTTCCGCCCCGCAGACCGGGAAGCGCCGGATCCCGCACATCCGCCGCGGCCCAGAGCTCCCGGTCCAGGGCCTGGCCGAACACGGCGGCATCCTGACTCGCGCCGCCCGCATTGTCCGCACTCCCGAGGGCCTGTCCGGAGACGGTGCGCAGGTGTACGGCGAGGTCGGCGAAGGGGCCGAGGACGGCCTCGGGCTCCTCGGCCGGCGCATACCCGGCTGCCTCCAACCACTGGCCGTCCTCGCTGATCCTCACCGTGAGTCCGCCACCGAGTTCCCGCAGCGAACGGTCCGCGCCCGTGCCCCGGACCAGTGCCCGGACCATAGGGGTGGTCGCGTGCGGCGCGGTCAGCGCAAAGGCGCCCAGATGCAGTCGAAGCCGTATCTCAGCGGGGGCGTCCCGGCTGTCGGTGACGGCCAGCAGACGCAGTCCGGACGGCAGCACCTCGTCGTACGTGGCCCGCACAGGCATCGGACGCTGCAGGTCCGCCGCTGGGACGGGCCTCGGCCCCTCCGGACTCCTGGCGAGCTGCCCGGCGCTGCGGTACGCACGGCGGCGGCGGTCGTCGTGGGGTGGTGCGCCGTGGGTGAGCGGGGCCGGGCGCCGCTCTTCTCCGGGCCACGACCCCACGGCGAGCACTCCTTGATGCGCACGGGCCAGAGAGGCCGCCGCACCGGAAATCTGGTCCGGCGCCAGTTCGGCCAGCCGCCGCGGGGTCTCGTCCAGCAGGCTCACATCGTCAAACAGCTGCTCGAAACGCCCCAGGCTCCGGCTCCGGGCGCTCAGGTCGGCCTGCCTGCGCAAATGCCGCACACCGAGGCCGCGGGCGTGCGCCGTCACCTCGGCAGCGGGAAGGCGGGTCACGGCCCGCTCCTCCAGGGCACACCGCACGTCCCCCGCGAACTGTTCCGGGTCCGCGCCATGCGGCAGCGAGCCCACCACGAGGAAGGCGTCCGGGTCTCGGGCGTCCAGTGGGCCGAAGAAGCCACAGCCGGCGTTGGCCAGCAGGCCATGGCCTGCCCCTCCCGGCTCCGACGGCAGGCCTCGTCCGCCGAGGACACGGGCGAGGACCATCGCCGCCAGATAGCCGTCCAGGTCACGGTCAGGACCGAGCAGCGGGTGGCCCACGGCGACCGCGGTGCCCGGCACTCCCGCCCCGGCGTAACGCAGCCATCTGTCCTGGCCGTCCAGCGGCTCGTCCAACACCGGTCGGGCCGGCAGCACACGCGCCGGGATGTCCCCGAAGTGTCGTTCGATCAGGGCCATGGCCCGGTCCGCTTCGAAGCCACCGACCAGCGTGAGCACGGCATTGCCGGGGGCGTAGTGCGTTTCGAAGAACTCGGCGCAGTCGTCCAGGCCGACCCGCCTGAGCCGTTCGATGTCGCCGAACCCGTCGTGTGCGTTCGCGGGATTGCGGTACAGCACCTGCGGAAGAAGTGGCCACGGAAACCCGCCCAGCGGAGGGTCGACCGTCCGTTCCCGAATCTCCTGCTCGACGCCCGCCAGCTGCCCGCCGAGTGTCTCGGGGGTGAACCGGGGGGCCCGCATCCGGTCGGCCTCGCCGAACAGCGCCGGTTCCAGAACGGCCGAGGGGACCACTTGGTAGTAGTCCGTGTAGTCCTGGTGCGTCGTTCCGTTGGCCTCACCGCCGAAGCGGTGCACGTGCTCGAAGAACCTCCCGTCGGGCAGGCTTTCGCTGCCTCGGAACATCAGGTGCTCGAAGAGGTGCGCCAGGCCCTCCTGGCCAGGGCGTTCGGACCTGAAGCCCACCCCGTACGTGACACAGAGCGCGACCCTGGCCGCCTCCGGACGCGGTTCGAGCAGCACCCGGAGCCCGTTGGACAGAGTGGCCCTGAGCGGCCCGACGCCTGCTGTGCCCCCCGCGGACGTCCACGTCTGCTTCTTGCCGGCGCTGCGCATCGCCAAGGCTCCCCGCTGTCGTTCTTGGTTCTCGGTCACAGATCGATGAGGTAGGCCAGAAAGTCGGCATAGCGCCGCACCTCGTCGTCGGGAAGTGCTGCCACGTAGGCGCTGTAGTCGTGCAGGTGAAGAGCGATCCTTACGGCGGCCGCACGGGACCAGGGGGTCCCCGGCTCCCGCCCGTAGCCCTCTTCCAGCGCGTCCAGCAGCGCCTGCCACGCCCTGAAGTCGCCGCCGCACTGCCAGCAGAGTTCGATCAACTCCCCCGCGACCCACCCCAGATCCAGGTACCAGGGCGCCAGGCACAGGTCCTCGCCGGTCAGCAGCTCGGCGCCGACTGTGCCGTCACCGTCCTGTACCGGCACCGCCGAGCCGAGGCCGGGGGCGCCGTGGGACAACACCGGGTACCGCCGGTCCTCGACGGTGAGCGCGCACCAGCGCCGCAGCGCACTCCAGCGGCGCGGCCCCAGCCGGTCACGGAGCAGCACGTCGGTGCGCTGCCCCGGAGCGCCGGCATCGGCTCCTGCGTCGGCTCCGCCGACCGTGAGCTGCCGCAGGAGCCGCTCGGCCCCCCGAGCGGGGTCGGTGGGAAAGCCGGGACCGGGCTGCAGCGCGTGCAGCCGGGCGAGCGTCCGGCCCATGGCGCGCAACGCCGATTCCGCCGCGGACACGGGTCCCTCGCGCAGCAGCAGAGCGGCCAGCGACTCCGCGCCGTTCACGTCGTAGATGCGGGAACCGCCGTCCGGTATGCCCGTCACCGGGCGCCCTCCGGATGCGGGGTTCACGTCCCGGTCACCGAGCCGTCGGATCTCGGCGAGCAGGTGTGGCGCGGGTACG
>NZ_JBEZIH010000024.1:0-27167 GCF_040650935.1 Streptomyces sp. NPDC048565
GCACGGTGCGATGCTCGCACCGGACCGGCCATACGGCCGAGAGAAACCACCCGGAATTCATAAGTGCTGCCACCACACACTTACCGCGCCTCCCGTCGCCTGCCACTTGGCACCCTCTCATAAAAAGCCCAAAACTGACGTCACATCAGACAACGGATAATTTCACGCCGCGCCGAAAAAAATGTAATGCCAGCACGCCGCCAATTCCATCAGACAAACGACACCCCGGCCCTTGGAAAAGAAAAGAGCCCCTTTCGGGGCCCTATTCTAACCTCGACGCGAAGTCACTCAATATTCGTAATGTGCTTCCTCACAGCTTCAATACACTCCGCATAAACCGAGGCGTGCATACTGGCGCCGCCATCCTGAAAAGACACATTGCACAAATCCCGCGCTCCCTCAAGCCGCGCGACGGTGTCCTTCAACAGCTGCCCCGCAGCCTCCAGTTCCGCCTCGTGGCGCTTGATCTCATCGTGCGCATCCCACACCAGGGGGCGCGTGCACCGGTTGCTCCGGTCCGCCCCGGGAACGAGCCAGGCGCGAAGCCTCGCACGCACGTTGCCCGATTCCTGCTTCATGAGCTCTCCTGATGTTGTGTTCAGACAGTAGGGCGATGGACAGGTTGCGCAGCCAGGAAGCTGGTCATCCCCAGGCGACATGCAGACCGGCCCTGTGTGCCTGCTCCGCAAGCACGTGCAGCTCAAGCAGACGCATCTGGATGTATCCCTCAGGGCGGCCGCAGTCGATGTAGCGGCCCTCGGTCAGGGAGGGACGCCCGCAGTCCTCCGGCTCGATCGCCAAAGCCAGCAGCACGCGGCCCAGGAAAGCATCCGCCCCCTCGTCCCCACACAGCTCGCTGTATCCGAGGGCGGCCAGGACGCGGGCAGCCTTGGCGTTGCTCATGTTCACCGAGTCGTCGCCGAGCTCGGCCGTGAAGGTGACAGACATGGATTCCTCCCGGGGTGCGAAAAGGACGGCTGTGGAGAAGGGCTCGGAGTGGGGGAGGTGCGACTGCCCTCCCCCACCCCTTGAGGGGCCCTCAGCGAAGGGTTGGTGCCTTTGCGTACTCCGTGTACGGCGGCGGCGGTGTCGGCTCACCGGTGCTCGGATCCGAGCAGTAAGCGCTGAACAGCTCGCTGCTGCCGATCGGCTCGGCCACTAGGTCGCCGATGTGCCAGCCGAACACGCGGCGTCCGATCATGCCCTTGCCTGACCGGACGATCAGCCCGCCGGTCCCCTCACCTGCGGTCATCGCCAGCACACGCACAATCTCTGCGATGCCCTCGAAGTCGATCCCGCTGTAGCCCGGCCTGTACTCCACCACCGCCTGCGTGATCTGCGGGCCGTCGGGGGTGGCCGCCATCGCGGTGAGCACGTGCACTCCGTCGTCCAGCACTCCCAGAATGTTCAGCACCAGATCGCTCGCCCGGTTGTCCTCGCAGCACGGGTTCATATCTCGCTCCATCTCTCGCATGTGGTTTCGGCGTCGATCGGCTGCCACCACCGACCAACAAGACAACTATACCATACATGCACCACGAATTGGGCGTGAGGAACCCGGGTCCGTACCTCGCCCGCCCCACGTCGAAGCGCCGGCAGGCCCCCTCAGGGCGCCGCCGGCGCTTCAGTACATTCCCCGCCATCCCTTGATTGGCCGCGCCTGCGGGAGACCAGTCGCGGATCCTCGCCCAACACTCCTAAATCGCCATGAGACTGAAAGCTCGTTCCATCACATCGTCAGCAGTCCCCGTGATCACCCGCTCCGCGCGGAAGTTGGCGAACGTGGCGGGAGCGCCCCCGTCCCGACGGGCCGTCAGGTGAGGACAGGCAGATCTCCAATTCCCCTGCGTCGCCTGTCTGGACGGGTGTACATTCCTGCCCATCGCCGCCGCCAAGGGCGGCCTGCTGTGCAGCTGGCGGAGACCGCGGTCCCCACCAGCAAGGCCCGAGTACGCCGCCCTCACCCACGGGCGGGCACCCGGATTCCGCCTCCAGGCCACCGAAGCGACGCCGGGTCAACCCAGCGACGGACCGCGGTCCTCACCAGGGCTGGCACGGGTGCGCTGCGCTCCGATGGCGCTCTGCTCGCGTACGCCGATCACCGGCCGCGAGCCCGCCTCGCGCCGGCCCACGCGATTGAGGCCATGTGACCACCATCGAAACCACCGATGACCTCCCCGACATCCAGGTCATCGACATCCGCTCCGGCGACCGCTCCACGCCGTTCGAGCACCGCGTCGTACCCGTCAGCCAAACCACCAAGGCGATCAAGGCCCTCGAAAAGGGCCAGCCCGGTGTTCAGCTCACCGCCGACGCCATTCTCCGGATCGCGTACAGCGCGGTTGAGCCGGACCTCCTCGCCGATCTCCGCCCGGAGCTCCGCCGCGTCGAGACCGGTTGGCTGACCGTCATCAACTACCGCGCGTACACCCCGATGCTGTCCCCCGCTGTCGAGAACGACCGGCTCCTCGACCAGTTCCACTACGCGGCCGACCCGAACGCCGTGGCCCAGCAGCGGGTCCTTTCCATGCCCGCCGCGCATGAGACGAAGGCCGCCCTCGTCTACACCGACCCTATGGACGCCCTCCTCGAAGCCGTCGACCGGGCGGCCCACAAAGTGAGGATGCAGAACAAGCAGGAAGTCGGCCGGCGAATTGTGGAGCGTCCCCTGATGGCCGTCCCTGTTGCCTTCCTCGACCCCGGGCGCCGCCCTGCCGAGGACCTGGGCATTGTCGACGGAAACAGTCGCTGGGGGTCCTGCACCGTCCTCGTCCCGGTCCCGACCGGCGTCACCGGCGCCAAGGATGAGGAGCGCCCCCCGCTGCTCCCGTCGTACCTCATGAGTCTCCCCCTCGCTGACCGGCGCAGCTTCGTCCGTGAGGTCATCAAGAAGGCGTACCGCGACATCAAGGCCGCCCCCGGTACGAGCAAGGCTGCCCGCGCAAAGCGCGACAAGGCCGCCAGGCTCCTCAACGCCATGACCGTCCCCGTGGAGGTCGTCATCGGCTACACCGACGACGACCCGGACATGGGCATGCAGCGCTTCCCCACCGCGGTCCGCTCCCTGCTGATGCGCATGAACATCGGAGTTAAAGAATTCGCGCCCGCCTCGAAGAACAGCGTCACCGCCGAGGAGACCGTCACCGCCCTGTTCGACGAAAGCCAGCTCGGTGACAACGCCCAGGCGGTCAAGGACGTCCTCCTCGGCCGCGTCGACATCACCGACCCCATGAAGACCATTGGCCTCACTGCCCTTCGCGACCTCCGGTTCGCCTTCATCGCCCAGCAGCTCACCCGCAGGGAACCCAGGCTGAACGCGGTTGCGGCCGCCAAGCTCGACAAGCGCGGCTTTTATGTCTCGGGCCGCAGCGGTCTGGTTGTCGAGCTCGGCCTGCGCGCGTACTCCGCCTTCCTCGAAGAGGGCATCAAGCCCGTGCGCACCGCGCTGGAGGCCGGCGGTGGCTGTCTGTGGCAGGACCTCGTCACCCACGAGTGGACCGTCGAGAACATCGACAACGACCAGGCCGTGGACGACCTCCTCCAGCGTGCCGAGAACGGCGACATCCCCGCCAAACTGCTCCTCGGCGTGCTCGCCATGGTCGCCCTCGTCACCAGCGGAAACCTTCTCGCTGCCGGCGGTTCCGCCGAGCAGATCGTCGGCCACAGGGTCATGCGAAGCGGTATCGGCGCGGTCATCAAGGAGGTCCTCGAAAAGGCGGAGGGACCGCAGGTCCTCGCCGACGCGATCAAGCGGATTCGGGGCAACGAGCGTCCGCGCTGGTGGGCCGACGGACGTCTGGTCGAGCACGACGACTGGAAGGGCAGCGAATTCAACGCCCACCTGCGTTTCGCCGCCCTCCACGGGTTCAACCCCGAGGACGGGCCGCACGGGCTCTCCGGTACCGCTCGCGAGGGGAGGGCCCTCACGGACTTCCAGACGTCCCTCACCATGGCCTCCAACCACCTCGACCACCTGATCGAGCTGCGCAAGGAGAACGGCACCACCGACCACCTCTCCTGGGAGACCGTCGAAGCTTCCGACAAGCAGCTCCGCCGCATGAGCAGGACCCTCGACCGCATCTCCGAGGAGGAGTAGCTCGGATGACCGACGTTGTCTGGACCGGCCTTGTCGCCATCACCGACACCCGGTACGCCATGCTCGCCCGGCTCGCCGGCCAATGGCTCGCCGAGGAGCGGCCTGAGCCGGTCTCCATCGGCGAGAACTCCGAGTACGAGGACAAGGCCATCTACATCGTGGCCAACCGGGAGGGCCTCGCCTGCTACTGCGGACAGACCGCCCCGACTCGGATGCTGACCCGGGGGGCCGCCGCGACCAGACTCCACCAGCACGTCAGCCGCACCAGGTCGAAGAAGGAGGAGTGGGCCGAGTACTGGGTGATCCCGCTGAGCAGCGCCACCCCCGCCCACGTCGTCTCCGACCTGGAGAAAACCGTGGCCGCCCGCCTCGGAATCCCTCTCGTGCACCGGGCGCGCGTCTCCCGCCGGCGCGCCTGACCTCCGGCCTACGCGCCCTGAAGCACACCTGGGCCCCGCACCCGCCCCCAGTGCGGGGCCCAGCTGCGCCAGATGGTGCCGGACACTACTCCTCAGGTGCCACCCGCCCTGCGAGTGCCGGCTTCGGCCAGGGTGACCTGGAAAAGCCGGACGGGAAGACGATGGCCGCGGCGCACCCGAGCTCCCGCGTCGTGGGGGTGACTAGCTCAACGGTCGAATCGAATGGAACGTGCATGTAAGCCCCTGGGTTGAGGGGCGGGAGCGCTGCTCCCGCCCCTATGGAAGGTCGGGTAGTCAGCTCGCGAGACGGACGGGCATCAACAGATGCCGATATCCCTCTCCGGCCATATCCGGCCCCTGGGTGAGCAGCACCGGCTTGAGCCCGTCGGCTCGACGGATGTGCAGGGTGATGGTGTCGGAGGTGAACGTGCCGAGCGCGTCCAGGAGGAAGACGGGGTTGAGAGCCAGGAGCCCGTCCTCTAGGACGTCGGCGCTTCCGTGGATGATCGCGGAGGGGACTGTCATTCCCTTGGTGCGGGACTGGTCGTCGGTGGTGCCGAGCCGCGGAGCGAGAGTGAAGTTTTCATCGGTGTCCCACCCGAAGCTGACGGGTGCGCCGCCCTCTCCCTTCGCTTTGATGAGGGCTTGGCATTTCTTGGCGGCCCGCGCGGCAGTGGCGCGGTCGACCTGCACGGACAGGCCGCACTCGGTGGGGAACAGGGTGGTGGGGTTGGGCAGGCGGCCCTCCAGAGGGCGCATGGTGATGGTGGTGTCGCCCATCGAGAGGGTGGTTCGCGCGACATCGTCCTCGATGATGCCGATGCCTACCGGGCCCTCGTATGTCTTCAGGCGCTTGGCCAGGGGCGCGAGGACCTCGCTCGGGATGAGGGTGGTCACCGGGTTGTCCAACGGCGTCACCGTGGCTGTGGTGGGTGCTTCCGCGACCGCGAAGCGGTAGCGGTCAGTTGCCGCCATGGTGAGCGTCTCGCCCTGCAGGGTCATCTGAACTCCTGTGAGGGTCGGCAGGGTTTCGTCGCGTCCCGCAGCTGGCAGCACGCGGTTCAGCTGAGTGAGGAAGGTCTGCGCGTCCACGGTGACCATGGCCGGTACGGGCTCGGGCGGATGCGTGAACTCGTGGATGTCGAGTGTCGTGATCGGGAGAGTGATGTGCTCGGTGGCCAGTAGGTCCCCCGCCAGTGAGACGGGCGTCTGGCTGGCCACTGCCTTGGTCTCACCAGCCACCATTGCAGCGAGCGTCTTCTTCATTTCCGAGAATTCAAGCAGCGAATATCCCTTCGCGACGGGCGTTTCGACAGGCACTGTGACCGAAACAGCGGTCCAGAAATCGAAGGTGCTGAGTGTGAGCCGGTTCCGGCTGGTTTCGAGCAACACGCCTCGCTGCGAGATCGGCTGCGCCTGGGTCGGCACACCGAATTCAGCGATGCGCAGCGCCTCGATGATTTTTGCGTGCATTCCTACGAAGTGGGCGGTCGGCTCTACCGGCTTCTTTTCGACGCTGGGCTGGCTGGTGACCTGCTCGGTCATGACTCTCCCTCAGGGTGGGGTGCGTTTCGGTTTGTTGACCGACTGCCACGGCCGATCAACAAGACAACCATACCAGCCATGCAACACAACGGGGAGGGTCTCACGGAAACTTGTGGCGCAGATTGCCCAGGTCAATTGGCTTATACGCACCCTGGCCCCGCATTCCGCAGGAGAGCCACTCACTCACGCGGCGGCGATGCCGCAGGCCTCATGTCGCTCGTGGAGGTGAAGTATCGCCCCAGTTTGGGTCGCCCCTGGGTAGGATCTCGGGATCCGCGAAGCGAAGGCGTGAACGGCTTCAGCGGGCATCTCAGCGCCGACGGCGGGGACTTCATGCTGAGTGGATGAGCAACTGGGAATGGTTCGACGCGCCTGACTGGCACCTGTACGTCGTCGGGCGTCTGGGGCCGGGTGAGGGACCGGTCGCCGGTGAGAGTTCGGTGGTCTACGTACGGTGCTGCTGGCAATGCCGGGCGTCGCTTGGTGAGCTGTGTCTGCCGTTGCCGCATGCTCGGCGGTTCCGCGGCGCCCATGCCACGCGGTACGCGAACCTGACGACATACGACATGGAGCGCAATCGGGAGGCGCTATGCCGCCCATGCCCCCGATGCACCGCACCTGCGGGGGCCATGTGCCGAGTGGCTCACCTGGCCGGTAACCACCAGCACAAGCTCCGACAGACCGCACACGCAGCTCGCGAAGCTGCGGGGAGCAGAGGGTGCAAGAGCTAATCGTCGCCTGGTGTTCGGCTGGCTCGTTCGGGGCATCCGCCGGCCCGTCGGCTCTGCCGCAGTTGCGGGATTGCGAGAAGACGGGTTCGCGCGAGACCGCGTACGCCCTGTCGTCCACCAGCAGAATTGACGCTCCCTCAGGTGTCCGTCGGCCGCTGCCGTGGTCAGTCGTTGACCGTGATGGTGCTGGTCATGCAGACCGATGCACCGTTTTGGGACTCGCTGGTGTTCGACGGGATCGACGATGTGGACGTCGAGGCGGTCTCGGCCGCGTTCGGCACGGTCGAGGTAATGGCGAGAGGCCGCGCGGCGGGGGCGGCATGTCCGGACTGTGGTCGCTTCTCGGACCGAGTTCACGACCGCTATCAGCGCAGGCTGAAGGACCTTCCGCTCGCTGAACAGGGCTTCGTGATCCGGTTGACGGTCCGGCGTTTCATCTGCGGAGTGGCGGACTGTCCCCGCCGGACGTTCGCCGAGCCCTTCTCCCGGCTCGCCGCCCCGCACGCACGGTTCACCACCCGGCTCAACCACGCCCTGGAGCAAGTGGGGCTCGCGCTGGCCGGACAGCCGGGCTCGCGACCACCCCTTCATTCGAACGACACGGTCACCCTCTGCGACCAGTCCCCAAGATCTGTGCCAGAACCCCTCAGCAATCGACGAAGCCAAGGTGCTTTCCGTGTAGGCGCGGGTGGCCTTCCGGATGCGCCTGTGGCGGCTTTACCGGGAGGTGATCCATGCTGCGAGCGCGCTTCCTGCGGCTGCGGCGAGGGCTGCACCCAACCATGCGGGGAGGCGGATGGCCAGGCGCAGCCTGATGCCGCAGCGGAGCTCGAACGCGGGCTTCGTCGGTTGCTTCTTCGTCATGCCTGTATCCCAGCGGGCCCGGCACACGGCGTCAGGCCCGTACGCCGTGAACTTCGCGAAAGCAGTTCCTATTCTGTGATAACCCGTGATTCCCCCGGAGGATCTGTTCCCCTGGCTTTGTTCACGGGTTGTGGTTCTGGCTCAGCTTCCGTGAGAGCGGCGCTGAGGGCTTCCTGTGGTGCTGCGGCCTCTCCCTCGCTGCGCGGTGTTCTTGGGAACGCATGGAGGCCCGTCACCGGCATTCGGTGACGGGCCTCTTGGTCCTCTGGGCAGGTCGGGGGCCACGTCCGGGCGGGAGAAGGCCGGTCAGTGCCGCTGCCTGCCGTGAGCGCGGCGCTGGGCTTCCTGCGGCGCTGCGCCGGTGGCCAGTCGGTGCCTCTCGGCCAGCCGCTCATTGCGCGTGGTCTGCAACCAGATCAGGTTCTTGAGGACCGTCTCACCGGACGGCTCGGGGTGCTGGGGCGGCTGCCCGGTGGCGGTCATCGGCGTGCCTGTCGCCAGGCCCGGCCGAGGCGTTCGGCTGTGACGCAGGGGAAGCCGGCCCGGCACGAACTGCACATCACCGTGTGCCTCAGCCAGATGTTGTAGGAGTCGTCACCGTGCGTCCTGGTGGCGGGCGGGTTCTGGGTGGTCATCGGGGTGCCGCCGTCTCGGGGAGCAGCCGGTACAGGATGGGGGCGTTGCGTCGTTTCGCGCACGCCTCGTGGGCGAGTACGGATGTGCCGGTTCCCCTGGATTCGACGTGTGCGCGCACGCAGACGTCGGCCCCTGGTTCCGGGCAGTACGTGCACTCTCTTCGTCTCATGGCCTCACCCCTGGTGTGCTCTGCGATCAGGTCACACCAGGGTCAGCCCGACGATGGCTGGGCAGGGGCACAGTTTGTGCCCCTGCCTTCACACGGCGAGCAGGCCGAGCTTCACGGCGAGCGCGGACGCGCGGCGCCGGCGGTCGGGGCTCTTCGCCTCGGTCTCCTCGAGGACGATGCGCTTGGCGTATCCGTTGTACTTGATCGTCTCGGGGGCTGCTTCGTGTGCCTGGGCCAGTGTGGCGAGCGCTACGTCGGGCTGTCCGTCGAGCTGGTAGCCGCGGGCTTCCTCGATGCGGTGGCGGGCTCTGCGCGGCCGGGACGGAATCGTCGTGGCGTCAGATGCCGCGGCCTGGCGGACCGACTCCCCGCCGGCGTGCAGTTCGACGGCGATCGTCACCGCGTGGGCGCCCATGATGGCCCGGGAGAACGACGTCACCGGGTGAAAATAGGTCTCCGGCAGGCAGTGGGCCATCGTGCGTGCCTGGTCCCAGTGCCGCCAGGCGGTGCCCGTCTCCCCGCGGCGGGCCGCGGTGTAGCCGGCTTCATGTGTGAGGGCGCCCGCGATGGCCAGGACCTCGTGGTCGGCGTCGGGCAGGAGCGGGGTGAGGTAGCGCAGGGCTTCGGTGGTGACCTGGTCGGCCGCGTCGAAGTGGCCGGGCCCGCTGTCGCGGTGGGCCTGTGCGGTCAGCCAGGCGGCGACGCCGATCGTGTGCGGGTCCTCGGATTCCTGTGCGGCGACCATGCCGCGCTCGGCCACCCGCCACAGCAGGGCGCCGTCGGGCTGGTACGCCAGGAAGAACTGGCTGAGCGAGTACACCTCGGACAGGGCCGCCTGCGCCGTGCGGCGCTCGGCCGCGGTGTCGGCCTGTCGTACCGCTGTCTGCGCGTCCTGGATCAGGCCCGGGAGCAGGGCTCCTACGACGTCGCGGTGATGCGGTGAGGTGTGCCGGGCCGCCCACGCGTGAGCCAGGCGGGCAGCGAGGTGCGCGGCGGCGGGTGCCGGCTCGTCCCGGGTGGGTAGCGGGAAGGCGTCCACTGCTGCGCGTACGGCGGGGAGCCTTGGGTGTCCGGGGCCGACGAACAGGTCGACGTGTACGGACTGGTCACCTGTGAGATCGGCGAGGTTCCGCACCCGCAGTACCTCGGCCAGGCGGAGCACGACCTGCAGGCGGGGCATTTTGAGGCGTCCGGTCTCGATCCCCTTCACCCAGGACCCGGAGTGGCCCATCAGTCCGCCGAGTTGATCGCGCGTCATGCCACGACGTGTGCGGAGGATCTGCACGCGCTGACCAAAAGCGATCGGGTCGGCGTACGGGTCGGGGGTAGCATCGTCTGGCATGGCCTTGCCCCTCTCTGAACAGCTCGTCACTGTCAGGGTATTGGGGCAAGGCCCCTTCTGTGTGCGGCAGACAGGACACGGTCACCGCGGCCGGAGCAGTACGGCAACAAGCCGACTGCCCCCGGAACTGCCAGTGCCTACGGGGCGGTCTCGTAGACCACCGTGGTGGTCGGGCAGTCCCCGGCCAGAGTCAGCAGCGCTTCGCGCTCGGCTTCGTCCGCGGCCATGCCCCAGCGCAGCTTCGTGGCCGTCCAATCGGCCGCATACTGGCAGCGGTAGTCCTCGGCCGGCGGGAGCCACTGCGCCGGATCCTTGTCCGCTTTCGAACGGTTCGACTTCGCGGTCACCGCGATCAGGGTCACCGGGGAACCCTGGTCGTTCGCGTACGCCTCCCGCCGCGCCGCGTCCCAGGCGTAGCCGCCGGAGTCGTGCAGCTCCGCCAGGGGCACCATGTGGTCAACATCAAGTCCGCCGGCGTCCGTCACGGTCACCCCGTCGTACGCGCTGGTCCAGGACCCTCCCGTCAGCTTGCACCCGGCGGCGACCTGAGGAGCTTCGACGGCCTCGGACAGGATGACCTCCCGGCGGGTGTCACACCCGTCCGTCGCGTTCAGCCCCTTGTTCCAGTGCTTGTAGAGGCTCCGCTTGTAGCCCTCGCGATGCTCGACAGCGACCGGCATACGGGCAACCGCATCGGACAACGCCAACGACGCCCGCGCGGCACCCGACGCCGAGCTCAACGAAACGGACTCAGCCGCCGTCATGTCAACGGCCTGGGCAGAGGGGACAGTCGCGAAGAGCGGCAGGGCGGTGAGAGCGGCAGCCACGAGGCCCCGCATCGTGTTAGTGATCATGAAGACTTCGTACCGGCCCCGGCCTCCCGCCGTGGGCACTCCGGCGGTCAGGTCACCCGTCAGGCCGGTAAGTCGTACTGGAACAACATCACGGGCTCCGGAGAGAGGTCGTGGGAGGCGTCGGCTCCGCACGCGGCAGCGCAACCCTGACCAGCCTGCGCTCCGAGTTCACCCGGCCCGCGCGATCCCGGTCGTAATGACGCCGCCCCGGCAGCTGAGCAAGCTGGCGGACACGGAAGCCAGAAGGCCTTCGCCCTGGAGACGCTCGGGGGACGAGCCGCTCATGTGCGGACCCTCGACTCCGGCTTCAGGGGCACCTGCCCATATCCTGCAGGCGACCCTCGTCGCCATCATGACCCTCAGCTCTCCACGGGAGCCGGCCATATGCCGTCGACGAGCCAAAGCTGGGCGACCGACTCCAGCTCACGTGAGAACTGGTCTCCGCCGCCACCAGCCATCTCCTGCGCCCACTGGCGCGTCGCGCCAGCGGCCCAGTCCGCCACCTGGAGCTGCGGGTGGTCCTTGCTGTCCGCGAACTCGATGGCGCCCATGAGGGGGGCCATGAATTCGCCCGGCCCCCCGGCGGGATCGGGGAAGAGGTGCACGGTGTGCAAGCGGGTGGTGTTGCGGTCGACGACTTTCGATCGGTCGTGCACCAGGCGGAACCTGCCCAGGGTCTGACCGAATGTATTGGCGAGGGCGTACAGGCTTGGGATCGCCGGATCCAGCTCGTCCCGATGTCTTTGGGATGCGATCTCCGCTGCGGTCTCGTCAGCAACGGGCCGGCAGGATTCCAGGACCTCCAGCCACTCGGCGAACCGCTGGTTCTGCACGGAGGTCTTGAGAGCGGCCACGGCCGCGTACAGCTCGTCGGTAGTGGCCTTCTGTCGGACCCAGTTCACGAACGCGTGGAGCATCCGGTCGTAGGCGTCCGCATCCCCCATGACCGGGCCGGCCATGTGCAGCAGGTTCGCCAGGGCGAGGAGGGCTCCCTTTCTCTGGTACAGGTTGTAGCCGTTCCGGTGCGCCATGGGTTCCACGATGACATTGACCATCTTCGCCATCACCATGAATCGTTTATCGACCAGGTAGGTCCGCACGCTCCCCGTGGGCAGGCGCGAAAAGGCGTTCATCAGCGCCTTCCGTCCACGGCTGGAACCCGCCAGCGACGTGTACTTCGGCTCGCGCAGATTGCGCGGGAGCTGCCCACGAACCTCGTCAACGATGGAGGCGGCGAGGTCGTCAGGGAGGTGGACCCCGGCCACCGTGAAGACAGGCTGGTGCGGGTCGAGCAGGTTCTGACCCGAGTTGGCGGACTCGTCGACGTAAACGACGGGGCGTTCCGAGGATGAAGTGGACATGCATGGAGGATGCCCGCCAGCTTCGAAGCGGGCCAGCCATAGTCGGCGATGGAACCCGCAGCGGCCCGGCTATCCTCTCAGCCTCGACCGTGTCGTCCGGCTGGCGAGCTGCGCCAGAGGGGGTGGGAACCCAGCAGCAGGATCTGCGGCACGACGCTCGCCCCGAGGACAGCTCCCAGCGCACCCGGCTCGCTACCGATCTTCAGGACCGCGAGGGCCAGACCAGACCTCAGCGCGGTCTCGGGCCCGCAGATCTCGCACGGGCGGATGTCCGGCTCCGCCAGAGCAATCATCGCGTCCTCGCGTGAGACGTACCCGGCGTCCGTCAGGTAGAGGGTGCAGTTCCGCGATGCAGCAGCGCGGTCGCGTGCGACCGCTAGGGCTGGATCTTCCACCTCTGCGCCGCATGCGCAGCCGCCCGGCGCCGGCGCTCCTGCTCCTCGGAGACCTCGAGTTCCCGGATGTAACCGAGGTGTGGAACCGCTCCACCCCACCCGGCCGGTCACCAATTCTTGGGCTCGAGTGGACATCCTCATCCCTTCCGGCAGCGGACAACGTTTTCCGCCCCCAGTACGAGAAAATCCCGGGCTGAGGCGGTTCTCCGCAGGTCAGATGGGGGGACCCGGAAATTTCTGGCCGCTCCCGCCGTTCCTTTTGTCAGAACTTCTCCCTCGCTTGGCGGCGATTAGGGAACAACACCTACTACAAGCTCGCTGACTCGGGAGACACATACTCATGACCAACGAACGCAGCGCCATCGTCCTCATCGGCGCCGTGCTTGCCGGACTCATCGCCGTCACACAGCCGACGCTCGTGCCCGCTCTCGGTATCGCCATCGCCGCCGGCGTCGCACTGCTCTCGTACCTGAAGATGTAGGCACCTTGGGTTACCGCCCTCACCACGCTCCTCTCCAACCTCGTAGTGGTCGTGTTGGCGCTGACCACAACACGGGGACCGCGACGACCGACGGCACCATCGGCGGCGCGGTGAACCTCCGCAGCACTCGTCGGTAGCTCCAGGCGGCTGCCAGGAACACGTTCGGCCCTGCCGCAGCTCGCGGTCGGCCGGAAATGGCGCCGTATCCACCCTCAGGATCGCTCTCACGGATGCCGATCAGTGGCGAGTGTGCTCGATGCCGCAGAGGGAGCCCCGGGTACCTGGCCCCGGGGCTCCAGGACGGTCAGAGGCCGATCAAGGTGTGCAGGACCGGGATGCTGGCGCCTGCCCCGACGAGACCGGCGAGTGCCGCCCCTGCGGGGTTTCGCGCACTGAGATGGGTCAGCCCAGCAACTACGACACCGATGACCACAGCGGCCAGAAGGATGAGAGCAGCGCGCGAGGTCAGGAGCGGTGCGGAACCGTCCGCCAACTGGTTCGACGGAACCGGCTGACCCTTATAAGTTGACGACGTTGTACCGTCGTGAGGGGTCGGGGTAGTCATTTCACGCCTCGTGAATTCTGTGTTCCGGACTGGACACGGACCGCCACGACCACGATCACCGGGGAGTCCTCCTCGTGCACCAGCCGTCCAAAGCATCGGTGCACACGAGGGCTCCCCGCCGTCGTACTCGGGAGGTCCGTGTAAGAGCCTACGCAGAACGCGCGAGCCGACCCCAACCGGACCGTCCCGTGAAGTCACTCCTATGGAGCGAAAGGCCGCCTGTACTGCGGAAATTGACTCTGCGACGCCTGACTCCGGTCACGTAGTCAAATACCTACCGGCTGGTTACTTACCCCACGGTGTCCGGAGCGGACCCGAGATGTTCCCCCACACGGGCCCAAAGGCTGAGCAGCGTGGCATGGAGCAACTCAATGTGGTGCCGTCGTCTAGTCGGTCGCTGCGGGCTACCGGGTCGGGGAACGGCCCCCCAGCCCCGATCCACCCCACAGCCAAGTCCACGACAAGGTGCTGCCCTTGGGCTGGACCGCCATCCGGCCGGGGCGAGCGGCGGGAAGGCCTCGCAGGCCTGCACAAACATCGGCACCCCGGGCGGCCTCAGGACCACGTTGGGCGCCCCTCCCGGCCTGTCAGGCGCCCAGGGCTGTCAGAAGTCGGGGTGCGCGTGCCCCGAAGCGCCCATGCGCCCGGGGCAGCCCACCGGGAGAGGCAGGAAGCGGTACCCCCTCGGCAGAGAGCCATGTTGCGGATCGGGGTCATGCTCAGGTCTCGCCGAACGGCGGAACATCTGCGTCGTCCGCGTCCAGGCGGAGCCGTTCGTAGCGCAGCGGGTGGCGCCACACCCCGTGGTCCTGTGACACGTCGGCGCTGATCTCCGCAACGAGGACGGGGTCGACCAGGACCGGCTCCAGTGGGGTGCGGCTGTTCCAGGACGCGGCGAAGCGGACGCCGGTCCAGGGGTGGTCCGGGCCGGCTGCGGTGAGGTGGTCGGCGACGTCGCGGGCCGGGCTGGGTTTCAGCGGGGTGGTCTTGCCTACCAGCCGTAGGCGGCCGGTGGTGTCGTAGCGGCCCAGCAGCAGAACTTGGGGGTGGTGCAGGGAGCCGGTGACGCCGCCGATAAGTGCTTCGGTGGTGTTTCTGCGGCGGACTTTGGACCAGCCGCGCACGCCTGGTCGGTACCGGCCCGTCAGACTCTTGACCACGACACCTTCGACGCCGGGGACGTCGGTCCACTCGCGCAGCCACTCCCCCGCTACCGCAGGGTCCGTGGTCGACGGGCACAACGTCCACGGCGGTCCCAGCCGGTGGCCCGCGAACAGCTCTTCCAGGACCTCGCGGCGGCGCGTAAACGGCTCGTCCAGCAGCTCTTGGCCGTCGCTCTGCAGGACGTCGAACGCGATGAAGTGAGCAGGCATTTCGGCGGCCAGGGCGCGGGCGTTGCGGCCGGCGGTCGCGCGGCGTTGCAGGGCGGTAAAGCTGAGCTGCCCGTCGTGGTCGAGGACGGCCAGCTCGCCATCGAGGACGAGAGCGTTCGGCAGGCTGCGTGCAGCGGCGGTCAGGTCAGGGAACCGGTCCTGGACGAGCGCCCCGCGCCGGGTCTGCAACAGCACCGGATCGCCCGCGCGAAGAGGGGTGTAGAGGAGCGCCCGGAACCCATCGAACTTGGGCTGAACCGCCATCCGGACGGGCCCGGTGCCAAGCGGCGGGAGGCTCTCACGGGCCCGCGCGAGCATCGGCTCCACCGGGGGTCTCAGGACCACGCTGGCCCCCTCTTGGGTGGTGAAGTGCCTGGAGTATCAGGAGGTGGGGTGCGCGTCCGTCCGAAGCGTCCACGCGGCCCCGGAGCAGCCCTCCGGGAGGGGTGGGAAGCGGTGGCCCTTCACGTCGGTGCTCCAGTGATGCCCTGCGCCGCAGTCGCACTCGTAGATCCCGCTCTCCGGTACGACCTCGCCCGGATGCCACGACGTCTGGTTCTCGCTCATGGTCCCTGTGTACGACGCCCCGCCGCCGGGCGCGACTCCGCAACGGGGCGGCGCCCGTGCTTCTCACCGGCGCGAGGAAGGACTCAGCTTGACTCTGTCGGGGATCTTGGAGTTTCCCAGTGGGCCAGCATGATCAGCGGGCATGCTCGGGTGGTCCCGATGACCGATGCAGCTGTCGAGGTGCCCGTTGTCCCTGCGCCCGCGTTCCGGTGAGCACGTACCGTCTCTGACTGCGCGGATCGCGCGGGCGAGCAACCCGGGTGGTACGACGGCGATGTGGTTGCGCGATCGGCTGGACGGGCTGTGGTGCGACGAGGACTTCGCCGACTGGTACCCGCGTGACGGACGTCCGGGTCTCTCGCCTGCTCAACTGGCCACCGTCTGTGTGCTGCAGTTCCTGCTCGGCCTGTCGGACCGGCAGGCCGCCGAGGCGGTCCGCTGCCGCATCGACTTCAAGTACGCGATGGCCATGGAGCTGGATGACCCCGGCTTCCACCACAGCGTGCTGGCCGATTTCCGCGACCGTCTCGCCGAAGATGACCGTGCTGACCGACTCCTCGACCTTGCGCTGGCCCGCCTCAAGGAGGCCGGACTGGTGCGCGAGCGCACCACGCAGCGAACCGACTCCACCCACGTCCTGGCCTTGGTGCGGGACCTGACCCGCCTGGAGCTGATCACCGAGGCGGTCCGCGCCGCACTGGAAGAAGTTGCCGGCACAGCCCCTCACCTGCTGGACGAGCTGGTCGGCGAGGACTGGGGACGCCGCTACGGGCGGCCAGCCCGCCTGGGCAAGAACCCCACCAAGCCCAAGACCAGGATCCTTGCCGCCGGAAACGATGCCGTCCGGCTCCTGGAACACCTCTACCAGCACGGAGCGGACCGCGCGTCCGGCCCTCGCGTCCAGGCCCTGCGCCAGATCATCTCGCAGAACTACCACCATGACGCCGCAGGACACCTGCGCTGGCGAACCGCCGAGACGGAAGGCGGGCCCGGGCTGCCGCCCTCGTCCCGGGCGGTCGTCTCTCCCTACGACACCTCGGCCCGTTATGCACGCCATGGACACATCATCAGCTGGAAGGGGTTCTCCGCTCACCTGACCGAGACCTGTGCTCCCGACAGCCCCAACGTGATCACGGACGTGGCCACCACAGCGGCCACCACACACGACAGCAAGGCTCTGCCCGGCATCCACACGCGCCTGGCCCGTCGCGGCCTGCTGCCCGCCGAGCATCTCGTCGACAGCGGCTACACCTCCCTGCCCCACCTGGAACAAGCCGCCCGAGAACACAAGGTCGCCGTCACCGGACCACTGCCAGGCAACCCCACCCGCCAGCACCGCCGAGGCGAGGGCTTCGCCCGCGACGACTTCCACATCGACTACGACCGCCAGCAGGTCACCTGCCCCCAGGGCCAGGTCAGCCAGGGCTGGCACGGCCCCTACCCAACATCCTCACCCACTGCGGCCCCGCTGATCGTGGCCAGGTTCACCAAGAGCCAGTGCCGGCCCTGCCCGGCCCGCTCCCAGTGCACCACCACCGCCGACAGTGCCCGCACCGTGGGCTTTCCCCCACGAGAACTCCGTGACCTGCAACTCCGCGTCCGCACCGAGCAACAGACACCCGATTGGAAGACCCGCTACGCGATCCGCTCCGGAGTGGAGGGAACAGTCAACGAATTCGCCCACGGACACGGCATGCGACGCTGCCGCTACCGAGGACAGGGAAAAGCCCACATCCAACACGTCCTGACGGCCATCGCCGTCAACATCGAGCGCCTCAGCAGACTGCCACCGGCTGAGGACGCACCTGCACCCCGCCGACCGACTGCCTTCCAGAACTACCTCGACCAGCGCGAGCTACCCCGACCGAAATCCTGGCGAACCCTGGGCACCTGACCTCGACAGCTCCAAGATCCCCGACAGAGTCAAGCTCACCGCGCAGCGCACGGTGTGGCCGTTGGAAGCGTTCTACGTCCACGACGACACCAGCGCCGTGGTGGAGACGCTGACGGCGGAGATCAAGGTGACGCAGCCGCGCGAGCTCGCCGACTACATGAAGGCGTTCGCCGGCCTTGCGGAGATGGCCGTCTACGGCGACGACGCCCGCGCCCTCATCACGGCCGCGATGGACGCCCTGGAGTGAAGTTCCGCAATTACCCGCAATCGCGTTGAAGAACGGGCGGCGGTCTCCGTAGCGTCGAACGACACCGACACCCCAGCAACGGAGGCGGTGCCCTATGAGCGCACCCACACCCGCCGACCCCCAGCCGGAAGGCCGCGGCCTTCCGGCCGCCCGACTTCGGCCGGCCTTCCCCGACGCTGCTGGAACGCGCCGACCGCGGCTACGCCCGCTTCCTGGCAGTCCAGGCCCCGGACGCCCACACCGGCGACCACGGCCAGGACGACGCCGCGGCGGGCACCCGATGAGCGACACCTACGTCGTGCTCCACGACCCCCAGGGGCTCATCGAGGCCGAACTGCCTCTGGACCGCGCCCCGCACGAAGCCCTCGTGATCGCCGTCCTCGCGTGGAACGACCCGGACCTCGCCCCCAGCGACTACGAGCAGATCGCCCTCCAACTCACCGGGCACGCTCGCGCCGTGGCCGCCGACGTCCGGCGCCACGCCGCCGCCCTGCCCAAGAGCGACGGCCGCGGGGCCCTCGCCGAAGTCGTCCTCCGCGAAGCCGACGGCCGCCTCTCCGCCCCGCTTGAAGGAACGGCCCGCTGCGCCCAGAACCGTGCCCGTCTCGTACAGGCCCTCTACACGCGGCTGGACCGCCTCACCGAGCCCGTCCCGGCCGCCACGTAGCCAGACGCGGGTCACGCCGTCAGCCAGCGGTGTAGTTGAGGAAGTCGGCGACCACGGATACGCCGCGGCGACGTCCGAGTTTCTGCCGGAGGTCGTTCAAGGTGCTGGTGCCGCGTGCGGAGGTGACACCGTTCATGCGGGCCACAGCGGTGTGGGCGGTGTCGACGACGGCATCGATGTCGCCCAGGGCGAGATGGGCTTCGGCGAGGCGTGCGAGGTAGATGGCGTGCCCGCGCGGGAAGGCGTCGCCGTGCTCGTCACCAACCCGTCCGCGGTCCTCGTCAGGTCATGCGGTCGATGAACTGCCCGAAGGTTTCATCGAACCTGTCCGGCGACTTCGAGCCCAGCGCTTGGGCCACAGCGCGCCAGCGAGCGGGGTCGTCTCCGCACAACCGCACAACCGCACGAGCGCATCGGCTGCCACGGGCTGTTCGTAGTGGCTGAGCACGATGTGGGCGCGTACCTGGCGCACCAGGGGATCGGTGCGGTGACGCGACCTGATGACCGCGTACTCGACCTGGTCGTAGAAGGAGCCCCGGTGCTCCTTAACGGCATCGAGCCAGGACTGCATCACGGCTTCCGGCTCCTCGCAGGAGTCGAGTTCCTCATCCGTCAGGACACGGGGCACCTCCTGCTGTTGGGCAGGGCTCGCCTTGTGCTGAGCGGCTGCCTCCTTAAGCCATGCCGGCACTTCGTCGTCGTAGGTGCGCAGCCACTGGATCTCAGCAGGGTGGAGAACGACGCGGCACCGGCACGGCGCAGTTGAATTGCGACCGCACACGACCGGTGCCACGCTTTTGCTGCCGCAGTGATCGATCCGGTGGTGGACGCGTTGCCGGGAAGTGTCGGCTCGAATCCTCGCCGGTTGGCGCCTTCGTACCGGTACAACCGGTATCGGACCGGCCCCCCGCCGACCGTCATGGGCCGGCCCACCAGAGAGGGCTCAGCCGGTGGGGGGTTCGCCTGCCGGGTCGTCCGTACCGGCGACCAGGCCGCGGTGTACCAGGTCCGCGAGGAAGACTGTGGTACGCGGCCATGCCTCCTCACCCACGATGTCGCGGACTTCCTGCGTGCTGTGCCAGGCGCCGTCCCACAGCGCCTTCAGGGCCAGGCGACGGGCCGTGCCGACCTCCCACTCATAACCGGCCGCCGCATAAACCGGGCGCTCGGCGGCGCCTCCCTCGACGATCCGGCCCCGGGCGTACGACAGCCGGAGCGTTGCAGGCAGGACGCCTGGGGCGGCCGCCGACGCGCCGGAGGCCGTGACCGCATCGACCGCCGAGGGCAGGTTGGTGTACATCCGGCGGCTGTCGCGGGCGGCAAAGGTGTCGAGGAACTGATCGGTCAGCCCCGGCCGGGCGAGCATCTCCGCCAGCACCTCCCGCATCCGCCGCACGTGGGCGTCCCGCTCCTCTGTGCTGCCACGCACCGGAAGGTCGACACGGAAAACCTCCTCCGCAGGCAACGACCGGACGAACCAGCGGAAGAAGTCAACGCCGGTGATGGGGATGATGGAGTACGTGAGGTGCAGTGAGTGCGTCCCCTCACTGGCCGAAGCGCCGTGCCACCAGCCCCTGGGCAGGAACAGCACATCTCCCTCCTCCAGGACCACGTCGGCGTACGGCTCCCCCACGGGCTTCGGCGGGCGGACCACGTCGTGCAGCAGCGCCGCGGTGCGCGTCGGCGGGTAGTACCGCCAGCGCTTGCGTCCCGACAGCTGCACGACGACGACCTCCTGGTCGTCGAAGTGCAGGCCGAAGCCTTGGGTGCCGGTCCAGCTTCCGTAGAGGTTGGTCAGCACATTGGAGCCCAGCAGGCGTTCCAGGTCCGCGGCGGTGCGCTCGGTGTCGTCGTGCAGTTCGTCGACCGCGTTCAGCACGAGGGTCGCGCCCTCGGCGAGGTGCCCGTGGAGGGCTTCCGGCACGATGTTCCTGATCCCCCGGGAGCGGGCCCGCTGAACGGTGTAGCTCTCGTGCGGGATGGTGCTGCGGTCCCGTGCCAACCTGAGGCGGGAGGGCTCCAGGGGGTGCCGGGACAGCAGGTTGTTGAGGTCGTCCCAGGTGAACAGGGTCGGTGACGTCGCGATGCCGCGCCAGATCCGGGGCCTGCGTTCGTCTATCTGGGCCAGCAGCACGTCGCGCCCGATCAAATCGAGCAGGTCCGCACTGCGCTGCGTGGTGTCTGCCATTCGCTTCTCCTTGCTGATCAGTGGTTGGTCGTCTCAGGCGGTGTCGGTGGCGGTCGCGTGCCAGGGCAGGTACCGACCCGTCGGCCGGCCGAACTCGGCGCCGCCGGCTGCGCGTCGGTAGACCACCTCGCCCCGCCGTACGGTCCAGTCGACCTGGCCGCGAAAGGTCCTGCCCTGATAGGCGGACCAGCCGCAGAGACTCCGGATTTCGCTCTCGGCGAGCACCCACAGAGCGTCGGCGTCAAAGACGACTAGGTCCGCGTCGCCGCCGGTGACGATGCGGCCCTTGCGGTCGGCCAGGCCGAACAGCCGCGCCGGACGCTCCGCCAGCACCAGGGCCACCGTGCGCAGCAGCTCCGCGGGAGCAGCCTCCGGGCGGTGCCGCGTCATGCCGCTGAACAGGGCCGGCAGCAACTCCTGCACGCCGGGCAGGCCGGGTGGGGCGGCGGCGACGGGCTTGAGCTTGTCCGCCAGCGGGTGCGGCGCGTGGTCGCTGCCGACCGTGGCCGCCTGGCCGTCCAGTACGGCCTCCCACAACCGGTTCTGGTCCGCGCGGTCGCGGATTGCGGGACTGAGGCGGATGCGGGCGCCGAGGCTCCGGGTGTCGTCCACGGTGAAGGACAGGTGATGTCCGGTGACCTCGAACGTGAGGGGCAGCCCCGCCGCGGCGGCCGCAGTGAGCAGGTCGGCCTCCTCGCGGGTGGACACGTGCAGGATGTGGGCGGGAACCCCGTACTCCTGCACAAGCTCGACCAGCCGGGCCACGGCGACGATCGCACCGGTGCGGGGACGGCGGCTTTCGTAGTCTGCCCACTGCCGGGGCTCTCCCTTCCAGTCGTCCAGCAGCCGGAAGACCTCACCCGCCTCGGCGTGGAACACTAGTTGTAGTCCCGCCTCCCCCGCCGCGTGGAAAAGCTCGCGCAACGCCGGCTCCCCGTGCAGGACATGCGGGGCAGTGTGGTGGCCCGCGAGGAATGCCTTCGCTGACCCGGCGTCCGTGCCGCCGAACTCCTTGAGCCGACCGGGACGCGCCGGGTCGACCCCCACGTGGAAGCGGTAGTCCACCAGGCTGGCTCCCTCCACCAGCTCCTTCTTGGCAGCCAGGTCCTCTGGGCCGAACAGCGGCGGGACGGTGTTGGGCATGTCGATGACCGTGGTGACTCCACCGGCGACGGCGGCGCGGGAGCCGCTGGGCCAGTCCTCCTTGTGCGTCAGGCCGGGGGTGCGGAAGTGCACGTGTGAGTCGATCAGGCCGGGCAGTACCCAGCGTCCGGTCGCGTCCACCGAGCGGGTCGAGGCACCGGCGGTGCCTGCCGGGAGCACCGCCGCCACGCGGCCGTCCCGGACGGCGATGTCCGCGTGGCGCACACCGTCCGGAAGGACCGCGGCCCCGCCCCGCACCACTAGGTCGTACGTATCCGGCGTCGTCGTCATTGCTGTGGCCTCGCTCGGTTTCCGGAAGGGGCTGGCGCGATGATCCGCGCGGGCCCGTGGTAGGTGACGGTGGTGCCGCGGACCCCGACTTCGGTCAGCGCCGGTACGGCGCCCTCGGTGCGGGTCGTGACGGTTGCCCACCGGCCCGGTGTACGGACCCGCAGGTGCCCGCCGTTGCCCGCGCCGGCGAGCTGGTGCGGCAGTGTGCCCGGGACGCAGGTCGCCGCGGCAAGGCACACCGCGCCGGTCAATGCCAGCGTGGGGTGCCAGGACGGGACAGAGATGGCGCGTGCGGCGAGGCTCCCGGGGCCCAGCGGCAGGAGGGCTGCGATCTTCGGGAAGACCCCGGACGGCCATCCGAGCGCGTCCTGCGCGGTGCGCCTGACCTCCGAGAGGGCCGAGAACAGGGCGTAGTCGTCCGCGAAGAGGTCCTCCGGTCCGCAGACTCCGAAGTCCGCCGCGCGGACGAAGACGTACGGGTTGCCCATGGAGGCCGCCGTCACCTCGACGACAGCGTCCCGGTGGGGCAGTTCGGTCCTCGGGGAGCCGAACAGCAGCAGGTCGCCGAGCGGAACGGGCGGGCGAAGCAGGAAGGAAGCGCTGAGCCGCTCCTGGCCGTTGCCAGTCGCTTCTACCGAGCACTCGACGCTGTCGCCGTTGTTCAGGACGTTGACGCGGATACGCTGGCCCGAGTGGAGCGGCGGGAGCTCGCCCGACCGGCTCGCCGCCGAGCAGGCGGCCAGAATGGAGTGCCCGCAGCTGCCCCGGAGTTCGAAGGCCGGCTCGGGCCCTGGCAGCATCTGTACGAAGCGGTAGTCCAGCTCGTGGTCGGGACGGCTGGAGGGCCCGATCAGCGCGATCTTGGTGATGTCCCCCCGGCCGGCCCGAAGCAGGCCGTCCCGTATGTGGGCGAGTTCGGATAGGAGAAATTCCGGGTCCTCGGATTCGTCGGCGAGGTTCTTGGCGGGCAGCACTAGGGTGGCGCTGGGACTGCCGTGTGCCGTCGCGAGGTGGCCGACCATCAGGCGGCCTGCGCGTTGGCGAAACCGGCGGACCCCAGTTGGTCGCGCCACGTCCGGTGGACCGTCAGCGCCCACACCGCCAGGGCCGCGGTGTCGTCCGGCCGATCCTCCTGTCGCCGTAGCAGCCGCTCCACAGCAGCTGGGTCCAGCTGCCCGTCGCGGCGTGTCCCAGCCGGAGACAAGACGTCCCGGGCGTACTCCATCAAGGGCAGCCCCCTGCGCAACATCGCGGTGATCGGCAGCGTGAACGGCTGCTTGGGGCGGCTCAGCACACTGTCGGGGATCAGGCCTCGGGCAGCGGCCCGCAGGGCGAGCTTGTCCTTGTGCGCGGTGAGCTTCCATTCCTGCGGCAGCGCCGTTGCCGCTCGCTGGACTCCGGGCTGACAGAACGGCAGGCGCACTTCCACGCCGTGCGCCATGGACAGGTGGTCGACCCGGCGCAGGTGGTAGGCGGGAAGCCGCTCGTCCAGCTCCAGGGCGGTCAGGGCGGCCAGTGCGTTCGAGCCGGGCGCAGACGCCGAGGTGGCGGCTAGTCGCTGCCCGAGCCTGCCGCGCAGCCGGTCCTCGCTGCTCCCGGCAACGCACAGCCAGTCCCGGTACTCAGCGCTGTAGAGCTCTGCGCGCAGCGAGCCGGGTACGGCGGCCAAGGAGTCGACATAGGCGTCCTGCCAGTCTGCGCTGCCGACCAGGGCCTGCTGCATGCGCCGGTAGCCGAGGAACACCTCGTCCGCGCCGTCCCCGGTGAGGGCGACTGTGAAACCGGACTCCCGGATCGCACGGAACAGGGCGTAGCTGCTGACGGTGATGGGATCGGCGTTGGGCTGTCCAAGCCGCGCCACCACCTCGGGAAGCAGTGTCGCGAACTCCGTAGGGTCGGCTTCTACCTCGTGGTGCACCGTCCCGGCGTGCCGGGCGGCCTCTGCGGCGAAGTCGCGCTCGTCGAACGGCCAGGTGCCGCGGTAGCAGATGGTGAAGCTGTGCAGGGCGGGAATCCGCTCGGCGAGGAGTGCGGTGACCAGGCTGGAGTCCAGCCCGCCGCTGACCACGGCGCACACGGGCGCGTCCGCTTCCGCCAGCCGTCCTATCTCGGCGCGCAGCAGCTTTTGGACGTGGGCACCAGCGGCTTCCAGGGTCGTGGGGCGGGCGTCCGGTTCCCCGGGCCCCGGCTGCAGGTGCCCGGGACCGCGCCGCACCAACCGCGCGCCCCGATCGGGGCCGAAAACCAGAGTGGCGGCGGCGGGCAACGCCAGCACGCCCTCGTACACCGTCTCTTCCCCGAAGGGCGTCTTGGTCGTGAGGTAGTCATCCAGGCCGGCTGGCCGCGGTGTGCGGGGCACGCCGGGCAGAGCGAGGAGCGCGGGCAGCTCAGAGGCGAAAAGGAGGCTGCCGGCGATTCGGTCCCAGTGGTAGTAGATCGGTTTCATGCCGGCGCCGTCGGTGGCGAGGACCAGCCGGGGGGCACTGCGGACGTCGATGACCGCGACCGCGAACATACCGTCCAGGTGCTCGGCGAAGGAGTCGCCGTAGTGATTGTAGAGCGCGGGCAGGACGGCGCCGTCGCATTCGTCGTCGATGCGGTAGCCGAAGTCGGTGAGCCGTACGCGCAGTTCGCGGTGGTTGTAGATCTCGCCGTTGTAGACGACGTGGATGCCCCTGCCCAGGCTGTACGGCTGGCGGCCGCCCTGCGGGGCCATGACGGCGAGCCGGTTCACACCCAGTGCCCAGCTGTCCCTGGTCACCAAGTACTGGCCGTCCGGGCCGCCCGCTTGCTGGAGTCCGGCCGCCGCGCGCAGGCGCTCGGCAGAGGGGCGCGCTCCCAGGTGTCCGATGATGCGGCACATGCCGCCCCCTTCGTGTCTCGTTCGATGTGCCGGCGACCGACCGGCGGATGGTGCGTGGAACCCGCTGTCAGGCCGTCGTCAGGGTCGCGGGTGCTCCAGTACGGCCTCGGCCACTGGTTTCCGCCAGACCGGGGCCCTACGGCGGCTGAGGCTGCGGGTGCCCTTGTCGATCTGGGCGCGCCAGGCCGCCCGCTCATCGTCGGCGACCTCTCCCGACGGGCTGGTGAGGCCGGTGGCCTCGGGGGGCGACGGGAGGGAGCGAGGCTCCGTGTCGTACCGCTCGTGGTGGACCGTCAGGGCGGTGTGCAGGCGCGGCCGGGGAGTCGGACTCACGGCGGCGGGTCGGCCCAGGCACAGGCCGAACAGGGCGAATACGCCGACCGGCAGGCCCAGCAGTTCTACGGCCGCACCCGGGTTGTTGCGGATGCCGCCCACCAGCACCGAGCCTAGGCCGAGGGACTCCGCCGCCAGGGTCGCGCACATCCCCGCCATGGAGGCGTCGATGACTGAGGTGATGAGGGCGTCCGGGTGCTCGCTGGAGATCAGCAGGTCCTGCATCTCACACAGATCTTCGATCCTGCGCAGGTCTGCGCATACCACCACGAACACCGGTGCGGCGAGTACATGGCGCTGGCCGCCGGCGATCCGGGCGAGCCCGGCGCGCTGCTCCGGGTCCCGGACGACGACGAAGGAGTAGGGCTGGAAGTTGAACGCGGTGGGCGCCCTGACAGCGGCGTCCAGCACGTGGTGCACGAGCGTGTCATCGACCGACTCGGTGGTGAAGTTACGGCAGCTGGCCCGCTGGGCCAGGAGCTGCAGGACGGTGTCGGTGGTGGTGGTCACGGTCCCTCCCGGGGCTGGACACGGACATGGGTGTACGACTGGGTTTGCGGTGTCGGTGTGCGGATTGGACGGGAAGGCGCGCAGGGTGCGCCCGCAAGGGTGATTAGGTGGCGGCGGGCAGCTTCTCCGGTCCGCCGGTCGTGTAGAGCCGCTCGGCGTCACGGTCGCGGCGCAACCACCACACGGCGCCGAGCACCACGGACGCGACGCCGGTGCAGACGCCTACAGTGCGCACGTCCGAGACCGCGAGGAGGCCGCCGAAGAGTGCGAGAGAGAGTCGGGCCATCCCGCTGTAGGTGGTCATGTGGATACTCGAGACCCGTCCGCGCAGCCCTGCGGGGACGGTCTCCAGCAGGAGGGTGGTGTCCAGAGCGATGATCACGCCGCTGGCCAGCCGCATCACGCCGAGGACAGCGATGGCGACGATGGGATGGCCGACCAGGAAGAACGACCCCCAGGCCAGACCTTGAAAGATGTAGGCCCCGGCGTAGGCGGGCAGGTGGTACCGGAGCGCGATCCTAGCGGCCAGGACGGTACCGAGGATCACCGCGACGCCGTCCACGACGTACAGGGCGCCGAGCACGGTGCCGCTGCCGCCCAGGGAGCCGGTGGCGTAGGCGGCGAGAAGGACGTCGTACGCCCCGCCTATGCATCCCCAGGCGATGCCGATCCAGACGACGGACCGCGCCAGCGGCAGGTCTCGCAGCACCCGTACCCCGGTGGCGATCTCCTTGCGCAGGGGTTCAGGCGCATCGGCTTCCCCGGCGCCCTTTGCGACGGGTTCCGCGTACGGAAGAGGGCTCTTGGCCTGCATCATCAGCGGCAGGGCGGCCAGGATCTGGAGGACGCAGGCGACGGCCATGCCGCCGATGGGGCTCCAGGCGGACAGCACTCCGCCGAGCGAGGCGCCGACGACCGTCATCGTTCCGCTGACAGAGCCCATCCTGGCGTTGGCGAGGGGCCTGGCTTCCGGCGGGACCACACCGTACAGCCACTGCTGGCGAGCCGGCGGCCAGAACGTGTTGCTGAGCCCCTGGAGGCCGTAGAAGACCGCGGTGATCCAGATCCCGCCATCCAGGACGAGCACCATGGCCAGCAGGCACAGGGCCTGCGCGACCATGGACCCGATCGCCAGTCGCCGTACGTCCATCCGGTCGGAGAGGGTTCCGGCCACCATCATGAAGGCCAGCGCGGGCACCGTGCCGATTAGCTGTACCGCCGCGAGGCCGGCCGGGGACGAGTCGCGCAGCACCTGGATGAACAGGCTGATCTGCATGACCCAGGTCGACCCGGCGGACAGCGCGCTTGCTGCCCACAGTCTTGCGATGCTGCGGTTGGTGGCGGGGGGAGAAGTCACGCGGGCTCCAGGATTGCGGCGGCGCGGCGAGGTGCGTGCGGCAACGGGGGACGACGGGTCGGCCCGGGTTAGGGCCCGGGCCGACCCTGGGATTGTCGACCGCCGCGTGGGTTACTGCTGCCGGCGGCGGACGGGAATTACGCGGCGGTCAGCTCGTGCGACAGCATCTCGAAGTCGCTGTCGGTGAAGTTGGCCGGGTTCTTGGCGACGACCGTGTTGGGGCCGAAGTCGTCGTCGGTGAAGTTGGCCGGGTTCTTGGCGACGACCGTGTTGGGG